>SXIP01000051.1 GCA_005772825.1 Methylococcaceae bacterium | reverse complement strand
CCTACACCTTTGTGTCCACCGCCAATGCCTTTGCTTTGCGCGGTGGTGTGCCTGTGTTTGTCGATATTCGGGAAGATACGCTTAACCTGGACGAGCGGTTGGTTGAAGCTGCAATTACGCCTAAAACCAAGGCCATAGTCCCCGTCCATTACGCGGGTGTCGCGTGCGAGATGGATACCATCATGGATATTGCCAAAACGCATAACTTACTCGTTATTGAAGATGCTGCCCAAGGGATCATGTCTACTTACAAAGGCAGATATTTAGGCACAATTGGTCATTTAGGATGTTTAAGCTTTCATGAGACAAAGAATATTATTTCCGGTGAAGGTGGGGCATTATTAATTAACGAATCGTCTTTGGTTGATCGTGCCGAAATTATTCGCGAAAAAGGTACTAATAGAAGTCAGTTTTTTCGGGGACAAATTGACAAGTATACTTGGTGCGACATTGGTTCTAGCTATTTGCCAAGTGAATTGACAGCCGCATTTTTATGGGCACAGTTTGAAGCAGTTGAGCATATTACTTCTCAACGCTTAGATATTTGGAATCGTTATCATAGGTCTTTTGAAAAGTTAGAGGCTGATGGTGTTCTTCGCAGACCTCTCATCGCGGAATATTGTGAGCACAATGCTCACCTCTATTATTTGTTGTTGCCGAAATTAACAATCCGTACGGAGTTTATTGATTTTTTAAAGCGACAAGGAATCTTATCGACGTTTCATTATGTGCCATTACATACTTCCCCGGCCGGGATACGTTATGCCAAAGCATCAGGAGACTTGAGGGTGACTTCAGAATATTCTGACCGTTTAGTCAGACTGCCTTTGTGGGTGGGGCTCGATGAGCATCTTGAGCGGGTAATTCATTTAATTTTTAATTTTTTTGAAAATAACGTTTAGATTTTTATTGATTACTGAGGGGGTATGCAATTCTTTTTCATAAAAAAATCTTGATCGGTGTGTCCGTTAGCTTTTAACCAATGTTTCAAGAAGCGAATATGGTTACCGGCAAGCTCATGGTTGAGTAGTTAAACAATACATTGCCAATTTAAACTTCTTATATTTTATTGTTCCCATAGGATAACTTATGCAATTCATCTGTCGTTTTACTTTGTGGGCAATGCTATTAAGCATTGGCACTTTTAGTGCCGAGATTGGCGCAGAGCCAATTCAGCTTCCCGAATCATTTCCCAGCGCTATGTCATTTAAGCGTGTAGAAGGAGTTAAAAAAGGCAAGGAACTGGACAAAGTCATGGAAGAATTATTGCCATATCCCGTCATCCAGGTTAGTGGTTTTTCCCTTAGGTCACTTGAAATTCGGGCGCGGTGGCCCAAAAAAACCATCATCATTCAGCGTGCTTATGGCGGTGGAAACAAGGATCTTCCGAAAGTTTGGCCTGGACATTTTCTTTATAAAACCGGCAGTTTGCTGTCAAAAAATATCACTCCCAATGATAATGTGATTTCAGTGAAGGAGCAGGGACGCATTGCCCGTAATCAAGCCAGCGTTAATCAGCAAAATAAACAGTGGCCATTATACCTGACTATTTATGCGCTCGATGATACCGGAAAACCTGACTGGTCTAAAACTGAAGAAATTGTTCTCGAAGCTGTTGGCAAGGCCGGATTGACAGTCAAACGCGGGCAAAGGGATACTAAACCCCTTGCTTTCCAGGCAGGCAAGGCGGTTGTTGCTGGTCACATGATGTTCTGGACGGGCCAACGGCAGCTTAATTTTAGCTTGCACTGCCCTAAGGGTGGGCCTGAAAATCTGACAGCTGCAGAATGGTATGTCCGTGAAATAGATAAGCTTGTCCGTTCCTTAAAAGCGGACGGGGTGGAATTTGACGTATCCCGATGGAATTGGGGCCAACCAGTGAATAACTCGATGGACACCAATAACGATTTAGTCGCTGATTATGGCTATATTGACGGTGTTAACAGTTTTGGTCTTGGAGGGCAAGTTTTTTTTCGTGAACTCAGAAAATTAATGGGTCCCGATAAACTTATCCAGGCCGACAGCTATATCCGAGGATGGCATTATGTCAATGGCGTCCAATTTGAATCTTTTCCGGCCGCAAATGACTTCGACCGGTTTTCCGAGGATTTCACGCTCTTGCGACTTTGGTCTGAAAATGCAGAGGCATTGCCGAGATATAGCTACCCGTTCACCAAAACACCAACAGCAACGTTTACCAATGCTCGCTTGGCCAATGGCGGATCGACTGATTTCAGGTTTCGTATCGGCCTTGCAGCGGCCGTTATGGTCGGAGTTCCGCATCCGTTCACGAATCTGGATAATATCGATTTTGAGCCGGATAACCCGAGTATTGGTGGCGATAATAAGGCTAAAAAAAAGACCGTTGGCAATTTCAATTGGGACGAGTATCACGGTGGCGATCTGAATCAATGGCAATGGCTTGGCAAACCTATAGCTGCTGCACATCAAGAGCTAAGTGATATTGACAATAAAGATTTGCTTGCTCAATCAGGCGGATGGCGATGGATTGTCAAAAATGGCTTTGCCGCAAAGCAAAATGAAGCGGCGGGCGTTTTTTCAGCGCAAGTTCAAAGTACTCCCGGCAATACATTTCCCAATGATTTACCATTTGGCGTTCGGCTTGAACCAAAATCAGGCGGCATAAAATCACTGAAACCGGGCAATGAATATACGCTCGAATTTGAAGCGCGGGGCGATGATACATGGAATTATCTAGGCCAGAGTTTTGACCGCGTACCTCGTATGATCAAAATAAGCGGTGCAATTACTACCGCTAAATCTAACCATTCCCTATCCGTACTTGCAGATTCGATCTGGCGTCCTTACCGGATCAGTTTTACAGCCGATGGTTCGTCTGTTCCTACCCCCGTATTCGGCGTATCGGAACAAATCGGCAAAACAGAAATACGCAACATAAAACTGTTTGCCGGCGGGGCTGAGCGATGGTCTCGTGAATTTGAAAATGGCCTGGTATTGCTCAATATGACCAATACGCCCTGGCGTACCTCTGTTCGAAAAAACTATTACAAGCGCTTAAAAGGAAAACAGGCGCCGGAAGTCAATAATGGGCAAGCAATTGAAAGCGAGGTCATTGTTCCTGCACGAGATGCGCTGTTTTTAGTAAGGCGCCGTTAACAGCGTAATCTTCCGCGCTCAGGCATTTGTTTGCGCAGTTGTGTCGGGCAGTGATAAAGAGTTTGCTCGACTTACAAGCCTCAATTACCCTCTTTCATCCCATGCCTTATCCATGCGTTTGGCGGAAACCGGGTAAGCGGTTTTAAGCTGCTGGGCGAACAGCGATACCCTGAATTCCTCAAGCATCCAGCGGAACGAGTCCTGTTCGGGAATAACGATGTCTTTTTTGGCTTTTTTCTCGATGTCCTTCCAGTAGCGCGTGCTATAGCGGCTGATATCCTGAATTTTTTGCGGTTCGTTGCCCAGCTTATCCAGGCGGTACTGGATTGCTTTCAGGTAGCGCGGGATGGCTTTCAGTTGCTGGTAGGGGGTGTTGCGAATAAATCCGGCATAAACAAGCAAGCTCAGCTGTTCGCTGATGTCTTTTGCCAGCGGATTGTCTGCATTCAAACGTTGCAACTGGGTCAGGATAGCGCCGTAGAGCGTCATAATGTCGAGTACGACGGCGCCGGCTTCATTGGCGGTGCTCATCAGCCCGCTCTTGTTTTTTTGCAGGCTTTGTTCAAAGGCCTGCTGGCTGCGAATGTTTCTGCCGTCAATAAATACGCTGTACAGGATCAGATACAACAGTTCATCCTTGTAGGACGGACTCGTTGCCGCCGGTACCAGCGGATGTTTCGGCAGGCGATTGTAAGTTAATTCTGCCGCCGCTGACTGCGGCATGTTTTTGAGCAAATAAGTGCATTCCTTGCGCAGTTGCAGTTGAAACAGTCGCATTAAACCGGCCTGATGTTGCTGCGCCGCTTTTTGTTCGGTATCGAAAATACGCACGCCGACCGCATCGCCTTCATCGATGATGGCCGGAAAGCCGATGAACGCCTGCCCGTTCTGGATAAATTCATAGGTCTCGGGCAGGTCGTCGAATGCCCACTGGATACAGCCGGTGTAATTGAGTTCATCAGCGGCTATCTGGTCAAAACTTTGTCCCGCTTCAGTTCGGTATTTCGCCTGTAATTTTTTTAAATCCCTGCCGTAATCGAGCATCCGGCCTTGATCATCAATGACCCTGAAATTCATTTTCAGGTGGTCCGTCAAACTGTCCATCGCCCAGGCGTTTAAAGGGATGGCTTCACCGGTCAGTTTTCTGAGCCTGTTGCCCAGCCATTCCTGCACACTGCCTTTGAAATCCGGCTCGATTTCCAGGCATTGCTTGACCGTTTGCGGCACCGGTACAAAGTGCTTTCGGATCTGCTTGGGCAAGGATTTAATCAGCGCGATACATTTTTCTTCCAGCAAGCCCGGCACCAGCCAGTCGAAAGGTGTTTGCGACACTTGGTTTAACTGATGCACCGGAATGACGGCCGTCACGCCGTCCTCATCATGACCCGGTTCAAAGCGGTATTGCAGCGGGATGGTCAGGTTGCCGATTTTCTTGCTGTCCGGGAAATCCCATTCATTGACAAAGTCTTCCTGTTCGCGGGTCAAATCTTCCCTGGTTAAAAACAGGATTTTAGGATTGGCGCGTTCGGCTGTTTTCCGCCAGGTATCCAGCGTTACGCCGCTGACGATTTCGGGCGGCAGTTTATGGTCGTAAAATTGGTACAGCCATTGCTCATCCTCGACCAAGTCAACCCGGCGGCCTTTGTGCTGAATCATGCCCACTTCTTCGAGCAGTTTCTGGTTGGCGACATAAAACGGCGCGTTGCTGTGATAATCATGATCGACCAGCGCCGAGCGGATAAAAATCTCCCTGGCGGCTTTGGCATCGACATGGTCATAAGGAATCTTGCGCCCAGCTTGCAGCGTCAAGCCGTACAGCAAAGTGCGTTCGGACACCATGCAGCGCGCACTTTTCTTTTCCCAATGCGGGTCGTAATAGTTATGCTTGACCAGATGCGCGGCGCATTGCTCTATCCATTCCGGCTCGATTCTGGCGACGTTGCGCGCATAGACCTTGCTGGTTTCGACCTGTTCCGCCGCCATGATCCATTTGGGTTTGAGCTTGTGCAGGCCGGAACCAGGGACGATGAAGAACTTCAGCCCGCGCGCGCCCAGGTATTCGTATTGCTCATGGCGAAAGCCGATATTGGACAACAAGCCCGGCAACAGCGCGCGATGAATCTTTTCATAACTGGCTTCATCGGTGTTCGGGTGCAATTTCAGGTCGCCTTTAACGACCTGCATGATTTGCGCATGGATGTCGAACCACTCGCGCATGCGCATATACGACAAGAAATTGTCGCTGCAATATTTGCGCAATTTATTATTGGACAGGTGTTTTTTCTGTTCCTCGTAAGTGTTCCAGAGATTTAACAGCGTTAAAAAATCGGATTCGGGATGACGAAACGCCGCATGTTTTTGATCGGCCTGCGCCATTTTATCGGCGGGTTTTTCGCGCGGGTCTTGCACACTTAATACCGAGACGATAATCGCGACTTCAGTCAGGCAATGCTCGTCTGCGGCGGCAATCAGCATCCTGGCCAGTTTCGGGTCGGTCGGGAATTTGGCCAGCTGTTTGCCGACTTCGGTGAGCTTGCCTGATTTATCCAACGCGTTGACTTCATGCAGGACGGTTTTACCGTCGCGTATCATCTTGTCTTCAGGCGGTTCCAGGAAGGGGAAGTCTTCGATGTCGCCGAGATTCAACGAGATCATCTGCAAAATAACGGCAGACAAATTGGTGCGCATGATTTCCGGTTCGGTAAATTCCGGCCTGGCCAGATAATCATCGTGCGAATACAGGCGGATGCAGATGCCTTCGGCGACCCGGCCACAGCGTCCGGCTCGTTGATTGGCGGAAGATTGAGAAATGCGCTCGATCGGCAAACGCTGGATTTTGCTGCGATGGCTGTAACGGCTGATGCGCGCATGGCCGGTGTCGATGACGCAACGGATGCCCGGCACCGTCAACGAGGTTTCCGCGACGTT
>SXIP01000050.1 GCA_005772825.1 Methylococcaceae bacterium | reverse complement strand
TTGAAAAAGAAAGCAACCTGACCGCCGCTCAAAAGGCAGAGATAGAAAAAAAGTTGCAAAGAGAAGTGGCTGAAATTTTTTATGGTCACAATTATCGGCGCAAGAAGATAAAGGTTGCTGAACCGCTATCTTGATATTTTTGGACCTGATTAAAATTCAGTCGCTCCAAAAAGGAAAACCGGTTGTTGAGTCAGCCCAATCAACAGCCGGCCCTCCATCAAGATTCATTGTTTTAACTGCCTCGCAATTAAAACAACAGGATGAATGACTTCCAGCGCAATACCCCGCCCCCTTAATCCGGCGGCAATATGCAATGCACAACCGATATTTGAACTAAGCAGATAAGCCGGTTGACTTTCCAACGCCGCATTCAATACATCGTTTAACAAGGCGGCAGCCATAAGCGGATGTTCCACCATATAAGTGCCCGCCGAACCACAGCACTGTATCGTTTCAGGTAATGCCGTTATGGTAATGCCTGGGATTTGCTGTAAGAGCTTTAATGCACCTTTTTCCTCACGCATGACATTTTTTAACGAGCATGGCGTATGCAAACAAACCGATCCGGTCAACGGCGCCAGTTGCTCGCTCAGGTCGACAGACGATTCAATTAAAAATTGGCTAATATCAACCACTTTACCGGCAAATTCTGTTTGCTCATATTCCTTTAACTGGCTACCGCAGCCGCTGGCAATGGTAACTATCGCATCCAGCGGCTGATCGGCAAAGGCACTGCAATTTGCCGACGCCAAATCTTCCGCCGTAGCAATATCCCCGTCATGCAAATCCAACGCACCGCAACAGGTTTGACGTTCCGGCACATGAACATTAAAACCGGCAGCCGTTAATACCCTAATTGCCGCATTCACCGTTTCATGATCCAGCAACGAGCCCATACAACCGATGAATAGCCCGACATTTCCTTTAACCTCCTGTATTACCCTATTTCCGCCTGTGGAAACAGCTTCTAAATAAACAGATTCAGGCAACAAACGATCAAGTTTATCGAGCCCTAACAATTTGGGTAATTTCAACAAGCGGGCTGTTTTTTGCAAAGGTGTTGATTGATAAAACCTCAAGCCCGACTCTGCTAGGCGATTAAGCTTTTTATTGTGAGCGATTTTTTTCAACAGCGATAATGACGACGAAACTTCACTTGGCAGGTATACCTGTGCACGAAAATTATCGATCAAGCGTCCATAAGGCACCAAAGCCGGGCATACCCGTTCGCAAGACCGGCAAAGGAGGCAGTTGTCGATGTGCTCAAGAAGTTTTTCCGATGTATCGAGGTGATCACCGGCCCAGGCCTGAATCAGGGCAATACGGCCACGCGGCGATTCATTTTCATTTTGTGTCTTGGAATAGGTTGGGCAATGGGGCAAACATAAACCGCATTTAACACAAATGTCGGCATCGGCTAACAATATTTCATTTTTCTGCACGAGCCAGCGCCTCAATTATCCCTTTATATTCATCCGGTTTTGGCCGATATAAAAACAGGCCCAATGCGGATAAGCCGGTAAATATATACAAGGTGTTAAAACCATCACCCAAAATAAACATGACAAAGCCAAAAATTCCGACACTCTCAACCAAAGACATGGAAACAATAATCGTCACCAGATAGCGGCTTTTTACCGCGTCGGCAATGTTCTGCCCTGAAAGAGGCATCGTTTGGTTAAGCCGCAACTGAATATGTCGAATCAGATTAGTCATCGGAAATGTCATGATGGCGATGCCATAAAATACCGTCCTGATCAGCACTCTTTGCGCCTCGGGCAGAGGGCTTTGCAACTGTTCGCCCATGACTTGACAGGCAATAACATAAGCCGCCAGCATAAGCAGCATGATGCCGACGATAGTCCAGGGAAGGATAAGATCAGGTTTCAAACCTTCATGGTCAACTTGGTACTGCATTTTGTTTCCTGAGAGTGATTATTTAGATGCGCCTATGCGCCAAACCGGATTGCTCAGGTTTAATACGGCGTAATTGCCGGGCGCAGTGTTAGAGTTTTTTACGCAAAGAGATGAAGAGCTGTTCGAATACGAAGAGATAATAATGAATGGGAGCTACTCCAACCCCATTAATCCCATTCCAGTAATTTCCACATATTGACATTGGTATCCTGGCTCAAATCGCTACGACGAATATCCAGCTTGCCGTCACCGTTGGAGTCAAGAAAATAATAAGGGGGGCCGATATCAGGAACCACTTTTACCATATAAAGCCTGCCCCCTCTGCGGTATTCATGGATCATCTTTTTACCCAGGCGCCTAATGTCAACAGTCCCTGTCTCTTCCTCATCTTGCTCAGGAAGCCGCTCCCTGCCCGAGGGAATAGCATCAACTGACTCAGGCTCCGCTTCTCCTTGCTCGGGCGGTTTTTTACCCGGAGGAATAACGGTACTATCAGGCTCTAGTGTCTCTCCACTTTGCACAGGACGAGGCGGTTCCGGTACTTCAGGTACAGATTCAAGCCTGGGTGGTCGCTCATCAACAGCAAAAGCAGGAAAGGCAAGAATACCAAGTAAAATAAAACGACGCATGACAGTGGCTCTTTCAATGTAGAAACTGCGGCTATCTTATTACAGTTTTTGCTCATTTGCTTAACTAAAATACCTCTCGCCTTTCCGGGCCGACTTCAATATTGACCGGACTTTATTGAGTTGAGTTGGCGGTAACCAACTCAACCTGGGCGGTTTTCAGTTATTAAAACCGCCCGCGCATTTTTACACCTTGCTATTTCAATGCAAGATTCATATTGAAATTCATAAACTTAAAACAATTAGGCTGTGGATTTCGTAGCGGCTGTTTTTTAGCCTGCTTATCGCCATAGACCATGCTGATAATTTCCCTTTTTGCTTCCAGCCAGTCAAGCAGCTCATAACCGGGATAAAAATTGCGTTTTTCCGCCTTGTAATAGGCGGCCTCGGCAATCATAGCCTCAAGGCTGACAACCGGAACCGGGGAAGGCGCTTGCATGGTAAAGCCGAATTTCACCAGATTGATAAAATCCTGGGGCGAATTGCCTTTAATGCCGACTGCTGCAGGTTGCAGATCAGCCAAGGTTCCAAACAGGCGATCCCAAAGTGATAAGACCGCTCCATAGTTACTGTCGTGTTCGTTGCGTTGCGTTGAATGATGAGCACGATGTAAATGCGGCACAATAATCACCCGTCCCAGCAGTTTTTCACCTTTAAAAGAAATATTGCTGTGATGGAACATGACAAACAGGGTAATGATCGCCTCATTCGTTAACACCATCGCCTCATTAATACCCAACAATAAAATGTAAGCGACTTTCAGCAGGTTGGTGATAAGCAACTCCAGAACATGTACTCGGAATGCGGTCGATATATTCAAATACGGATCGTTGTGATGCACCCGGTGAAACATCCACAGAGCATCAAAACTGTGGCATGCCTTGTGCCAAAGATAGAGCAGCAAGTCGAGTAATAAAAACGACAGGAGCGCCTGCGCCGCTACCGGCAGGTGTATTACCGAATTCGACAGGTACCGCAACAACCCCCGCTCTGAATAATGTTCCGCTAATATAAAAAGCGACGAGACCGATAATAACGACATGACGGTGCTGTTAAAAACGAACAGACTGATATTAGCCTGATAGGATCTATACAAGTGTTTTTTAGGCACGCGCTCCCTTGGAAAGAGTAATTCAAAGGACGCGAACAGGCCAAAAAACACCAGCAAAACAAGCGCCGCCATTTCTGCCGACAAGCGGGGCGGTAATACGAAATCAACGTCGAATAAGGTAGTTGGAATGATCATAATTTTTTCCTCGCTATAAGACTGATGTAAACATTCAGTACAAATAAGCATAATTAACGAGTATGACAGGATAACGAAAACGACATCATCGTCCGGGCTACGTTTGCTTAAGAAAATGCACTTACATCAGCCTGTATAAATAATCGAAAATTTGAATGAGACTATTGTGGTTCAATCTCATTTATTCTTCAATAATAAATAAGCAATTTACGCGCCATAACACTATTATCATGGCCAACTGATACTGCCAAAATACAAAATAAAATCAAAGAAACCCTATCTACCAAGGGCCTGAGGGTTTTATTAGTGATATGAAAACGACTGTTCGTTGCCGGTCGTATATAAAGATGAAAGGACTTTTCGTGTGCCCGTCTGTATCAGGCAGGTGCAATTATATCAATATTACGCACCAATTATGAATTTATTTTTAATATTGTTAACCAATTAGATGCATATTGTATTCATAAAGGCAGCTATTGGTTTTTACACTGCTGAACTAATGTTGCCCTACAAGCAGTCGCCGTACACCGCAAGCAAAAGCTGGCAATCAAATAGCGTATTGGGATATTGAGTGCTGATGAGAAATCGCAGACAGAACTCTATAATCAGACAGAGAGTAACGGAACGGGCGGCACCGGCCCAGAATTTATAGCGGGTGTTTGCAGAACATCGCCACACTGCGGTGATCCACCAGACGATAGGAAGAAACAGCATGCCGTGGACGGTTTTCCAGCTGTTTATGGTATAGGTACTATTCGCGACCCGGTAATCAATGTAGTAAAGAACGCCATTGACTAACAGGAAAAACGGCCAGAATGCACGCCATAATGAATCAATCCCCAACCACTCCGATAGCAATATATGATATAAACCCTTGGCCGGATTATCGATCCAACCGGCATTAACCTCCGGCGCATAAAAATAAACCAGGCAATAAACAACTATTAAAAATATAATTGCCTCAATCGGGGTAAATAAGCCGGTATATGTGAAAATAATAGGTAACGTAGTGATAAACATATCGTTAAGTCATTTAAATATCAGTTAGGCGATTTCCAAGAAATATCATGATGATACAGCCAAACCCGCCTGGAATTTTTATTTACACCGCCCTGCCCTGTGAAGCCAAACCATTGATCGAGCATTTCAGGTTAAAAAAAGATACCACGGCCTTACCGTTTGCTGTTTATTTCAACCAGGATATACATCTCACTGTAACCGGAATTGGGAAAAGCGCAATGGCCGCCGGTATCGGGTACACTCAGGCGCGCGTGCCGCACGAAAACCCGGTTTTGCTGAATGTCGGAATTGCCGGGCACAAAGACCAGCCATTGGGCAGCCTGTTTTTAATCGATAAAATCACTGATTTTGACAGCCAACGAAACTACTATCCGCCTTTGGTTTTTACACCGCCCTGTCCTACCTGCGGCATTCAAACCGTATCAAAACCTCAGGTAGATTACAGCGAAACAGAACTTGCAGACATGGAAGCGTCGGCATTTTATGAAACGGCGGTGCGTTTTTCTTCAGGCGAACTGGTTCAATGCCTGAAAGTTATTTCGGATAACCAATTATCACCGGCGACCTACATCAATCCGAAACAGGTCTCAGCCTTAATCGCTACGCACATTCCGGCAATAGAAGTATTACTAGGGGAATTGCTTCGATTGGCAAGGTTGATAACCCAGCCTCAGCCGAAGCTTTTTGAAGCCTTACTGCAACGTTACCATTTTACAGTAAGCGAAAAGCTGCAATTAAAAAACCAGCTATCCCGCTGGGCTGTAATAACCGATCAAGCAGACCTTGACCTGGACGAATCCTCGCTGCACAGCGCGAAAGACCTATTGCGCCGTTTGGATAAAATCATCAACGAAACGGAATTTCACCTGTAATGGCGCAACCGGACGGTGGCTAATACAAAGCTTATCTATAAAAAGAACAGCGGATTTTTGGTAACGGCAACAATACCGATATAAACAAAACAGGCCATCGCGCCGACAAACGCCAGCCATCGAAGCGTACCGCGAGTACGCATGACGACCACACCGAAACCGATATATCCCAGCAAAGCCAATACCTTGGCAATAATCCAGCCATGCTCCGTCGCCAGCCACTGGCCCTGAAAAACCAGCGTAATACCGCTAAGCAGCAAGATCGTATCGATGACATGCGGAGCGATTTTGAATAATTTTTGTTTAAGTATCGCAGGATGGGTTTCAGACAGAATGACTCTACCAACAAAACTGAAAATGGATATCAGGACAAAGCTAAGGTGAAAAATTTTAATCATACTGTTCTCATGTGTTTTGAAGCCGATGCTTGGCTTAATATCCGCTCTTAGTCCAATGGGACGTCAACATTGTTCAACTCCTGGCACGATGAAACACAATAATTCGAACAATGCATTTTTAAGGTGGAAAGCTACACGCATCCCCCTTAATCCGGCAAGGTGAGTCAATCCCCTCTTGCACGTCAAACTCTTAACCTCACTAACTCATCTCAGCCAGCAGCATGGCAATACTGTTTTCAGCCTGCCGCAAGTAACCGCCGCCAAATAAATTCAGGTGGTTTAAAATATGGTACAGATTATAAAGCGTCTTTCTGATCGCATAGCCTTCGTCCAAAGGCCAAACCGCCTGATACGCAGCATAAAAATCGCGGCTAAATCCACCGAACAATTCGGTCATCGCCAAATCGGCTTCCCTGTCACCATAATAACAGGCCGGGTCAAAAATAAAAGGTTTACCGTGACTGTCGACCGCCGCATTACCGGCCCACAAATCACCGTGCAATAACGAAGGCGACGGCCGATAATCGGCAAAAAGCACACCTAAATCGCTGCACAACCGCTCACCCGCTGATTGCAGCTTGCCCCCATAACCCTGTTGAGCCGCCAGTTTTAACTGAAAACCCAAGCGCTGTTCACGCCAGAAATCGAGCCAATCATCAGTTTTATAATTACGCTGCGGCGTACTGCCGATTGTATTGTCACGATGCCAGCCGAAAAAAGGTTGGAGCTGCTGATGCAATTGGGCAAGTTGGTGTCCTAATAAGCGATCGGAGGCTTGACTTGAATGGCCGAGTTCAAGATATTCCAGCACCAAAAAAGCATGTCCTTCGCTTTGCCCGCAAACAACGGGTTTGGGAACCCGAATGGTTTGAGTCGAGGCCAGCTCGTCCAATCCTGCCGACTCAGCTTCAAACATAGCCAATAAATCAGCGCGATTCAGCTTAATAAAATAATTATTATCAATACCTTGAAGCCGATAGGCGGCATTAATGTCGCCACCGGCCAGCGCTTTTGCCGACTGGATTTTAAACCGTTGTCCGCTTGCAGATTCAATTTGTTGTGCAATTAATTGCCAATTCATCGATAAAAAATTCCTTAATCTGAAGTTAGCGTTGCAAAATTAACCTGGTTATAGCTATTTTAAATCATAATCAGGATGTTCAGGATTGAGCAGCAGTAATTTTTGATAAAGCTGTAGCAAGGCGGGACACGGCTTTGACATTGCGGCTATCGCCTGTCAAGTTGGGCGGCTTACCGAACGGGATTTCGGCGAAACTGACTGTCCGCACTTGCCACCCGATAAACCGAGCAGATGCCTTAAGGGCTTATTATTGTCCGTCATCGTTAATGCCCGCCAAGCAGTTGTTGTTTGAGTTGTTCGCGTAGTGATGGCGACACATACATGCCATGCAGCTCCGTCAATTGTTGTAATTTTTGCCACGTTTGCACGGCATTTAATTGCTGCTTTTTTTCCATCCAAAGCAGCAAGCCTACCGTGCCGATGACTTGTAAACCTAAATTCTGCGCTTTACGTCTGGCCAACAAATCATCCAATACGACATAATCAGCGGCCAGTTCTTTTGCTAAAACGATGTCCTCGAGTTCGCCTTGATGCAACCGGCCTAATGCGCCCCTCACATAGCCTAGGCCGACATCAGACACAGCGAGTGCCTGAATAAACTGGGGCAGCTCATACTCATGCAATTCTGCAACAACGCCTTGCGGCGTGTAAGCTTCATCAGTGCAGGACGATAAAAGTTTCAGCGCGTCTATCTTGCCCAGAAAAATGATCGGGCTGGTATTCAGCACGATTTTCATTGATCAGCCATGTTTGCTACGGTCTCTAAGTCACCCAAAACACATTCGTCAGCCATGATGTAGCCTTGGTCGAAATGTTCTTGTAAACGCGCTTTAAACGCCTCGAAATCTAATCCCGCCAAGTGGGCGGCGCTGGCAAAGCTAATTTTTCTGGCATGGTAGAGACTTGCCGCCAAAAAAAAGGCCGCCGCATCGTGGCCAAGTGGCTGTAGTATGTCGTCGAATTCGGGTTGCAGTTGTATGTTCATAAATAGACCTTGTTAATAACGGGGTGCACAGGTCGCTGGTGCGCTAACATCCTAATTTGGATGATACCAATGCCTATTTTTTCAGCACGGCTAAATCAGCGCCGAAAGGTGTTTAACAATGCGGCGATAATCGCCAGTTGCTGAGTTTCCCCTAGGAGTCTGTCGGTCTTAAGGATCATGTTCCATTATATTCAAAGTACACACAAAAAAATCAGGTCGGTATCCATAACTGCAAGATAAAAAGTCTTGCTCGTAGATGGCTGCCAATATCCTCGCTACTGCAAGTTGCAATAGTTTATCTGCAATGGCTGGGCTTTCGGTATACTCAATCAAGTCATCGTGTTCATTGCCGGGGTGTGCAGGCGCCCCTCGCCTCTGTCGCCAACAAATTCCTGACCAGAGCAAAACTCTGATTAGTCGTCATTATCAAGATTGAAAAATGTGATCCAGGTCTTTTAAGCAAATAAAACCGGTTGACTGATTGTATTTTGAAGAGTGAAATGCGCCCCACTCAAACGTTAGAGTGAGCATTTAACTAAAACTCTGTAAGGCGGTTTTTCAAGATGATTTCGCACGCATTAACCATAGTCATCAATGAGTTGAATGCCCATCTGGCAACTTATGGCGGCACCGGTGTTTGCCAACTGGGCAATTTGGCTGAGGGCTTTCACTCGGGAGGCGGCAATGGTCCCGGCGTTGCAAGAGACATCCTCAATTTATCGCTGGTCAATATCAAAGAAGAAAAATCGCTTAAAAACCTGCCGAGCTACACTCGCAACGATACAAAGCTCACGGCAATTTACGAGAATCCGCCCGTTTTTCTTAATTTCCAGATACTCATCGTTGCGACCCATATCAATTACACCAGCGCCTTGTTGATGCTTTCCAGGGCATTACGTTTTTTTCAACATAAAAATGTATTTACTCAGGATAACGTTGCGCCCGGCTCAATCACCAATAATCAACCTATTAATCCGCTTGACCGTTTGGATGAGTTCAAACTGATCTTTGATTTGTACTCACCGTCAATGGAAGAAGTCAATCATCTTTGGGGGACGTTAGGCGGCAAGCAATATCCTTTCGCGTTGTACATGCTGCGCATGCTTGACCTGAAATTCAGCGCCGTACACAGCGAAAGCGGACTGATTACCGAAATTGTCAGGGATTTCTATCACAAAGATACGGTAGCAAGCCCATGACTGAGACGCTTACCAGCCTTTATAAACCCCTGTTTGAAGTCCGGCTGCTGCACCATTACTGGTTGGATGAAGACGTTACCGTGTTTGACCTGATCAGCGACACCGACAAAAAAAACCAACGCCTGCTGCGCTATGACCGGCGTTCCTTTCTGGCGGTAGCGCCGACCGCCGCTACCGCAAAGCGCTTGAAAGGACTGGGCTGTGTTTATAAAGACAGCGCCATGGGCTTTGTCGTCGCCTCACCGGGCACAAAGGTCATTCCCGCCGACACCTTGTTCGAATTTGTCATCACGGTAACCAATAGCGATTTTTTCAACTACACCGCCCTGACGCTACCGACACAGAAAATCGCCGAGATTTATTACCCGCCCGAAGATACCGTTTATCGCTATAAGGCAAATGTCCCTCTACTGTCTAACCTGACCGGTGTTTCACGAGGCTTAAGCAGTAATAAGTCACTGTTTTTATCAAGCAAGTATTCCGCACGTAGCCCCGGCGACAAGGTCGAATCATTGGTTATTGCCGCGGGCGGCGCGTTGACGCAATTAACCAGCGATACTCCTAACCCGACTTCCCAGCAACTCAATGCCCAGGCAAGTAATCTGCCGGTTTTTGTTCATCAGAATGACATCCCGGCCATCGTACCGCCCATCGGTTTAGTCGGCGCGCCCCAGCGTGGTATCCGACTGTCGAAGGATATTCCCGACAATGTTTTTGCCCTGATCCGTTTGTCGCCGCTCAGGGCCGATGATAATAGTTTCAACTTTACTGACGGCAACGGCCTGGCCAAAACACCTTACCCGATTTTCCAGGTTCGCTTTAAAAATCGTTCAACCATCCGGCGTTATATTAACAAACGTACCGGCGCTGTCGTCCTGACAGAAACCGAGCCGCTTCCGTTAACCTGTTTCAGAAGCCCAAGCTCGGATTTAAATCCGGCGCCGACGGAAGGTTGGGTAAAAGCGGAAAAAAGCGGCGCAAAAATCACCCGACTGATCTCGGAAATCTTTGTATAACACTCTCATTGTCAATCTATACGGTGAAAAACATGGCAACAAGTTACAAAACCCCTGGCGTTTACATCGAAGAAATCCCCAAGTTCCCCCCTTCCATTGCCGCGGTAGAAACGGCGATACCGGCGTTTATAGGCTATACGCAATTCGACAAGCTAAAAGGCGAATTACTTACAGGAAAAGCCGTGCCGATCGATTCAATTGCTGAGTATGAAGAAATATTCGGCACAGCCCCTCGTCAAGCTGTCACCGTAGAGCTTGATGCTTTCAATAATTTCAGCAATGCCAAGCCGACTGTTGCTTTTTATCTCTACGACAGTTTACGAATGTTCTACGCTAACGGCGGTGGGAAATGTTACATCATTACCCTGGGTGCATATCCGGCAAGTACAACGGGGCTGACTGCCGCGCCCTATGATGCGGCCTTTATAGCGCTGGAAAACGAGGACGAACCGACACTCATCGTCATGCCCGATGCGGTTCATCTCGGTAACAGTCTTTATACGGTTCAGCAAAACGCCCTGGCTCAATCAGGAAAACTGAAAGACCGCTTTGTCATTTGCGACCTGGAAAAAGCCCTGGATAAAGCGGCTTTTGCTACCTCCGTCAAAAATTTCCGCGACAAAATAGGCATCAATAACCTGAAATACGCGGCGGCCTACGGACCGTGGATTCAGGCGGGGCTGCCGCGCTTTATAACACGGCGAAACATGCCGATTGAGCGCAGCGGAACGCCCGGTACGGATATTCTGCAAAGCCTGACTTCAGACAGCGATATCAAGAACCTTATCACGACGCTTATCGATGTGGAAAACAGTGTCTATGGCGGCAACGGCATAAACAGTATCGAACAAGTCGAAGAAACTCTCAGCGGCGGTGCTGTGGGCAGCAAGAAAAAGCTCACCGACCGATTGGCTGAAGTGTTCGACGCCTACCGAACCGAAGCAGCCAAGGGAGCCCCAGCTAAAGCTGTATTACAGACCGCTTTACAAGGTATAGCGGCATTTTATCTGGCTGTTATCAAGAGAGTTCGGCTGGCTGAAACCTCAGCACCGGACCCTGCAACAACCCTATTCAAAATAAAATCGGACTTGGAAAAGTTCAGGCTTAATTCGGGCTTGATGTCCGGCCTGCTCTTACTTGCAGGTCATCATAAAGCGCTTGAAGCAAACACCGCCGGTCCTGCAATAGTGCTGTTTGCCGCTGTAGACCTGACCGATTTGGCAAGCTATCTTGGCTTCGGAACGTCGGCCCTGATGCTTGCAGACGCCAGCTTGCCTGATTTGACCGCGAACTATACGACGGCAGGCTTGACGGACATCAACAGGGCGGAGATTGCCTTTAACGCCTTAACCGCTGCAAGCGCCGGGATTTTGGAAGATTTTCGTTTCTACGCACGAACCCTATCCGAATACGAGCTGAAGCTCAATCAGGCCTTGCTTGAAAGTTTCGGCACCTATAAAACACTGGCGGCCAAAGCAGCGGATACCCTCAACCTGATGCCGCCTTCAGGAATCATGGCGGGCATTTACGCCGCCGTTGACCGTGACCGTGGCGTCTGGAAAGCACCCGCCAATGTCAGCCTGAGTTCAGTCATCGCTCCGGCCCTGCAAGTTTCACACGAAGAACAAGAATCTTATAACGTTGATGTCAACGCCGGTAAATCCATCAATATTATTCGTTTTTTCATCGGCAAAGGCACGCTGGTCTGGGGGGCGCGCACGCTGGCCGGCAATGACAAT
>SXIP01000049.1 GCA_005772825.1 Methylococcaceae bacterium | reverse complement strand
TTTTGGAAACCGGTAACGATTCCTATCGATTTAAACAGCGGAAAAAGGCGCTAGAAAACCAATAACCCCATAAGTTAACTGGAAACTTTTCGACGATCTTTCTTGGAAAATTATGGAAACTTTTCAAAGCTGTTTGACACCACTCGATGCTGAACGAAAGACTGGCCTCCCGGCGACGAATGCGCACACCAATCCGGGCCTTTTCCGATGCCGCCTGTTGTTTCTGTTCACGTTTCAAACGCCGCCAATAATCATCGACCAATACCCTGGCTTCGGCATGCAGTTGTTCCACTTGAGCTTCAACCCAAGCCAACAAGTCTGCTTCCGTCACCGTGCAGGGACGATTTTCTGCTGATTCGTTGATCATAGCCAATCCCTAATACTTAACTACAGGGATTTAAGTATTCAATCCCTAAGCGATTTTCTTGTCAAAAAATAGTGTTTTGCTTACGCATTAACGGCCCAAAAGGTCGCCATGTCTATTCGGTTCTTGCCGCGTGAATCCCTGTGACAGTAGGGATTTAAGCTAAAAAATGACTGCGTTTATCGATAGCTCATCCCTAAGTATCTGCAACCATTCATCATCCCTAATCAGGAATTAATCCTTCAAATTCGTGAGTCTTTTGTTCTGCAAATCCCTAATCAATAGGGATTCAGCGGATCAATTTCCCTGTGGAATTGATCCACAGGTTTAGACACGAACACCCCAGGCTAAGCGCAATTCTAGCGAAGTCATGGCGTCAGCTTCCGCAAAAAATGGGTCAAAGCGCGCTCATTTTCGGAAATACTGACCTGCTTTCTGCATTGCAGGGGCGTAACGTTGCAAAAAATCACGTTTTCGCCTATTTATTGCAATCAAGCAGCGCTAGACTTGAGACAGAATGCTGCTATGAACCGAAACGCTGCCTTCTTCCTTGTCTTGCTTTTCCTGTGGCTCCAGGCCTTTGCTGCCTGGGGGTCGGATAGCGATGAGCCGGCTGTTTCGTATTTCATGGACAAGCAGCGGGGCTGGTTTTGGTATGAAGTGCAGTCGGAACCGGTGGTGAAAAAGCCGGAGCTAGCACCCAAGTCCATGCCGGCTTCGCCCACGGAGCGCATCAAGATCCCGTCAACACCGCTCACGGTGATACCTGCCGAACCACAACCGCTCAGCTCCGCCTGGCTGAGCAAGAACCTGGAGACTTACCTCAACAAAGCCATTGACGATCCCAGTCATGATAATGTCGCGGCGTTTTATTACCTGCAACGGGTGATGATGGACAAAGCCGAACGCTTTACCAACGCCGCCCGTTATGTGGTGATGTCCGATCCACAACTGGATGAAACCGTGCGCCGTCCGGTCGCCACTTATGCCGCCAACGAAGCCAATCATCAGGCCAGTGATATGGCGGATCGGGTCTTGAAAGAGCTGGCCGGATTTGCCGGCATTTTGTTTTTCTTCCGCTCCGATTGCCGCTATTGTCATGTGCAGGCACCGGTTCTAAGCATGTTGGCAAAAACATATGGTTTTAACATCTATCCGGTGTCGCTGGATGGTTTACCACTGCCGAATGGGTTGTTTGGCAACTTCAGGCTCGATCAGGGCCAGGCCGCTTTGTTGGGCGTCGAACAAACCCCGGCGCTGTTCCTGATGAAACCACCCCGGCAGATCGTGCCATTGTCACAAGGCGTGCTGTCTCTGGAGGAACTGACCAGTCGCATCCTGTTGGCCGCCAAGGAATCGGGTTGGCTGAATCCGTCACAGTATCAAATCACCCAGGGCATTCGTGCCACGCCGCTGTTAGTGCCGAGCGCAGGCAGCATCAGCGCCGCCACGACTGAAGATCCGCTGGCATTGATTCAAGCGCTGCAACACAGTGCCCAGGTCGGGAATACGCGATGATTGCTTGTATTTTCAGGCAGTTCGGTGTTTGGTTTGTTCATGGGGCAATGCTGGTTGTTATTCTGCTGGTAGAAAGTTCATCTCCCGCCTATGCCGACTTGCAACAGGAAATGGATGGCATGTTCGGCACCATGACCAACTTCACCGCGCCGACTGCGCATCTGGGCCAACGCCGGGGTATGATCACCGGCGGCAGTCTGGTCGCTCGCAACGGCATTGCCAACACCAACCTCATGTCGTTTGTGCCGCCGTCGTTCAGCGCCGGGTGTGGCGGTATCGATCTGTTCGCCGGCAGTTTCAGTTTCATCAACTTCAACCAGTTCGTGCAATTGTTACGCAATGTCGCCGGCAATGCCTCGGGTTATGCTTTTCAACTGGCCATCGGCGCAATGTGTCCCTGGTGTGCGTCGGTGATGACCGATTTGCAAAAGAAAATCCAGGAGTTGAATCAGTTGTTCAGCAATTCCTGTCGGTTGTCGCAAGGCTTGGTCAACGACACCGTCAAGGCCTTTGACTTGCAGAGCAAAGCCAATCTGTCCAACGCCTCGTTTACCCAGGGCATCAGTGATGTGTTTTCCAGTTGGACCAATACCAGCACTTTGGGGGATCCGGTCCAACAGGTCAAACAGAATGCGCCGAGTGACATGACGCAAAAAAT
Source organism: Methylococcaceae bacterium (assembly GCA_005772825.1). Classification (GTDB taxonomy): domain Bacteria; phylum Pseudomonadota; class Gammaproteobacteria; order Methylococcales; family Methylomonadaceae; genus SXIP01. Next base: position 17,852 of record SXIP01000049.1, on the reverse strand, counting down.
CCAGGGCAATCTGGTCTGGCGGGCGTTGGTTCAACAAAACGCCGGCGCCTGGTTCCGCTTTGGCGGCAATGATTTGCTGGAAGCTGCGATGAGTATTTCCGGAACGGTTATCGTTGATGCGCCGCGAGCAGCTCCCGATGGCAAGGGCGAGAATAATCCGGTGAGTGCGCCGCCACCGATTCTACGGATCAAGGATTTGCTATACGGCAACGATGCCGGCAACAACTATCAGACCGTCAAGCTGTACAGTTGCTCCGATGGCCATGAGGCCGATCAATGCCTGAAACCCGTGGTTAAATCGGTCAACCTGGTCGGTCTTAAACAACGGGTCATGGCGATTTTGCTGGGCTCGGCCACTAACGGTGACGGTCTGATCGTGAAGTTCTCGACCAATCAAGGCCAAATTACCGCCACCGAACAGGCTTTCATGCAAACCGTGCCGGATGCCATCGGCGGCATGATCCATAATCTGGCCCGTGAGGATGTCGGCATTGCCAAACTCTGGGCGGAAGAAGCCGCGCCGGTGATTGCCCTGGAATTGGCGCAATTGATCGTCAATGATTTACTGAGTGCGGTCCAGACTGCTGCGCAGCTGAGCGACCATGCTTATGCCAAATTATTGATGGCGGCCCTGCAAGCCTCCCGCGAACAGATACAGGATGAATACGTCACCATCGCTGGTCGTTATGGCAATCCGCAAACCCTGATGGCGTTTTATCAGCAATTGATGAACACCGTCAAACCGCGTCATTACGGCACCGTTGCCCAGCTTCCCGCCTCAGCGCCGGCTTGGCCAAGCCCCTAAGTTCTCGGTAGGACTCCTATGTTTGAAATCTTCTCCGTCGGTGATTCGGCTTATTTGCAAGCGGTGCTCAATGCCGTCGCCTTGCTTGCCGGTACCGGCGATTACCGGATGGCGGCCGGTATAGGCGGTTTAATCGGTGTCATTATCATCATGCTGCGCGCGTTAATGCAATGGGATAGCCGCGGTATCCGTTATCAGGATCTGTTTCTGGCTTATGTATTGTGGCTGATGCTGTATGCGCCGTCAGTCAAGGTCTTTATTGAGGATGCCTATACCGGCAGCGTGGTGGCGGTCGATCATGTGCCGTTGGGACCGGCGGTGGTGGGCAGTGTCATGTCCAATATGGGTTACCGGACTACCCGGTTGTTTGAACAGGCGTTCGCGCTGCCGTCGATGACCGGTCACGGTTTTGCCGATAGCTTGCAGACCTTGACAGCGGTACGTAAGAACTTGTTGTCCCGCGTCGGCTTGGGGGCCGCCAATGCGCCCAAGGCCGGCAGCGATATGGAAACCTCGTTTGCCAATTACGTCCGGGAATGTACCTTGACTGGCGTGGATCTGAACCTGAAATCAATCGATGCTATTCTGCGTGATGCCAATCCGCTCAATGCGATTCGCTTTGATTCCGACATTTACATGACCGAAATCTATGTCGGCGGCAAGCCGCAAACCCAAACCTGTAGCGATGCCTGGACTCATTTGGGCACAGTGGCGACTGGTGATTTCAGCATTGCCCTGGAAAACCTGTTACAGCAGACCTTGGCTGTGTCTGCCGCTTCAGACACGGTGCCGAAAATCCAGGAGGCCTTTGACGCTCTGGCGGGGCCGGGTGTCATTAATGCGTCTGATTACCTGTTGATGTCGGCCATTCTGCCGATGTTTGAAAAAGGCGTGATTGGTCGGCACGAAGATGCCATGCACTGGACTAAAGCGGCTATGGTCGAACAGGCCATCCAGCAACGCAATACGCAATGGGCGGCGGAACAGACTTTGTTTTCGAAGATTGTCCGGCCGATGATGGCCTTTATCGAAGGCTTGAGTTATGCGATTGCACCGATCATGGCCTTCGTGGTGCTGTTCGGCAGTGTTGGACTACGCATGAATATCGGTTACTTTTCCATGCTGTTATGGATACAGTTGTGGATGCCGATTCTGGCGGTGATCAATTTGTTCATCAACATGTCCGCCGCCGGTAAAATGGCGACGTTGGCTTCAAGCAACTATAACCTGCCGTCAATGATGGGTATTTACCAGCTGGATATGGAATTGCAGCAATGGCTGTCGATGGGCGGCATGTTGGCGGCGTCGACACTGGCGATCACGTTGATGCTGATTTATCGCGGGGCGGTAACGGCGACGCATTTTCTGGGACGCATGGACGGCGGTGATTATGTCAACGAGAAAATCGTCACACCGGATGTGATCAGTCCGGCGCCGGTGTTGAACGCCCAAGCCCAACATCAGTATAGTCCGTTGTCGGGTGTCACCCAAACCGGCAGCGACAAAGTTCTGCCGACTTTTTCAGCGGGACGGGATATGAGTGCGGCGGTGGCTTCCGCTTATAGCGCCTCCGAACAAGCCACCCACAGTTTCATGACCAGCCTGTCGTCAACGGCGGCCAAATCCAGCAGCATCACCAGTGATGCCTTTGACAGCCGTGCGTTAGGTCAGCAAATCGCTAGTAGCTCCAGCCATACCGATGCCTATAACCGCCAGTTCGGCGAAGCCTTTGCCAAGAAGCATAGCGATACCGGCATCACCGCCGATCACTTTTCGGCGTTGGTCGCCGGCAGCGCCAATGCCGGCGGCAAGTTATCCGACGACCGTCTGGGGGCCGCCATTTCAGGGCGACTACAGAATGATTTTAAAGTCGGTCAGGATAAAGCGGACTCGATTGCTACAGATATGACGCAAACGGTTAATAACAGCCAAGGCTATCAAACGGGCCTTGCAAAAAGCCTCGCAATGGATGCCCAATCCGGCACCCGCCATGTCGCCTCACTGGGTTTACAAAACCAGTCCTTATCGTCGTTACAACACAGTGCCACTGAAGCGGTGTCGGCATCGGAAAGCTATCAACAAACCGTCTCGGCACAACAACGCTTCGGCGCCCAAGCCAGCTTTGGCGCCGCCGAGACCGGTTTGAAACTGGCCGGTGACAGCGAATTGATGGAACGGCTGGATCACACACTGGATCAGTATGGCCTCAGGGGCGATGCCCAGCGTTTGGCTTCGCAGTGGAAAGCGGCGGGTTGGATAGCGGAGAGTCATCAAGCCTATGCGGCAGCGGGCATGTCCTTGCTAACGGGTTTTTCCTCACCCAGCTACCGCAATCTGGACAGTCAACAGTCGCGGAGTGCGGAACTGGCAGGTTACCAGCTCTTGGGTGATGCGTTTAATGCGCCCACAGCAAATGCCGACTGGAATCCGAGTAGAAACGAGCCGTTTAAAAGCCAGGCGCCGGAAATCGGTACGGTTCAGTCCAGAGTCGAACAGACACACCTTGCAGATCCGCGTCATGAAACGGACGCGGCTACTCATCAGGTACAGGGCAAAATCAGTTCCACGCGCAGTCAAATGATGGCGGGTGAGAGAACTATTGCCGCACAGCACGAGCAGAACTTGAACGGTTTAGCGCAAGCATCCAACGAAGGCTTTGCCGAGATGGGGCAGCTTAAAGCCGAACATTTTAGATCGGCGATTGCATCAGCCGCCAATAACACACCGTCTGCGGCCGAGTGGTCTTACAATACGCTGGGCGGCAGTATTTATAATACCGCGAAGGATATTGAAGCGGCGGGGGCGGCGGGTAGTGAATACGTCAAACAATTTAATGATGGCTACAATCAGGCGCGTTCGAATGGCGCAAGTAAATGGGATGCCATTAAATATGCCGCTTCTCAATCCTATCCTGGATTTACACAAGCAACCCAAGCTTGGGCAGACCAACGGGTCAATGAAGTGGCGGATAGGCTGACACCGAGCCAACAAGCCTACTATCGTGCCGCCATGTTTGAAGCTTTTGCAGGTATTGCTATCAGTGGAGATAATAATGGTAGCTTGGGTAGCGCAAAACAACGGTTACTTGAGGAAGAAGGTGATACAGATGGCAACAACATCGCTAAATTGCTAAAAAATGCAGCCGGACAAAATAGGCCGGATTTGATTGATCAGATAGGAAATTTCAATCGGGCTCGCGGATGGGTCAATAATTAAGTGAGCTGTTTACCTAATGTCAATAATCGCTTGTATCATGCCAACAATCAGCCAGCGTACCAACATAACTAAGGAAAACAGGAAAATGTAACCGCTTAGGTCATGTCGAAAGCCAGCGGTGACCATTAAAATCAAGACTAATATAGTCCAATAATAATTGCTCTCATGGGACAGTTTAGCTGCTGTGTACTCTATGCATTGAACGAACAGTTCTGCTAATGACATAACGATAAACATAACTGTTCCGTATGTCGCTAAAAGACTGAGTTCGTCAGGTAAATATTCCCAAAGACTGATAAGCCATAGAAAGCCAAAGCATAGTGAAACAATTGCAAGCCATTTAAAGGAAGTAAACGAGAGTGTACGTGAGTGAAAATGCTGCAGGAATCGCTGCAAACCACTACTGAACTTCATGAAGGTAGTTCCACAGAAAGGACAAACAGACCGTAGCGGTTGGCCATAATAAGTGACTATCCGGGGCACCATCGACCGCTTACACTCCTGGCAATTGACAGTACTGTGTGGGCCAGCAAAGCGGGATGTTATCGATGCAACCGGCTGAAGTTGGCTGGATGGATCGGAACGATTTGATGAGGTTGAGGACATTAGGGTTCTCCAAGCGAACTCAATAATGCCTATGGTACGTCGATCACCTTCCGTTGCCAAGACCCGAGCGGATAGGTTTGGGCGTTAAATTAGATCCAGCGCGCATTATTTTTTACGGTGATCATCCAGCACACAAATCTGGCAGGTCGGCGGAAACTTGCTGTTGTAGATGACGATAGACTCGCCATGACAGCTTTCGCAGTAATGCAGATCCGCTAAACCAATTTTAAGCGCTTGTGCGATCACCCAGGCTTCGCTGAAATTGGCCGGGCGCACTTTACCATAAGGCCTGCGTTCACGACTATGGTTAGGGAAGGTCTCACAAAGAAAGTCCCAGGCAAACAGGATAGCCGGCACATCGATTTCCGTTTTGATGTCGATCTGGCTGGCATTGCGATACAGGGAGGCGAATAAAGACAGATACAGGAATGACTCCCGTACGTGAGGAATCGCATCAATGGTGGGGAGCAATCCCGAACGGGGACTTTCGCCCGCGTGGATGGCACGATACATAGCACGAATTTCCGGCAGGCTGATGCTTTTAATCAGCTGGCTGACGTAGGACGTTCTGAGTTTGCGTTTGAGCAGCTCATAAGCCAAGCGATAGTTTTGCAACTGTTCCTCATAAGACCCACCTTCAGCTATCATGCTTGGCCCCTGATTTGCTCAGAACCATCCTCAACCGGCGGGCGCGTTGTTCAAACGGATCACTCCCCACGGCTTCGTTACGCAAGAAGGACGGCCAGGAACTGACCGGGAATCGCGGCGCAAAACTCAGCACATCGCTACGCGCCAGTACTTTGAGCTGGTCAATCGGCATTTTAGCCAAAATGTTAACCGCTTCCGGCGTTAAACCAAGGCTCACCATCGCTTGTTGTTGTCGACCGGATTGGATCAACTCATGCGCCAAGATCAGATAGTCCAGATTCAGGTAGTAGATATTGTCATCCACACCAATAACCCGATCAGAGCACGGTCCGGATTTGGGCGGCAACGGCCAATACCTTTCGTCCATAGGCGATGGCGGCAGAGATATTGTGCCAACTGTGGTAACGACCGATTCCTAACGCCAGATCGTTGGGTACCGAGTGGATCGCTTCTGCCAACACTAAAGCACCGATTTGGAGATTGGTGACAGGATTCAGCAGTTGCTCCGGATTATCGACCCGATGCCCCTGCCAATGGAGATTGATTTGCATCAGCCCGACATCAATGTTCCGGTGACCCTCGGCGAGGAACTTATTTAAAAGGGTGCGACCTTCTTGTTGGGAGGCCGGAATTATGGATTTACCGGATTTGTTGAGAGACCAAGGCCACGGGGTGACATGCGTCGAGCCACTGCTTTTAGCGGATTCAACCAAAGCAACGGCATATAAAATGTAAGGATCCAGTTGATGGCGACCGGCTATTTGCCACCATAGGGTACTTTTGAGCTTGGTTGGGGACGTATTGGCGTGTATCCCGTTGGGCGAAACGGCAGGATTATTAAACAACGGATAGTTTTCATGCGCCCAGCAGGATTTGCCGGAAATAATGAACGATAAACCGAGTAAAGTATACGAAATGACTTTAGCTGTTCGTCGGTTATCACGAATGCTCAAAAGCTTGACAAGGTGTTGAGCCCAAGATTGATGGCGATTTTGTAATTGAATGGAGAACACGGCAGACTCATATCATTAATATTGATGCGAGTCTAACTACTGATTTCCATTTCTATACGTTCGAAAAACGACCGATTGAGGTCTTTTTAGAAAAAAACATTTTATAGATAATTGAAGCGCTCCACTATTTTTCGCGAAAGCTAAGATAGGACCAAGTCCCTGAGGTATCCCTGTGAATTTAGCCCATCCCAAGTCGGTCGAAATAGCTTTTCAACATGACCTGGGCAAGCTCCCAATAGCCAGCAGGCAGTTCGAACTAAACATACCAGCAGGCTTACCGGGCAAGGAAAATGACCGAGTACTGCGCGCTTTTTGCCGGTATTTACTTGCTCAAATTATTTGGTGCTTGTTCCTTAGTTTTGACTGCTGTAGAAAATACCTATGAGGTTGTTAATGACTCATAGGATTTGCAAACGATATAAACCTTATAGGCCTGATGAGAAATAATCTAACGAAAATTGATGAAGTGAAAAAATGGAGCATTTGATGTTAAGTATGGATGCAGCCATTACTTGGCAAACTTAGCCTTATCCTGTTGCCACTTAATTTAGCAGTTTTTGACATACGCGTGGATATGATATCCTGGATTGTTTGGCGGACAATATTTAGCTTATGGACTTGCAAGACGCTCAAATATCTACATCACCAGGATTAAGATTTACATATCGCTGAAGGGTTTTCCATGATTCGTGCAGCGTCACTTGTTGAACCTCAACAATGCCTAATTTACATTCAAAAAGGCGGCTTGTTGCTTCGTGTCGTAAATCGTGAAAATGCAAATCAATAATACCAAGCATCTTGCATGCCCGCTCAAAGTTCGTCCCAATCGTTCGCGGGTTGTAGGGGAAAATATATTCACTCGAAACCGGCTGCCTCTTGATAATTTTCCAAGCCGAACGAGGATACTTAAATCGTCGGTGATTTCCAGCTTTTAAACGTGGGTGTTTGGCATCCCGCACTAATCCTGTTGCATTATAGTTATCATTATCAGCCCACTCTAAGCGTGTTATTTCAGATAATCTTCGGGCTGAATAAATAGCAAACCACATCAATTGCAGCATCGGAATAGCTGATTGCCTACGTTGATAAAAATAGCGAGACAATGCCCATAATTCTTTTTTGGTGGGTCGCCGTTCCCTTTCGATGGATTTTGCAATCAATTTTTCACGTCTCAATGTTTCGTAAGCATCATCGAATACAGTAAGATCAAAAGTAAAGCCATTGACAGAGCGCATTGTCCTAATAGCCGTTTTAAGCCAAATCACATCGTTCTTAACAGTCTGCAGCTTAGCTTCCTTGTTACGCTCAATACAATGGGCAATCAGTGCCTGTGAAGTTAATTCCGAAATATCGAGTTCAGCAAGCGAATAATTTAATAATCGAGCTAAGTCATAATTTTTGGAGCGTCCATAGTTTTGACCAAATTGCGAAATATAATCTTTGATTATTTGAGCAATTTTGAGCGGTTTCTCTTTTGGCTTGAATACTTTCTGTGCGGATAACTCCGCTTCCCGCTTTGTTGCCCAAGCTTTGGCTAAAGTCTTAGTGTCAAACGTCTCTGATTCTTGATGAACTATTGAGCCGTTTTTAGCAATTCTTATTTGTGCGCGGTAAGATATTTTACCCGACTTTTTTTTGTATTGTGTGATCGTAGCCATATAATGCTCAAAAATGTATTTTGAGCATATATTGTGCATCTTATATCAATAAATGTCTAAAAATAGCCTAGAAATATTATAGAAATAATTAATATAAAAACAATGAATTCCAATAAAAACAATGAACAAGGCGCTATTTATAAGGCATCGCGATTTAGTGTCGCGCCGATGATGGATTGGACCGACAGACATTGTCGTTTTTTTCATCGCCTGATCACACGACATGCCTTGCTGTATACCGAGATGGTGACAACCGGCGCTTTAATTCATGGCGACCGCCACCGTTTTTTACAATTTAATGCGACAGAACATCCGCTGGCGTTTCAATTGGGCGGCAGTAATCCGGCGGATTTGGCCGTTTGTGCCCGGATGGTTGAAGATTACGGCTATGACGAGGTGAATTTGAATGTCGGTTGCCCGAGTGATAGGGTGCAGAACGGGCGTTTCGGCGCCTGTTTAATGGCTGAACCGGAGTTGGTTGCCGAGTGTGTCGCAGCAATGACGCAGACGGTTTCAATTCCGGTCACGGTGAAGTCCAGGATAGGCATTGACGATAAGGATTCCTATCAAGAACTGACTCATTTTATTGGCACGGTTGCCGATGTCGGTTGTAATACCTTTATTGTACATGCCAGAAAGGCCTGGTTAAGCGGCTTATCGCCCAAACAAAACCGTGAAGTGCCGCCCTTACGTTATGATGTGGTTTATCAACTTAAAATTGACTTTCCGCACCTGACTTTTATATTAAACGGCGGTGTGACTTCGCTGGACCAAGCTGAAAACATTCTGAATCGGGTCGATGGCGTGATGGTGGGCCGGGAGGCTTATCATAATCCTTACCTGTTGGCCGATGTCGACAAGCGGTTTTTTGGTGCGTCTGATGAACCGCTGTCACGAGCAATGATTGTGAGCTTATTGATTCCCTATATTCAAGAGCAGCTTAAAACCGAGGCGCGTTTAAACAGTGTATCCCGGCATATTCTGGGGCTTTTTCACGGAGAACCGGGCGCCCGCGGCTGGCGACGTTATATCAGTGAAAATGTCGGCAAACCCGGCGCCGACGAGTCCGTCATTTTGAACGCATTAAAATTCACGGTTCATGATGTATACTGACCGGCTATTTTTTTATAACTGAGACACAAGAACATGGAAGAGCATTTCGCCAAAATTATCGAAGCGGTCGGTGAAAACTTAAACCGTGAAGGCCTGATTGATACGCCCAAACGCGCAGCCAAGGCATTCAAATTTTTAAACAACGGTTACGAGAAAACGCTGGACGAAGTGTTGAACGGCGCTATTTTTACCGCTGAAACGGAAGACATGGTGATTGTCAAGGACATCGAATTGTATTCCTTATGCGAGCATCATTTGCTGCCCTTCATCGGCAAATGCCATGTCGGTTATTTGCCGCAAGGCAAAGTATTGGGCTTGTCTAAAGTCGCGCGTATTGTTGATATGTATGCCAGACGCCTGCAAATCCAGGAAAAGCTGACCAAACAAATCGCCGATGCAATTGAATTGTCGATTGGCGCGCGGGGTGTTGCGGTGGTTATTGAAGCCAAGCATCTCTGTATGATGATGCGTGGTGTTGAAAAACAGAATTCGGTAATGACAACATCGGTCATGACCGGTATTTTTCGTAAACAGATCAGTACGCGTTCAGAATTTCTGAACCTGATTAACCGATAGGTTTGTTATGAACCCCAAAAAAACAGGCGTACTTTTGGCGAACCTGGGTTCGCCTTCCGAACCGACCACACCGGCGGTTCGCCAGTTCCTCAAAGAATTTCTCTGGGACCCCCGCGTCGTTAATATTCCCCGGCCGGTGTGGTGGCTAATACTGCATGGCGCAGTGTTGCCGTTCCGTCCCGCCAAATCCGCAGAAGCCTATCTTAAGGTATGGGATGAGAAAAAAGGCTCGCCGCTCACCTTCCTGACCCGGCAATTAACCGACAAGGTTGCCGAAAAGCTCAGCCCTGAAGGGCTTACAACCTATTATGCGATGCGTTACGGCAAGCCGTCCATCGCGCAGCAACTAAGACGATTTAAAGAACAGGGCATTGACAATATCATTGTCCTACCTCTCTACCCACAGTATTCGTCGACCACAACCGCCTCAATCTATGATGACCTGGTTAAAGAACTAAACCAGTGGCGGCATCTGCCCAACTTTCAATTCATCAGTGATTATCACCAGGATGATCGTTATATAGCCGCTATTGCCGATTCCATTGAGCAGGCATGGCGCGAGCAAGGCAAAAACGAACTGCTGGTCATGTCATTTCACGGTCTGCCGGAACAACTCACCAAATGGGGCGATCCTTATTTTCATCATTGCCACCAAACGGCCAACCTGATTGCTGAAAAACTGGGCCTCGATAAAAAGCAATGGATGATCGTTTTTCAATCCCGTTTCGGCAAGGCAGAATGGTTAAAGCCCTATTGCGTCGACACCTTGCAGGCGCTTCCGGGCCAGGGGGTCAAATCCGTTGATCTGGTTTGTCCGGGTTTTGCGGTGGACTGCCTGGAAACACTGGAAGAAATCGCCATGGAGAACAAGTCCATCTTTATGGAAGCCGGCGGTTCCGATTACCGTTATATTCCCGCGCTGAATGATACAGACGCCCATGTCGAAGTTATCCTCGGTTTACTTGAAAACCGATTTACTTGAACAAAGCCCGTAAGTGTCTATAGTTATAAAACTACAGACGTGCCGATTGTCCTGATTAAAGAGCTGAAACGATGAAAGAGACCCTGTTACAAAGTTGGCAAGACGATGCCTGGCCCAGCGTTAAATCCAGCAAGCCGCCCGCTACCGGTACCGGCGTGATCGATGAAAGCGCTTTTAATACCATCGAAGTCGATAAAGTGTTTGATGCGGTTAATCACGCCACAACCACGATAGGCCAAGCGGTATTGTTTCGTTCGTTGACACAACCATCCGATAATATCGATGCAATCAGGGAAAAACAGGCCGCTGTTGAAGAACTGGGCAATAATCCGGCACTGAAAGAAAGCATTGAACGCATCGTTCAACAGGCCGCGGGTCATGAAAACAACTTTTACCTGTTATTGTTCGGGGAATTTCTGGGCTCTTTTACCACAAGCCGCGACCCGCATGAAATCGACGGCTACGGTTACAAGCAATATATCAGGGGCATTCGTTTCATGCTCGAACTGGTGGATCAGGTGCAATCCGCCGAAACACCGAAAAGCGCCTATTTAGCCGCTATTTTTGACAAAATAAAGGCATTCGCCGATACCCGCGCCTATTCCCTGATGAAGGGCCCCGCCTATATCACCGAATACGGCATTCAATGCAAACAGGACCGGCATGGTTTTTCAATGGCCGTTATTTTCAAGCCGCGTATCATCAAACCGATGCTGCTGACGATGATATTTGCGACCCTCTGGATAATGGCGCATTTCGCCCCGCCCGATATGGACCTGTCCATTCCCACCCAAAGCATTTTCTTTTCGCCGCTGTTGCTGCTTTATTTCCCCATAGTCGGCGGCTTTGATCGCGACAGCTGTATTATCCCGTTACGCAACGAATTCAAGAAATCACCGGAGGTTGCAGAAACTCTGGACGCTGTAGGCCAGCTGGATGAACTGCTGTCCTTTATAAAATTTTCGCAAAGTTTCGGTCATCCGATGGTATTGCCGACACTGGTCGATTCCGAACATCACCGGATCAATCTGGCCGACGCCGTCAATCCGGTACTGGGCAATCAAAATCCCGCTTATGTCGGTAACGATTTTGTTTTGGACGATGACAAGCTGGTGCTGGTAACGGGGCCCAATAGCGGCGGCAAGACAGCTTTCTGTAAAACCGTCACGCAGATCCAGTTATTGGCGCAGGCCGGTTGTTTTGTTCCGGCCAAATCGGCAACATTGACCGTGGCCGACCGGATTTTTTACCAGGTCCCTGAAATCAGCCATCTGGATGACGGCGAAGGCCGTTTCGGTACGGAATTGAAACGAACCAAGGACATATTCCTGGCGACAACGGCTAAAAGTCTGGTGGTGCTCGATGAATTGTCCGAAGGCACGACCTTTGAAGAAAAAATGGAATCCTCGTCCAATGTCCTGAACGGCTTTTACCGGAAAGGCAACAGCACAATTTTAATCACGCATAATCACCAACTGGTCGATAACTTCGCCAAACAGGGCATAGGCATCCCCAGACAGGTGGAATTTGCCAATGACGCGCCGACTTATCGATTGATTCCGGGCATCTCCCGCGTCAGTCACGCCGACCGCGTTGCCAAAAAAATCGGCTTTTCAAAAGAAGACATCGACAACTATCTGGCCGATTCAAAATGAAGCAATTGAAACTGGGTACCGCATTAACCGATGGAGCAACCAGGGCTTTACTGCTCGGCAGCGGCGAGCTCGGCAAAGAGCTGACCATTTCTCTGCAACGCTTCGGCGTCGAGGTCATTGCTGTCGATCGTTATCCGAACGCACCGGCGCAGCATGTCGCCCATCGCAGCCATGTTATCGACATGACCGATAGTGGTGCGGTGAAGCAACTCATCGCCATGGAACGACCCGATTTTATTATCCCGGAAATTGAAGCGATAGCGACGGAAGCGCTCGCTGAAATTGAAGCGGAAGGTTGGTGTACTATCGTGCCCAACGCAAGGGCCATTCAGTTGACCATGAACCGGGAAGGCATCCGAACCCTCGCCGCCGAACAGTTGAAAATCCCCACCTCAGGCTATGCCTTCGCAGAATCCTTTGCCGAATTGCAGGCCGCCGTCGACGCAGGTATCGGCTATCCTTGCTTTATCAAGCCGACCATGTCGTCATCAGGCAAAGGTCAATCAATGGTGAAAACCCCCGATCGGCTTGAGCAAGCCTGGAATTACGCCAAATCCAGCGGCCGGGTTGATACCGGCAAGGTCATCGTCGAAGCGAAAATCGATTTTGATTTTGAAATCACCTTGCTGACAGTGCGCGCATTGAATGAATCCGGCAACATCCAGACTTATTTTTGCGAACCTATCGGTCATGTCCAGGAAAACGGCGATTACAGGGAAAGCTGGCAACCGCAAGCAATGACGCCCGCCGCGATAAAATCGGCGCAAGACATTGCCGCTAAAATCACCGATGAAATCGGCGGGCTCGGCTTATTCGGCGTCGAATTATTTATCAAGGGCGATCAGGTCTGGTTTAGCGAAGTCAGCCCCAGGCCGCATGACACCGGCATGGTGACGATGGTCACGCAAAAGCAAAATGAATTCGAATTGCACGCGCGGGCCATTTTGGGCCTGCCTGTGGACACGAGCTTGCAGAAGGTCGGCGCAAGTGCGGTTATTTTGGGAGGCATCGACGCCAAGGGCGTTGTCTATGAAGGACTGGCCCGGGCGCTGGCCATAGCCGACAGCGAAATTCGCCTGTTCGGCAAGCCGGAAGCCTATGTAAACCGGCGTATGGGTGTTGCCCTGGCCGGTGCCGAAACTATCGATGAAGCAAGAAACAGAGCGGTTAAAGCCGCCGGATTAGTGGTTATTAAACCCACGTTTTAGTAAACCAAAAATTTATTAAACTAAAAACTTAATAAATCAGGAGAAGGGGTAACAAAAATGCTGAAAATTATAGTTGTTTTATTCGCCTTACTACTCGTGTCGAACGAGGTGGTGGCCGAGATGTACAAATATATTGATGCCGACGGCATTCCTCTTTATACCAACAAACCTCGAAGCAGTATCAATAAGCCTCTTAGAAAAACCAAAAACTTCACTATCAAGGCCAGCAAATATTTTGACACCAATGGAGCCCCTCTACTCAGCAATAAATCTGAAAGCAGCTCAATCAAGTCGCCGGAAAAAACATCAAGCCACTCGGCCAGAGCAACAGGCTATTTTTACAAGTATATCGATAAGGACGGCATTATTCTTTATACCAACAAACCCAAAGCCAAGCTAAAACTGATCAGCAAAACCGAAGTCGATTTACCGGCCTTTACTACGGCGAGTTTACATCACTATAACCGCGCCTACACCTACACAGGCGCCAACAAATCAAAATTTAAAGACCTGATTGCCGATGCGGCTTCCAGGCATCGTGTCGATGAAAAATTACTGCACGCCGTTATTCAAACCGAGTCCGCTTACAATTCAAACGCCGTTTCACCGGCGGGCGCTGTCGGTTTAATGCAGTTAATGCCCGCCACCGCACGCCGCTTCGGCGTCATGGACCGCAACGACCCCGACCAGAATGTCGACGGCGGCGCCCGCTATTTAAAATACCTGATCGGCCTGTTCGGACCCTACAATCTTGACCTCGCCGTTGCCGCCTACAATGCCGGCGAAAATGCCGTCATGAAATACAACAACTCAATCCCGCCTTATCCCGAAACCCGCAATTATGTAAAACAGGTTTTGGCTTTGTATAACCAGTAAAAGTATCACTGCCAAGTACATGGCTTGGTGCATAGATAGCGTGGTTTTTTAAACAGTACCAAGAGGTTTGGTGCAACAATGACCGGGCACCGCCTAAAAGGCGGTTTCCGGCGAAGAATATAACCGGCTCGCGGGTCTTTTTGCCCATTTTACGTTGTAAAAATAGTCAACTGACTCACTAATGAACAAACAAATTTTTCCATTACTCATTGCCCAGTTTTTATCCGTATTTGCCGATAATGCTATTTTGTTCACAGTGATTGCCATCGTAATGAAATCTGCGCATCCCGTTAGCTGGTACATACCCGCCCTGCAAAGCGTATTTCTGATCGCATTTGTAGTGCTCGCGCCCTGGGTCGGCGGCCTTGCCGATCATTATGCAAAATCAAGGATACTGATTATTGCGAATCTGATCAAAGCCTCAGGGGCCGGGTTGTTGCTCCTGAACGTTGAACCCCTGTTGGCTTATTGCCTTATCGGCATAGGCGCTGCCACTTACAGTCCTGCCAAATACGGCATTTTACCGGAACTGGCAGGTCATCAGTTCCTGGTTAAAGCAAACAGCTGGATAGAAGGCTCCAGCATACTGGCTATTCTATCGGGCATGTTTATCGGCGCCAAAGCAGCGGATTATTCCACGGAATACGCCTTAACAGGTACGATCGTCCTGTTCGCCATGTCGGCGGCAGTTACGCTGTTATTGCCTGCAAAGGTTGCAGTACTTGAATCTGTCGACCCTGCCGCTTACGAATCTAAAGTCATTACCTTCGGCAAACAAATGGGCCGGTTTTTTACCAAGCCGCGCTCACGGTTTGCGATGCTGGGCGGTTCTTTATTCTGGGCAACCGCAGCAACTTTACGAGTCATTATTGTTGCCTGGGCGCCGCTCATTTTATTGCTGCAAAACGCCACGGAAATTGCCGAGCTGACATTGTTGTTGGCGGTCGGCATCATAGTCGGATCAGCCATGGTGCCGGGATTAATCCCGCTTGAACATTTGCGCCGCGCCAGGATCCCGGCTTATTTAATGGGCCTGTTCATTATTGTGCTGAGTTTGACAGACAGTCTTTGGCCTGCGCGTTTTACCCTGTTTTTTATCGGTATGATGGGCGGCATGTTCATTGTCCCCGTTAACGCAGCCTTGCAGGAACAGGGGCAGCAGACAATCGGCAGCGGCAGCGCCGTTGCCCTGCAGGGATTTTTTCAGAATCTCACGATGCTGATAGGGGTGGGCAGCTATACCTTTGCCGCTTCACAACACGCAGATCCCGTCATCACCATGCTGGGCTTGGGCTTGCTGGTGTTTATCGCCACCTTTCTGGTCTCGCTGCACCTGCCCGACAATCAGACCTGATTGCACCGCGAAAAGTATATATGTGCCGTACCTGCGGCTCCAGCGAGCAAAAACCAATCTGGAAGAGGTTTTCAGCACGTGTTACGAACATTTTGATGCCCCCGCTGTCTTTAAATCATGCGAGGAAACCCTTTGAACAGGGTGGCCTACCCCATTCTACCGAGAGACTAAATGGCTATAAATGTTAATAACACGAATCCCCTTACACCCGCCCTGTGCAAACTAATGGAAGCCTGCCTTTTTCTGAAAACAACAAACGCTAAAAGACTTGCAACCCACTTAAATCGAGCCCCCACTACTATCCGAACTGAATTTCAGCGTATTCTCGTAATCATGAATGTGCATTGTCGATATGCGGCATTGAAAACAGCAGAGGAAAAAGGTTGGCTGTATTCTGAAGATAAACAGTGCAGAAACCTAAAATGAATGCATCTGCATTATTGCCAATCCAAAATTTGTAGAGTACCTTGTAATCGGTATGTGATCTTTCAATAAGTTAACATTACACTCAACCAGAAAGTAGTTATAAACGGCGGTTTTATTATTCAGATTTCCGGTGCCGCGCACGGTTGGCTTTACGTTAGGCGTTAAATTGCTCGTTAATGTCTGATTTTTACCAGGGCTTAACTCGACCCAATTTAAGGATACTGAAATGAAAAGCAAAATTATTGTTACCGTATCATTGTTAGCTGCCTCTATGCTCGCAAACGCGGGTATTGGAAATTTGGCAACCCAACAAATTTGTCACCAGACACTAACCAGACCTCCCAATAATAATGCCGTATGGAACAGCCCTACGACATTCCTAGATAGATCACTCGATAGAAAAGTATATCGACGTGATATCGTCGCATACAAGATAAAGTGGTCTACTGGTTGGAGTGACTGGTTTGTCAAAGGTGTAAACGATCTCGATGTGGTGACACAGCCAAGCGGAGCCTTATCATCGGATGTTGATGCCCGCCTGATGTGGATATATTTCTGGGATCATGAGCATATGTATATTTACTGTTCTTAGTCAGAATCGACAGGGTGACGGAATTGCGCCCGTCACCTCCGACGCGCGACGGGGTTATAAAACCCTTGAGACAAGCTGTTTTCTCCCATAGCTTCCGCCAGCTCTAAATTTAAAGAAGGAGTCATGTGATGAAAAATAGCATTTTTGGCGAAATTCAAGATGAGGTTTGGCTTGTTTACGACGGCGAGTGCCCGGTATGCAAAACTTACTGTAAATATATTCGAATTCGTGACGCCGTGGGGCGATTACATTTGATTGATGCTCGTCACCCCAGTCAACTGATGGACGAAATAACAGCTGCGGGACTTGATATAGACCAAGGCATGGTCGTGAAATTTAAAGACGTGATGTATTACGGACCTGACGCTATTCACATTCTTACGTTGTTAAGCACACCATCGGGTATATTTAATCGAATTAATTATTACGTTTTTGGTACCAGAATCGGCGCCAACGTGTTTTACCCTATTGGGAAGGCCTTCAGGACAGTGGTGCTTAAGTTATTTGGAATCAAATACATAGAAAATTTAAAATTTAAACCTAATTAATCAATGCTGAAATAACACATAAGGTGCAATAGCGCCTTATGTGTCAACAGGCACAAATTACTTGGCTTCTTCCAGCCGCTCTTCCGCTTCCATCCAATCCGCTTCCGCATCATCCAGGGCCTTGTCGACCTGTACTTTCCGTTCCATCAGTTTTTTTAAACGCTCTTTCTCCGATTCGGCATAAATCGCAGGGTCGGCCAACTGATGTTCCAGTTGCTTTTGTTCGTTATGGTATTTTTCAACGGCAAGCTCGGCTTTTTTCAGTGCATCGAACAGCGGTTTGTGCCGTTGCCTGCGTTCCGCATCAAGTTTACGCTGATCTTTACGTGATACGGTCGCCGTTGCTGCCGTGTCAACAGTGCTCTTTTCGTCGCCTTTTTTCTGCTCGGCTAACCATAAACGATAATCTTCGAGATCGCCGTCGAAAGGCTGCACTTTGCCGCCCGCCACCAACAGTAATTGATCCGTCACCGAGCGTAATAAATGCCGGTCATGCGATACAACAACAATAGCGCCCTGGTAATCCTGTAAGGCCACACTCAGGGCATGACGCATTTCCAGATCCAGGTGATTGGT
>SXIP01000007.1 GCA_005772825.1 Methylococcaceae bacterium | reverse complement strand
GGTTTCATGGCCTACCGCCGAAATAATCGGGATTCGGCTGGCAAAAATGGCGCGTGCGATGATTTCCTCATTAAACGCCTGAAGATCTTCCAGCGACCCGCCGCCCCGACCGAGAATAATCACATCGCATTGTTGATGGGCATTGGCGGTTGCGATGGCATTGGCAATGTCCTGTTTGGCAGCGTCTCCCTGCACGGCAACCGGATAAATAATCACCGGCACGGCGGCAAAGCGTCGTTTTAAAACCGTCAGAATGTCCCTGACCGCCGCGCCGGATGGCGATGTGATGACGCCGATTGTGTGGGGCAGGGCAGGCAGGCTTTGTTTGTTGGCGGTATCGAACAGGCCTTCCGCGGATAATTTGCGTTTTAGCGCATCGAATGCTCTCTGCAATGCGCCGGCGCCGGCTTCTTCAAGCTGTTCGACTATCAGCTGGTAATCGCCTCGGGGTTCGTATAGGCTAACTTGCGCCTTGACGATGACCTGTTTGCCGTTTTCCGGTTTAACCGTTAATCGCCGTTGTTGAGTCTTGAACATCGCGCAGCGTACCTGGGCGTTGGCGTCTTTCAGCGAAAAATACAGATGGCCGGAAGACGGCATGCTTAAATTGGATATTTCGCCTTCAACCAGGACAGTTAGGAAATAATCATTGAGCAACTGGCCGGTAGCGCGGTTGAGCTGGGTTACCGTCAGTATCGGGCGGTTTAAAGTGGATCTTTCACTAAGGTTCATTTTTTGCCGGGTTCCTGGTCGTAATGCTGTAAAATAGCGGATATTTATCAACAAAGAAAGGAAAGGTTCATGGCGTGGTTGCTGCTGTTTACTGCCGGTTGTGTAGAAATCATTTTTGCACTAAGTCTTAAATATAACGAAGGATTCACCAAATTGTGGCCGAGTGTGCTCACGCTGTTCTCAGGCGCCGGCAGTTTTTATTTACTGATGCTGGCGATTAAATCCCTGCCGCTGGGGACGGCTTATGCCGTCTGGACCGGCATGGGGGCGGTCGGTGTTGCCATATTGGGTATTATTTTGTTCAAGGAATCGCTTGACTGGTATCGGTTATTATCAATTGCGCTGGTGATTGCCGGTATTGTCGGGCTTAAATTAACGGATAATCATTAACGTGCTACACCTTGTTTTTCAATCGCCTGTTGAAATCGCCATCCTGGAACGCATTGACGCCGGCGATGACGTCGTTTTTCTTGAAAATGCGGTGCTGCGGGTTTTACAACAGGGTAATTTAAACAATGCCTTAACCGAATTGCTGAAATCCACTCGTCTTTATGTGGTATCGGATGATATGGCCGTTCGCGGGATTTTGCCGGATGAGTTGGTCAAAGGTCTGGAGGTCATTGATTATGCCGGGCTGGTAACATTGACGGTTAACAACCCGGTGATCCAGTCATGGTTTTGATGGTTCAGGATGTGTTGCCGGAAACAAACGATCAAGGTTTTCTGGTCAACCTGGCGGATTGGAATGACGATGTCGCATACCGACTGGCTGAATTGAACCATATTACTTTGAGCGATGAACATTGGGAAATCATCCGCTTTATTCGCGATTATTATCAGCAATTCAAGCATTTGCCCAATGCGCGCGTTTTCACCAAAGCAATCGCCAAAACCTTGGGCGAAGACAAAGGCAACAGTCGCTATTTGCATCGCCTGTTTCCTGACGGTCCTTTGAAATATGCGTGCAAGTTGGCAGGCCTGCCGAAGCCGCCTACCTGTTTGTAGAAGCTGAGGCCTCTAGCCTTGCTTAAAGCGATGGATCAAGCGCCGTTCTTTTTTATTCGGCTTATGATCCTGGCCGCTGAAAGGAAATAATTCCCGCTGTTCGCGTTGCTGGATGATTTGCTGTTGCCGCTTTTCATAGCTTTCAGATGTTTCTTCATAAAGCAGAACCGCTTCTTTAGCCGAGCGTCGCTGACCGCTAAGGGCGATGATTGTGATATCCCAGACTAGCGAGTCCTTGCTGATGGAAAGGCAGACGCCCGGTTTGACTTCTTTACCGGGTTTTGTTCGTTGACCGTTAATATGGACTTTACCGCCGGCAATGGCGTCAGTGGCCAACTTGCGCGTTTTGAAGAAACGCGCAGCCCATAACCATTTATCCAGACGGACGGTATCGAGTTCAGCCGCCACAAAAAAACCGGCTTATCTTTTTAGGCCTTTGGGCAGCGAAAACACCACTTTTTCTTCGATGCCTTGAAGCTCAATAGTCGATTTTCCGCCCCATGCCTTTAACTGATCAATGACTTCCTGAACCAATACTTCCGGTGCGGAGGCGCCTGCGGTAACACCGACGACATCCATACCCTCGAACCAGCTTTGCTGCATGTCTTTTGCCGTATCGATCAGGTAGGCGGGTTTACCGAGTTGCTCGGCAATCTCGCGCAAACGGTTGGAATTTGAACTATTGGGGGAGCCGACCACGAGAATGGTGTCGGCGGTTTTGGCCATTTCAAAAACCGCATCCTGACGATTTTGCGTTGCGTAACAGATGTCGTCTTTTTTCTGTTCCTGAATGGCGCTAAAGCGAGCCCTTAACGCATCGACCATAATCTTGGTATCCGTCATCGACAGCGTCGTTTGCGTCACATAAGCCAGGTTTTCCGGGTTATTAACGACCAGATTTTTAACATCCTCTGGGGTTTCTACCAGATAGATGCCGCCGTTTTCGGTGCATTTTTCATATTGTCCCATCGTGCCTTCGACTTCCGGATGGC
>SXIP01000006.1 GCA_005772825.1 Methylococcaceae bacterium | reverse complement strand
CCGTAGAGTGCGTAACCAGCGCATACCTGCTTGGTGCCCGGTTGGAGGAAATCCTCGGCCGTGGCGGCTCGACCAGCGATCGGGGCACGCAGAATGGAAAAGATGGTGCCAACCGAAATGTTGATGTCGACACAGCTCATCCAATAATTCAGTCGCTGAACCTTGCCAATGGCTATTGGTTTGCATGAACTGGAATAATGTCCAATTCAAAACATTATCTTCCAGTATCGCTAGATTACTGTGACGACGGTTGTCTAAAAGAACATCGATGAAATCCGAGGAGCCCGTCATTAATACGCTACTTGCCGCCACGCCCCATTGAGCAAAATCGACCATCCGAATTTCAGCAGGCACACCGTTGACATGCCTATAATGGGGGAGCGCTATCTGTATGGCATTTAACAAAGCCCCTAAGATTTTGGGTGCGCAGTCTTGGAATTGTTTATCCACGTCTTCCATACTCATACGAGCGGCAGGCTTGGGTAGCAACTCTTCAGGAGAGCGGCCTTCCAATCCGCTATTTGCTTGAATACGCGGTAAACTCAGACGGATACTTCTGTCAGCCAAATCGGAAAAGTTGATGATCGGATTGATGCTGTTCAATACGATGGGCCTACAGACTTGGTAATACACTTCATCGGAATCCGTATATAACGCCCGCTTGCTAAAACCGGTGCCCGTAGCAATGCCGCATAGCGTGTCAGACAAGTCTTGCCCAATGGACGATAGGTTATCCAAGGCAATCAGATGGGCATGGTGTGCCGTAATATACAAATCACCGATATTGCGCGGCATACCCTGAATCTCTGGATTACGGGGGTCGATCAATTTCCTGATTTGCGTGGTCAGCGTGGTTTTTGTGGTGCCTGCGGCTCCCTCCAGCGCCAGTATCGGGTAGGCCCTATTTTCAATTAAAGCGTACATTAACCACGCCGCCAACAAACTGTAATCCGCCTCACTGCCGAGTCTGAACAGCTGCCGTAAACTTGAAAAGTCCCCGGACGGATCAGGAATGGGCATGGGCTGCACAGATTTTCTACGCAAAAACTTGACGGGAGGTATCCCCGAAAATACAGACCAACCGGACGCACTCATTTCGATACAATTCCACTGGTCATCCGTTAAATCAATATAAATGCGGTCTTGATAACGAGCGGTACGGACATGGGTTTTATAGGTTTTGCCCTCAAATAAGACATCGCCCGCCAAGGTTTCCAATACACTCTCCAGAACGCTGTCCGGCACAGCTTCCTGATAAGTTTGCCGGTATTGATAGGCTAAAAATTTTTGGTAATTACTCGATTTGATAGGCCAGTTTTCAGAATGCCATGTGCTAGGTTGCTCAGAAGGATGGGTAGCGTTATCCTTGGATTCATTGGCAACAGGATACGTTACAAACTGCTTTTTGGCTTCGTCCACCCAAAATTCATGTTGAGTAACCATCGCCATTAATCTTAAGAAGGGATCATCGTTGTCTTTTTTTCCATTTTTACTTTTCGGTGGGGTTTTGTTCAAAGCAGCCGGTAGCGTGTGTACCTTGCTTGAAATTAGGGCGGGGGCATTAACTTGCAGTTGGCTAATATCCATGTTTAAGGCATTGCTAACCAGTTTCTGCACTTCTTCCCAGTCCAAAGGAGGCTGACATGCCAGTTCATTTTCTTCCCAAGTAATAGCCATTAACTGCGCGTCAGGAACACCCGTTTTACGGTGGTGGATCGCCTGTTGAAAAAGGTAATTGTTGCGTTCGCCTTCGCCGACAGACTTCTGGATATTTGGTTGATGGCTAAGCGCCGATTTGTTAACTAAATCGGCGACTATTGCCGGTAAAGGTTGCAAAAGCTCTACGCTAGTGTGGTTTTGAAAAGCAAAATCAGGACGCCAGCGATAATATTTCAAGCTGCGATGACGACTAGGCGGCACCACGATATAACCATCATCCCCGCGAAAATTAACCCCTGCCATTCTGCCAATGTTCGTACCGGAACCCACCGTTTGCCCATCAGTCGGCTGTCGGTAAATTAAATGAAAGCCGCCACCACCGGTTGTTACTTTTAAGGTGGCTGACGGCAGGTCATTCTGTTCAATAAACCGCTTGTAATTGGCAACGCCGTTTTTCGGATCAATATCGACCACGTACCAGCCGGATAAAGCGCCGGTAGGAACACCGATATTGGCCTCGGGGTGCTTCTCCCACCAAGCGGTAATTTGCATAGGGTCGGTAGTGGCAATAGCAAAGCCCCCTTTGAATATCGGATGCTTGCCGGCATGCGGGCAACCTGGGTATAAACAGGTACAGTTGCCCTGAGCGTTAATACCGTGGACCGGGAATACCGGAATGCCATTCTCGGCATAGTGTAAAGCAGCTTTTAAGGCATAGTGTAAAGCAGCTTTTAATAGACTCATTGTTGAACTCCCGTTCAGATGTTTAAATGAGCCGATAGGATAAAACAGTCACTAGACATAATGTGTCCAGCGACTCAATGCCGTACTATTTTGTCCTCATACGGCTTTTTTTACTGATCGTGAAGCGGCTTATGGCAGGGTTGAATTTATTGGTGTTCCGTCGGAGCATTACCTACATTATTGGTTAGGTTGTGTGTATTACTTTCTTGAAAGCGAATGCCACTACTTAATGCTTTCTTAACCATTCCTTTTACCGAATCCCATTCTACGGGCGAATAAGGCATGAATTCATTTTGAGTCGAAATAACATCCAGTAATTCTGCTTCAGTCATACCGTTGCTAAGGTAGCGACAAGCCTCATTGAAAAGGAAGTCGTAAGGGTTTTGTGCCGGGGAATCGTCTTCAACTGGAAACGCACCGTTATCTATTAAATCTAAGACAATTGCCGGTAGCCGATTCAAATGCGTCCGACCTTCAAGCTTATAAAAGGCCAACTCGTTATACCCGAGTTGAGGGGAGGGTTCTATAAAATCTAGGCTTGGAGGTACAACGATGTAGTTATTATCCCCACGAAAATTGACTCCTTGCAATTTGGCAATGTCCTTTTGAGAAAAAACCCATTCGACGCCATATTCGAGGTCGGGTTTTCCATAAATGAAATAATAGCCACCCTCTAGGGTCTTGATTTTCAATGTTGGTGCAGGCAGGGCATGACGGTATTGCTGCCTAAATGCTTCGAAGTTGGCAACGCCGTTGTTTTGATCAGTTTCGACCACATACCAGCCGGAGACGCTGCCGGTAGGGATACCGATATTGGCGTCAGGGGTATGATTCCATGTGGCGATGATGTCTTCTAGGTCGGTAGTCGCACCGGAAAGATCATGTCTGTTTAACTCGTGTTTGCCCGGATAGGGGCAGGTGGTATCTAAACAGCTACAGTTGCCTCGGGCATCCAGGCTGGAAACACCGGAATGCCTCTTACAGCGAAGTATGCAGCAGGAAATTTATGGCTCATTATTGAACTCCAAGTTGTTTGATTGAAGCCAATAAGATAAAGCAGTTAAATCTTTTGATTGTTATTTTAATACTGACAATTGGTGAAAACATTGGTGCAGCTTTCTGACCCCAGATAGACTAGATGATATGCTGGCTAACGACATTAATGGTTTATGCCAAAACGCGTGGGATGGATTTGACCGCCAACCAGAACTTGGCTTTCTGGATGGAGTAAGGATTATGTTGAATGGAATATTTGCAAAAAAATAATAAAAGCCTAAGCAATCATACCCAACCACCAATCAGGTCAGGATATGACAATATCTTCAGCAAAACCATTTAAAACACATTCTGTATCAGCGGATGAAAGGGAACGCCCATGCCGAAACACAGGCTGATAAGCAGGCTAACTATCCGCAGAAATAATATTATCCCCAAACGCCTCCAGCACAAAATCCTCCATAGCCTGTTTAGGCCAACGCGCAATATAGCGTATACCATCAACGAATTGCGTTTCATAGCCGGTTTCAACGCGTTTCATCTTAACCCATTCATCTATCGCCCTAGCGTGACATGTGGCGGAATATCTTGTAAGTCTCTTCCCCTCAAACGCTCTACTGTCCTGAATACCCGCTTCCCGGCGAGTATGACGACACTTGTATCTAACGATGAGGGCTAGAGCTTGGTAATGAGCTAAAATTAAATTCAAGTCATGCGACCTCAATCTCTCCTACTCATTTCATCCGCCATGTTAAAACACCCCGTTATAACAAGTGCCGTTTTTTATGCCGCGATCCTGTCTTGTTTTTACCCCGGCAGAGTCTCGGCTAGAAGCGGGCTTGACGATTTTCCGCCTGTTATCTTATGGGCCTGGGAACGTCCGGAAGACTTGCGTTTTCTCGATAGCAGACACTTTGGCGTCGCATTTTTGGCTGAAACGCTGCAATTGAGCGGCGACAAGGTGATATTCGTGCCGCGTATGCAGCCGCTCAAACTTGCCCCGTCAACCAAGCTGATTGCGGTCACGCGTATCGAGACTGTCAAAAACCCATCGCAGCCGCTCGCGTTATCGGATGTGCAAAGCGATGAGCTGATCCGGCGGGTATTGCAGACATTGACGCTGAAAAACGTCGCGGCCATTCAACTGGATTTCGACGCCAAAGTCTCCGAGCGCGCTTTTTACCGGCGGTTGCTGGATGCTTTGCAACTCCGCTTGCCCGACTCAATACCGTTATCAATCACCGCCCTGGCTTCGTTTTGCATAGGCGACGGGTGGATCAGGGATTTGCCGGTCGATGAAGCGGTGCCGATGATTTTCCGCATGGGCGAGGATACCCGCCGGGTACGGCGGTTTTTAAAGGACGGAGGCGATTTCCCGGTGCCGCTGTGCAGACACAGTTACGGCATTGCAACCGATGAACCCTTACCCGGCAATTTTGCTAAACTACGCCGCACTTATATTTTTAAAGGCGATTCGGCAAGCTGGACGCAGGAAGATTTAAAAAGCTTCACTGCGGTTCCTGCTCAAGGCACCGGCAACTTCTAACTAAAAATCCGGAGTTCAAGATGATGAAAAGCATGTGTAATGGATTTCTGAGCAGGATGATTCTTTCTTGCCCGATTAACAGGCAGAGAAAATTCCGTCAGGATTGTCTTAAAGCCGTGTCTATTTCGGCCTTCACACTGTTGATAGCAGCGGCAGGATCGCCGGCAACAGCTTGCGGCCCGGATTTCCCGACACCGATTTTCACGTTTTCCATTCGTCCTGATAACTTCGCCGATTTTGCTCAAGGCAAGATCGGCATCATTCAACCGAAGTGGAACCGTTCAGCCTTGTTTGCCGCTTATCGCGCGCTGAACAATTTGCCGTTTTCCGCCGATGAACAAAAAGAGTTAGTGCGAAACTGGCATGCCGAATATGCAGAAAGCCTTGAGGGGCCGCCAAAAAACACGGCGCTTGAAAATTGGCTGGCGATACGCAAAAAAGTGCTGACCGATGTCGCCGACCCGGCGATTGATAGCTCGCGCAGTACGCCAAACGGTTATGACTATTTTCTGAACTGCACCGACGGCGCCTTTGATAATGCCGCCAAAACACTGGCCGCGAGAATGGCGGCCTATGGCGTTAGCGCCGAAAGTAAAGACTGGGCAAGCGCGCAAGACGCCGTTTTCTCGAATTGCTCCAAGTCCGCTAATCCGGTATTGCCTGCTGAAGCGGCAGCCGATGCGCCGGTTTGGCTGAAAAATGACCGGGACTATCAAATCGCTTCCGCGCTGTTTTATGCGATGAACTATGACGCCGCCAAAGAGCGTTTTACGAAAATCGCCGGTGACAGCGCATCGGAATGGCGCCCGCTGGCGTCCTATTTACTGGCCCGTGTAGCGGTGCGCAAAGCCAGTACCGATAGCGGTGAAGATGCCGCTAAAACCCAGGCGCTTTATGCACTGGCGCTCGAGCAAATTAATGCCGTTTTGGCGGACCAACAACTGGCCGCTTATCACCCTGCCGCCTCGCAGTTGTTGAATTATGTCAATTTCCGTTTGCACCCTGAGCAATTACACGAAACGCTCGCCAAAAAACTGCTTGCCCAGGAAAAAAACACGCAATTTTTCCAGGATTTAACCGACTACCGGCGCGTGCTGGATAAGGCGGAAATGCTTGAAGGCGAGGAAGTCAGTGCGGAAAGAAAAGCGTTGTACAGCCAATTTCGTCAGGCCAGTGAATTAACCGACTGGATTTTCACCGTGCAATCATCCAGCCCGGATGGATTCGCCCACGCCGTTGAGCGTTGGCAGGCTGGCAAAAATACCGTCTGGCTGGTGGCAAGCCTGATCAATGCGCCGAATGACACCCCGCAAGCCGCCGCGTTAATCTCGGCAAGTCAGGCCGTCAAAAGCGATTCGGCGGCGTTTTTAACAGTCAACTACCACGCGGCGCGGCTGCAAATGGCGCAAGGCCAGTCCGATGCAGCGAGACAAACGCTGGATGCCGTTTTGACAGCCGACTCGTTACCGTTAAACAAATCGACCACCAGTCAATTGTATTCACAACGCATGTTACTGGCTCAAAATATCGATGAATTCATCAACTACGCCCAACGCCGGGCTGCCGTGTTTTCTTACGGCGGCAGTAACTATGTGCTGATTGATACGGCAAAGCCCGCTGAAGGCGAAGGTTACAACAAGAACGAACGCGAATGGCTGGGACGCACGATGTTCGACATCGATGCCGTGCGCACACTGAACCTGCATACGCCCTTGTCACTGTTAAAGAAAATGGCCCTGCACCCTGCCCTGCCCGATTACCTGAAAAGCCGGCTTGTCATGTCGGTGTGGGTACGGGCCGTACTGTTGGGCGATGAACAAACCGCGCTGGAATTTGTGCCGCACGTTGCCAAGTACCTGCCGGAATTAAAAGCGGCTATCGATCAATATAGCAAGGCCGGGAATCAGCAAGACCGGTTTTTCGAAGCCATCTGGCTGATGCTGAAAAACCCGTCTATGCGACCTCTGGTGGATAGAGATCAGGGCCGTTTGGCTGCCTTTAACGAAATCGATAATTACCGTGATAACTGGTGGTGTGATAACGATTTCGACAGCCGCTTTTTCAACGACCAAGGCGATGAAATAGCCGATTTCTCGACACCGGTATTTTTGACTCCAGCTGAAATCGCCCAAGCCGCCACTGAAAATGCCAAAATTGCCGCACTGACCGGCGGCGCGAATTTTCTGGCGACGCAAACTGCACAATGGGCAAAATACAAACCCGATGAAAAACGCTTGCCCGAAGCCTTGTACCTTGCGGTTAAAGCCACCCGCTACGGCTGCCAAAACTGCGCCACCGGCAAGGCGTCAAAAGCGGCTTATGATGTGTTGGATAAGCGGTTTAAAACCACGGACTGGAAAAAGAAGACGCCGTATTGGTTTAAGGGGGATTGTGCGGGGCAGTAACAAAGCCTGATTAATCGGTAGTCTGAAACTTGCAAAATGTAGTATCCGATTAATTACGATTGCACTTATGAGTTGAATGTAAGAATTTTAACATCAGGAATATCCAGGGGGATTTGTAGTAACATGGCTCTCTTGGGGTCTGGTTCCTGGCAACAGGTGACGGTGATACGCTCATTGGCATACAAGTATCATAATACTACATATAGGTGTTACCCCACGAAATCGGGAAAAGCCCTCATCTTGGTCATTTAAAAGCAATTTCTATTTTCAGCAGTTAGGCATGAAACACCGTCAGCATCTTATGAATTATTCTGGTCCTGCGACAAGATAAGAACAGAATACGGCCCTATACCAATGTTGGCTTGAAGCGGCATGTTGTCCATAGGGACGCCTCCGGCTACAGTGTCATAACCTAAATGATTACCAAAATCCGCGCTGTAGCCTTTCCAGTCGCTGTTAAAACGCACTCGCCACAGACCCGCTCGCGGCATACCTAGGGTATAGCTGGAATAACTGCGATTGGCGAAGTTCGCTATAACAATGACATCATCACCCGGACCACCGTTTTCCCAACGATGATAGGCAATGACTTTGTCCGAGTTATTGAGGTGATAAACGTTAATATGCTGCCCCCGTAATCCGCGAGTCTGGTTAAACCAGTTTCGGCTGAGCCGGATCAGATCGCGGTAAAGCAATTGAATTCCGCTATAAGTTTCCAGCTTCGACCAGTCAAGAGGATCGGTATCTTGAAAGTAGCGGTCTTCCAGGAACTCCTGCCCCTGAAAAATCATCGGTATGCCAGGTGCCGTGAAAACTATCGCGGCACCGAGCGTGGACCGTTTTCTGGAGAACCAGCTTCCGGCATTGCCGGGCCAGATTTCTTCAGGCACCCGGCTTTTGCCATTGGCTACTTCGTCATGTGATTCGGTGTAAATAACCCGTTGCAGCGCATTGCCGTTATATGAATGATAAAGCGCGTCACGTACAGCCGTCATATCGCGTTCTGCATCAGTCATGACGATAATCGCCCTTCTTACCGGATGAACGAAACCGGCATCCCATTGGCTGTTAAAACCCGCACCGCCGATTGCCGTTTCCTTGGTAATCCATTCATTGTTTTGCAAATCTTCGGCAATCGTGATTTTCCAGGGCTGACTTGCACGGACTTCATTGTTTATCCATTGCAGGAGCCCCCAGCCATCAGGCAAGTCGCTATCAGGGTCGTTATTGTTTCCGCTACGGTTGCGAATATTGATGACAGAATCGAAACGTAAACCGTCCAACCGGTATTTATTCAACCAGAAGAGCGCATTATCCCGAAAGAATTGCCTAACCTCACCACGTCCGTAGTCAGGACGGGTGTCACCCCAGGGTGTATGGGCGCGATCATTGTCGTAAATATAGATGCCGCCGTTATGGTTGACAGTCGACCAACCGTCGAAACGCCACAGGTCGATGTCGCCGGGGCCAACATGGTTATAGACCACATCGAGAATCACGGCGATGCCATGCGCATGCGCCGCCTTGACGAATTGATGCAGGCCTTGCGGGCCACCCAGTGCCGATTCTACAGAAAACGGTTGTGATGGATTGTAACCCCACGAAAAATCCATCGGAAATTCTGCTACGGGCATAATTTCTATGGCATTAATGCCAAGATCTTTCAAATAGGATAACTTCGGCACAATTTTTTCAAAAGTCCCCGGATCGCCGCCTCTATCGTCGTTGAAGGTGCCCACATGGATTTCGTAGATCACCAGTTCATTCCAGGGCGGCATGGTAAAGTTATCGCCCGTCCAGTCAAAGTTAGGGTCGTGAATGATAGCGTTACCCGGCGAGTTAACCATTTCGCTCGCGTAAGGGTTTCTACGCCAGATCAGGGGTTGCGAACCGTTACGGATGACAAACTTATATTCGTCACCGATTTTGGCGCCCGGCACTTCCACCGACCAATAGCCGTTGCCTTCGCCGGCAAAGGGATTGGCCGTCTCGCTCCATTGATTAAATGATCCTGCTACAAACACTTCCGAGGCAAACGGGGCCCAGACTCGAAAAGCGACACCTCCGGGAATAATAATTGTCCCCATTCCAGGGTGATCAGCGGGTGAAACGGAGGGCGGTGAAATTAATGGATTCGTAGTCATGTTGGATCATTCCTCATGTTTTAACGTATGAATATCGGTGTTTCGCGGGGTTTTAACAAACGCCCGGCCTGTGCTGTAGAAACATTCATAAACAAGTTTAGAACAAATGTATTTTTCCGTTTCTTTCTTTTTCCAATCCCAAGCGTTATTGAAGCCTGGATTTTAGCGGCCCCATCTTTTCCATAAGGGCGTGTCGTTACATCAATGCCAAACGTTTATCAAGGGTCAGGCAACTTGGCTACACATTCCCCGTCATGAAATAACAAATAGCTATTGGCGTCCATCTTGTGCCATTGTTCATCACGGGTCAGCGGCAGTGTTGCGATCACTGTGACAACGTCATCGGGCGTGGTTTCCTGGTGAAAATCGATTGCGATGTCTTCATCAATCAGGCGCGCCTGACCAAAAGGCGCCCTGCGCGTGATCCAGTGCAGGGTATTGCTGCAATAGGCGAACAGATAGTTGCCGTCGGAAAGCAGGCAGTTAACGATACCGAAGGTTTGCAACTGCTTACATAATTCTCCCGTATAACGAAACATCGCTTCCATATCGTCTGGCTTGTGTGGAAATTTACGGTCCAGCTCGTTGAGCAGCCAGCAAAATGCCGCTTCGCTGTCGGTATCACCGACCGGTTGATGTTTGCCGATTTGCAATAGGGTCCGGTAATCGCTGAGCTGGCCGTTATGGGCGAAGGTCCAAAAGCGACCCCACTGTTCGCGGGTGAAGGGATGGGTATTTTCCAGGGCCACATGACCGCGGTTTGCCTGCCGGATATGACCGACAACAGCGCAGCTTTTTATCGGGTAGGACTGTAATAATTTTGCAATCGGTGAGTCATAACACGGTGCGGGGTCTTTAAAGGTGCGACAGCCCTTGTCTTCGTAAAAGGT
>SXIP01000048.1 GCA_005772825.1 Methylococcaceae bacterium | reverse complement strand
TCATAATTGTCTTTTACAAATTGATTTAATAACCTTACACCAAAACCTACAGCACCTTTAGGGCAAATTGGATTTGTTCCTTTTTTATCGTAAGCTACCCCTGCTATGTCTAGGTGAGCCCATTTTACTCCGGTGTTGATAAAGCGACCTATAAAATGTGCAGCAGTAGAACTACCTGCCAAGCCTTTTTCAGAACCGATATTCGCAATATCAGCAACGGTTGATTTGAGCATATCGTTATAGTCCGGGTGCAAAGGCATACGCCATAATTTTTCATTAGTTTTAAGAGAGGCGGCAATCAGCTTGTGTGCTAGTTCATCATCATTTGCGTAACAGCCAGCATATGTATTACCTAAAGAAATTGAAATTGCTCCCGTTAAGGTTGCTATATCCACTATACAAGCTGGTTTAAAGTTTTGTTGGAGATAGGTTACGCAATCACACAAAACTAAACGTCCTTCAGCATCGGTGTTTAGGACTTCTACAGTTTGGCCAGACATAGTCCTAACGACATCACCAGGTCTTTGGGCATTTCCTCCAGGCATGTTTTCAACCAAACCTACTATACCAACTACATTAACTTTAGCATTTCTAAGTGCTAGAGCTTTGATGACCCCGATTACGGAAGCAGATCCGCCCATATCATATTTCATGTCTCCCATACCAGCAGCCGGTTTTAATGAAATACCACCGGCGTCAAACGTCAAACCCTTGCCGATTAACACAATAGGCTTGCTGTTTTTTTCGCCGCCCTGATAGTTTAAGGTAATCAATTTGGCGGGTTGACGGCTGCCTCTGGAAACGGAAAGAAAAGAACCCATGCCCAGCGCTTCCATATCCGACTCTTCGAGGATTTTTACAGCCAGCTTGTCGTATTTTTTACCAAGCTCGACCGCTTGTTCGGCAAGAAATGTCGGGGTGCAGATGTTGCCTGGTAAATCGCCAAGGTATTTGGTCAGATCGACGCCTTCGGCAATGGCTTTGCCTTGTATTAATCCGGCTTCGGCGGCTGCCAGTTCATTTTCAGGCGCGGTAATGCCGATCTTCTGAATTTTGCTCTCGATTTCCTTATCTGATTTGCATGCTGTAAATTGATAAACGGCATCGCCGAACACTTCGGCGATTTGCCGGGTTTTCCATTGTCGGTCGTAAGTTTCGACGGCGCATTCGGCCAGCGTGCAGACGATCGATTTTATTTGCGGCTTTTTTAGATTGTTAATTGCCGCAGACAACGCTTTTCTGTAGTTTTTACCGGATAAAGGTACATTCTCACCCAGGCCGACCAGTAAAATTCGTTCAATATCACTGCCGGGAATGACATTGATCAGTACGGTTTCGCCATTTTTTCCACTGATGTCGCCACGGTTGACAACTTTCTCAATGAGGCCTGAAACAGAGTTGTTTAAAGCGCTTGCCGAAGGACTGAGTTGCTTGTCCTGGTAGACACCCACAATAATACAGTCATATTGCAGTTTTTCTAATGGCGCGGTTTCTATAGAATAGTCCATAACATTTATCGGTTAGTTGATGAAGAGTAGGGTACCCGGATAGGCTGAAAAAACATTCCCTTAAAGAGGATGTTGCTTGATGCCGGATTATACAACACACGGCTTATACAAACACATAGCTTATACAAACACACAGCGCTTTTGATTGAGGAGAGATTTTGATTGAAGAAATAAGCTTGGAAGCAAATTGGCCGGAAGGCTATAAAATCGGGCGGCGTCCAATGATCACTGTTCTGGATAAAATGATCGCTTTGGATTTGACAAGAACATTGTTGTCGGTCTGGACGGTCATCGTTGTTATTATCGTCAGCCGGGCATTCATTCGGGTTCTACAGAAGGCTATTGAAGGACAAGTATCCAATGAAACATTACTGACCATCCTGTCCTTAAAAACGGTTATTGCCGGCGTCGAGCTTTTGCCCGCGGCTCTCTTTATGGCTGTATTGATGGTCTTGGGTAGAATGTACAGGGATCAGGAAATGTCGGCGATTGCTTCAGCCGGAGGCGGCATCGGCATCATTTACCGTGCGGTATTCCTGCTGGTTTTACCGTTAAGCGTGTTGGCAACCGGCCTGTCGTTATATGCCGCGCCCTGGGCGGAAGCCGGAATTGAGAAATTAATGCATCAGGACGAGGAGTCATCGGACTTACGAGGCATCGCCGCAGGAAAGTTCAGTGAATACAGTCAGGGTGACCTGGTGTTCTACGTAGAAAAAATAACAGCCGACAAGAAGATGCACAATGTCTTTGTGCAGAACAGGCAGCATGGCAAATTGGCGATCATTAATTCACAAACAGCGCGGCTGCAGGATTTGCCGGACGGGCGTTATATTGTTTTTGAGCACGGAGAGCAGGTGCAGGGCCAGCCGGGGAACCTGGATTACGTGGTCGAACAGTTTAATGAATACGCGGTGAGAATAGAGGCAAAAAACTCGGTTGTTAATTTTCACCGGAATGCGGTGGCTGTCGACAAGCTCTGGAATTCTGATGTGATTACCGATATTGCCGAATTGCAGCGCCGTTTTTCAATCCCTGCCGGTATTTTATTGTTGACTTTTCTCGCCGTTCCGCTGGCGCAAATTTCGCCACGCGGCGGTGTTTACGGCAATATGCTGACCGGTTTCCTGATCTATTTCAGTTATGGAAATT
Source organism: Methylococcaceae bacterium (assembly GCA_005772825.1). GTDB lineage: Bacteria > Pseudomonadota > Gammaproteobacteria > Methylococcales > Methylomonadaceae > SXIP01. The sequence goes on along the minus strand of SXIP01000048.1, from coordinate 14,138 downwards.
TTGTTCATATTAGCCAGGGCTGGGTAATCAAGGAAACGATTCCTGCATGGCTGGGCAGTGTAGGGGTCAATGTTTTCCTGTGCATCATCGGCGGGATTCTATTGGCAAGATTATATGGCTGGCAATGGCTGATGATAAAAATCAGGGAAAGGGTAAAGGGTATTTAAATGAACGTATTAACGGGTTATATCGTCAAGGAAATTTTAAAGGGTTCATTTATTGCCCTGTTATTGCTGTTAACGCTGTTTAATTTGTTTACTTTTAGTGACGAACTTGGTGATTTGGGCAAAGGCACTTACGGTTTAAAAGAAATTTTTTATTATCTGGCGCTGACCTCACCTCGCGTTTTTTATGAATTGATGCCCGCATCGGCTTTGCTGGGTAGCCTGTTTGTACTAGGCGCCATGGGCAATCACTGTGAATTGGTCGCGATGCGCGCGGCAGGCTTGTCGGTACGGGGCATTATTAAGGCGGTTATGCTGGCCGGCGCTATTTTAGTCATGATTTCTATTGGGGTCGGTGAATTTGTCGCGCCGGAGGCCGAGCAAAAGGCGCAAATCATCAAGGCCACCGCTCAAAACAAACAAGTGGTTCTAAGCGCCAGATACGGCTTATGGCTCCGCGAAGGCAAGAAATTTATCAATGTCCGGCAAATACAGGATGACGGCAATCTTGCCGATATCAGTATTTATGAGGTGGATGATCGGCAGCATTTACGTCATGTCATGCACGCCGAAAAGGCAAGTTTCCTCGGTAATCAGCAATGGCAGTTACAGCAAATAAGGCGATCTGAAATTTCAACGGAGCAAATGCTGGCAAGTAGCGATAGCGAGCAGGTCTGGACATCATCCATTGCCCCCGACTTATTGAAAATAGTGGTTGTTAACCCGAATAACCTGTCGTTATATGACTTGGCGATGTATGTCGCTTTTTTAAAAGAAAACCGGCAAAAATCACAATCCTTTGAACTGGCGTTTTGGGGAAGAGTCGTCAATCCGCTGGTGACTTTTGTCATGTTGCTGGTATCAACGCCCTTTGTCATCGGGGTAAAGCGAGGTGTCGGCTTCGGAGGCCGCATGCTGGTCGGCGTTGTAATTGGGATGGGATTTAATATTATCGACCGGACGGTAGGTCATATTGGCTTGATTTATGACCTTAATCCGCCGTTAATGGCGTTTCTACCCAGTTTGGCGGTGTTGGCGCTGGCTCTCTTTGCCGTGAAGCGGGTGCAATGATATTTTGCACCCTCATTGATAGCAGCGTTTGAAATACTCAGGTGTGCTTACATCAACTGACCCAATGCAAAAGCGCCCAGATAAGTGGCGATAAAGTAGGCCAGCGATAAGACCATGCTGGCGGCCATATTGACACCTATGACCTGTCTTATGATATAGGCGACCATTGCGTAATCCCATAGCAAAATCAGCCCCATGACATAATAGCTTAGCGGATCTTCGCTGACTGTCAGCCAGATAAGCACAGGCACGATGGGAATGGCCACCACATTTGAGCAAAATAAAACGGCTGTCGCCACTTGTACATAAGCGGATAAAGTCTTGTTCAAAAACAGCATGATGCCAATAAACAGAAGTGTCAGCAGCATTTCCAGGCCGACTTCATAAAATGACTCAAAGGGGTCATCGGTCATATTGGCCTGCATAAAAAACTCAACAACAAAACAAAACAACAGATTTTGTTTAAAAAAACTGACTGATCTTGTTAACTTAAGTGGGTCCGCTTTAAACCAGCACAGTGGCAGATAGTCTTTTATAGTATCCATAGTTAAACGGGAGCAAATTAGCCGGGTTTGTAACAGTTATGGAAGTGTTCAGGTCCTTTGCTTGTACTTTCACCTACGGACGCTCTTTTAAATTGGATAGTTCTGAATAATTGGTATAGGCCTGTTCGGTATAAGAGCTGAAGTTGTCATTCAATGCCTGCACCAGTTCCCTGGTTTTATCCGATAACTGCGATAGCCGGGCTTTGGTTTTTTTGTTCCAGTCAACCGGCTCGCTGATCGGCAGCAGTATGCGGTTAAAAGTCAGGCCTTTCTCGAAAAGACTGGACAGGTTTTCCATCAAATGAAGTTCTTTTTGTCTTGCAATCAGTTTGGTTATTATCAATTTTGCTTGCAGTTTGCCGAATACGACATGCACCGGGATCATAATGGCGATTAAAACCAGCAGAGCTATCGGGCCCAAAATGGGATCGACAACGGTCGATAAGACGATGCCGGTATTAATTTCAGCAAAGACACTTAGAGTCATGATAAAACCCAGAACAAGCAAGCTGGATATGTTGGCTCGCTCTTTCCATAACAGGATGCCTTTTTTGACTTCCGGCATCACTACATTTTCAATCTCGCGTATATTTTTTTCCAGCGAATCCAAAATCCGGTAAGTACGGTCATACGCGACATTCGCCATACGCTGGTCTATTTCGCTGAAGTTAAGCGGGTTCTGCCGGTTAATGCTGTTTTGCTGGTTAGGCAGGACAATGAATTGCCCGGTATTAAGTCCCAGTTCGGATAGTTTCTTTTGCCAGGAAGACACGAGTTCGCCGCTGTTGACCGGATTTAGAAAGGCCACCGGTTCATCTATGATGTAAACAAACTTGTTGGAATCCTGATGGGTGGAAATGGTTTGTATTAACTCATTAACCAGCGGTGTTGCGGACTCAAACGCGTCGGTAAAGACCAGTACAAGATCAGAGGTTTCAAGGATATGTTTGGTTAAAAACGACATAATCGGCGTTGTCGGGGCGGCGCTTATGTTGGGAGCGTCAATAAACAGCTTGCCTTTTAAACGGTCGGTATGAATGGTTTTTAATTCCAGGTAAGAGTTAATGCGAGCGCCTTCACCTGCCTGTAGCTGTTCGATTTTGCGGCTGATTTGATAAAAAGGGTAGCGAGGGTCAACATCCAGCGCCGTGCCGGGTAATGTCGCGGAGGTGGGCTGGCTGTTATGCAGTAATACGGTAAATTTGTGGCTGGATGTTTGAATGCCGGAGAGCAGGTGTTCGGAGCCCAGGTAGCTGTTGATAAACCGGGATTTGGCGGTCGAATTACCGCCGATTAAACTGATTATAGGCCACCATGACTGTTTGCAGGCAGTGGTTTCGTCCGACTCAATTAAGCCCAGATCGTACTCGACTTGATCAAGGTCCTGAAAGACTTTTGCAGCTTTTAGCAATATCGGATTGTCATTGGCGAAGTGTTTTTCAAGGTTGAGCAAGTATCTGCTCGCTGTCTTTTCAGTCATCATTTTGACACCGTTTTTATTTAATTATTATAGGTATGAAGGTAACGAAGTATACACCCAGATTGACCGAATAATACATAAAAACAGGGAGAATATTATAGGGCTTCAATCGTTGTCGAATAATTGCGGCATTTGCCCGATCTTGCATTTTGTACCCGGAATAATCTGAATTATAGTATATTGAGAACTTAATCTAATGAGTCCCTTTATGAGTGCAATCAGTATCATAATGATAAAGTGGTTTTAAAGTATCAAATGACAATAGGGAAGAAGGGCTTGGTTAATCGTCAACTTATTATCGTGATAGCAATTATTCCGCTATTGTCAGGCTGTACCGTGCCGTTTTTTGGCGGTTATGGCGCAAAGGGTCAAACGCTGGAAGAATTTTCCCACTATGTGGAAAAGGTCTTTCGGTTCCAAAACAGAATGACCAGCGAGGTCATGATGTTGCAGGACAGTGATGATATTAAAAAATCCGAGGACTTATTGAAGGCGGAGCAGACTATGCAGCATGTCTGTACGCCTCTCAATGAATATGTTTCCCGTGATATTGATGGTTTGAATATTGGGCTTTTTTTGCGCCAACGGGTTGAGAAATCGGCTGAGGACTGTGAAAAATCAGCTCAGGAGCTTCAATCACTACTTGAGCGTTTATAATTAAGGCGAAAGGCGAAAAAACAACTTAAGCGGATCTTTCTTTAGCCTTTAGCCTTTAGCCTTTAACCGACCACCTCCGTCCGATAGCGATAAATCCGAATATTTTTTGACCAGTAATCCGGCGGCAGTCCTGCCTTTTGCTTTAAGTGTCGTAAAAACTGCCGGGGTTCAGGCAAAGACTCCCATACCGAAGGCAAGAAAGTTCCGCGTCGGTAGCCTTCTTCCAAAATCAGCCCATCGATACCGGGCTGCAATTGCGAAAGCACATCCTGTTCGGAGCTGAATGCCATCGGTTCGGCGGGTGTAAGTATGGATAAATGAATGTCCAGATCGTCCAGTTCATCGGCTTGCAGCGGAGGAAAACGCGGATCTCTGAAAGCGGCGGAGAACGCGTTTTCGGCAATATCTTTAACCAGCGGCCTGACGGCTTCTAACATGCCAATACAGCCGCGCAACTGGCCGTATTTTTCCAGGGTCACAAAAGTAGCGCGTTGCTTTGTTAATTCCTCCGGATATTCAGTCAAATTGACCGCTAACGGCTTGCCGGTTTGCAAACCTTGCTGAATGGAGTCACGCGCTACTTGCAGTAACAACTGCTGATGATCTTTATTCAATGACATAGGCGCCGTATCCCACCACCCGGTTTTTATCGCCGGCCGTATCGCCGGAATTGCGCAGGTCAATAGTCTTGACCGATAGCGATTTTTCCCGAGCCAGCTTTAACAAACCGCTGACTGGGACTCTGCCGCAAGCCGATTCAAAATCGAGTTGTTCATAATGCAACTGTTCTATTATCTTGCTGGTTGACCTGTCCTTTTGTTGAGCGGTCGGATAATCATGATAATGACTCAAATCAGAGCTGATAACGATCAGTGTTTCCTCTCCGCCCCAAAGCGCATCAATCACTTGGCTGACCTGCTCCGGTGAGGCATCGCCGGCGACAATGGGAACGATTTTGAAGTCATCCAGCGTTTCCTGCAAAAACGGCAGATGCACTTCCAGGCTGTGTTCATAGGTATGCGCCTGTTCAAGGTATTCAACAAAAGGCAAATGGGCTATAGTTTGTAAAGCCTCCCGATCGACAGGAATAGCGCCTAACGGGGTGACGAACGCTTCCGCTCTGCTGATGGCGAGCCCCCGGAAAGCGACTCTATGCGATGGGCCGATGATAACGGCTCGGGTTATGCGGGCATGGGCTTTTTTTAATCGCGCATAAGCACTTGCGGCGACAGGTCCGGAATATACATAGCCGGCATGCGGAACGATGATGGCCTTGGGAACTTTCGCGTCAGTTTTGACATCATCCAAATAATGGACCAGCATCTGATGTAGTTTGGGCGCACTTGCAGGATAAAAGGTGCCTGAGACGGCAGGCTGTCTTTCTATAGGTTGTCTATTCATTGGCTTGTCCTGTTATTTTGAGTTAAATGATTGAATTCATTGTAATCTTTAAATGTCAGTATCGGCTGTTTTGTGGTAGTAACTTGAGCAAAGATACTAAATGACAACAGACGCTTCCGACAACATTATTTATTAACGGTTCCAGAAGAATACACGGGAGAATATAAATGACAGCTTTTATTAGCCACGATACAGTAAAAACCCGCTATTGGCACGCACTCGACGATGGCCGCATTCAATGCGATCTTTGCCCACGGTTTTGCAAGATGCACAAGGACCAGCGCGGCCTGTGTTTTGTCAGGCAAAACCTGGATGACCAGATTGTCATGACCAGTTATGGTCGCTCCAGTGGTTTTGCTATAGACCCTATCGAAAAGAAACCCCTGAATCATTTTTTACCGGGCACTCCGATATTTTCATTCGGCACGGCGGGTTGCAATCTGGCCTGCAAGTTTTGTCAGAATTGGGACATCAGTAAATCCCGGGAAATGGATACCCTGATGAGCAAGGCTTCTCCCGAAGCCATAGCGCAGGCGGCACTGGATTATGGCTGCAACAGCGTGGCTTATACCTATAACGATCCGGTGGTTTTTCATGAATATGCGATAGATGTCGCTCAGGCTTGCCGAAGTCTCGGTATCAAATCGGTAGCGGTTTCCGCAGGCTATGTTTGCGAGCAACCCAGGGCCGAGTTTTATCAATGGATGGATGCCGCCAATATTGATTTAAAAGCCTTTAGCGAACGTTTTTATCACGAAATCACCGGCGGTCATCTGCAAGCGGTATTGGAGACGCTGAAATATATCAAACATGAAACGTCCGTCTGGCTGGAACTGACGACGTTAATCATTCCCGGAGAAAACGACTCGGAAGCCGAACTGGAAGCGATGACGCAATGGGTGGTTGAAAATCTGGGGCCCGATGTGCCTATGCACTTCACGGCATTTCATCCCGACTGGAAAATGCAGGACAAGCCTTCCACGCCGATTGCATCGTTGCATCAGGCGCGGCAAATAGCCTTAAAGAACGGAGTACATTATGCCTATGTCGGCAATGTTCATGATAAAGCCGCCGAAAGCACCTATTGTCATGGTTGCGGGGAATTATTGATAGGCCGGGACTGGTACGAGTTATCCGAATGGAATCTGGATACATTGGGCCATTGTCGATTTTGCGGCGAGCGCTGTGCCGGTGTCTTTAACGCGCAGCCGGGCAACTGGGGCGCAAAGCGAAAAGCCGTTTATATGGGTTAACCGGGATCAATTGATTGGCGATACCCATCGGGGTTGATACGAGCATGAGCAGGGCTTCACCGCTCATGCTGAAACAATTGAAACAAATTTCCTGTTGCCGGAAATCGTTTGGAAACATTGCCGACTTATTCTTTCTCCCAGCCAGCTACCGAGAGCAGGCGAAAAGACTCATCCATCCGGGAGAATAAACGTGAATAAAAAGATAATGGCTGCAAATGATTTCCCAACCGGCGCAGCAGACAAGCTGGCGGTAAAAATCACCAACACACTTTACTTGATAGTTGCTTTATCTATTAAGCCGTTTCTTATCCGCATTCTCCGATTCCTCAGGAAATTATTTATCCCTTATTTGAGAAAGTGGATATAAATAATTTCCGCCGAATACCGGCATGATGTATCGATCAAGCAAACGATTTAAAGACACACATGTTCAATTATCAAGAGGATTCCGCCATGAAAACCATTCGTACAGCACATTGCTCCGCACTGTTAGCCGCAGCCTTAAGCCTGTCGGCAGTCGATGCCGCCATCGCCGCTACGCCGATTGCTCAGGCGTCGGCAGCCAATTTAATTCTGTTATCGCCCTGTAGCAGTTACAGCACACCGGCCGGAAAAGTCAAGGCGCTGTCCAGGTCAACGCTGTTCTCGGCGCACAGAGATTTCTCCGGCGGCATTGAAGACGGCGTAGCCTATCCTGCCGGCACATTCGGCGCTAATGCACTCTTTAGCACAAATATCACAGTAGGCGGCGCGGCAAAGTCATGCGTAGTGGCGACACTGAGCGTCAATGCCCAACCCAATGACAACGGCATGGTCTTTCAGGCGCGGATTGATGGTCAGCCGATGGGCGGTCAATGGAACCCGATTGATTTTCTTAGCTTACCTGCCGGGTTTAACCAACCGATTGTATGGTTGCCCAATGTCGTGTCTCAACCGGGCGCATTCGAAGGTATCGACCCGCCGCACATGGCCGCTTATACCTTCACAGCCGTAGTGACTCCGGGTGTGCATACCCTGGAGGTCCGCGTTGCCGGTTGTTGTCACCAGGATATTGATACGCCGGCAGACACACCGGACGGCTATATCCGCTCAGCTACCTTTGCCATTCAGCACCAATAGCCATCCTTTCAGCCGCGATCGGATGAAACGAACGGGAAGAAGGAAGCACACCAGAATTGAACACAAAAACTGCACTGCGCGGCGAGCCGGTTTAGGGCAACCCGCAAAGACTACAACTAAATCGCCAAAGTTCGCATGCCCCGGCGTATCGCAATGATGTAGTGAGCTTATGTTTTTGCGGGTTACCTAATTCCATATTGCCGGGCGGATTCAACCATCAGCAGCATGTCGTCAGGATTACTTAAAAACGGTTTTATCGGCAATTTTGAACAAGGTGGTTGCTTGTTGCGTAACGCCCGATGTCGTTGCCGCCTCCAGATAGCCGTGAGCATTCCATTTAAACGAGAAGTTTAAAATAACCGGCTTAAGGTAGGGTTCATTGGTCGGATCGGCCAAACACTGGATTTTCATTTCGGCATTGAGATTGCCTTCTTGATCAGGCAAGCCCTTACCAAGAAAACTGCCGCGGTTGCCTGCGCAAGTTCGCAAATAGGTGTCGTTCACACGCACCTGATAGGCCGTGCCTTTACGAGCGATAATCCAGGTTTGCAAGCCGCCGTCATTGGGATCGGTGCCGGACCAAACACCTTCAATGGTGTCTGAGGCAGAGCCGCTTTTGAAGATTGTAGTCGGTAGTAAGGTGGAGTCTGCCGTACCGACCGACAGGTAGCCGGTCTGATGGATTTTAAAGATTAAAGTGACCGCGACGGGAGGCATATAGGTTTCGTTGGTCGGATCGGCAAAACATTGAATTTTCAAATCAGCGATCAAATTACCGCTTGGATTCAGGACGCCTCTCCCGAGCACGCTGCCGCGGTTGCCGGTACAGAGGCGCAAGTAAGTATCGTTGCCGCGCACCTGGTACACGCCGTTTTTGTTAGTGGCCGCAATCGACCAGGTTTGCAAACCGCCGTCGCTGGGATCGGTGCCTACCCAAAGTCCCTGGAGCGGATCAGCCGTTACGGCGAGTGACGGGGCAGCCCAACTGCACAATAGTGAGCCCGCGATGGTTGTAATAAGCAATCGTTTTTGGTGGTTGTTCATCAAAATAATCCTGTTGAAAATAGTAAAAACGGATGTTTCACAACCCACAGACACTGAAGTTCTGTATGGCGTTTGTACACCTCGTCCTGCGTGAATCTTGAACCGAAGTATCCAGTTGGCTTAAGTATAAAGCTGAGCCTTTATTCTCCATAATTATCATCGGAAAAACCGGTACAGACTTCCGGAGTTCCGGCCCAATCCGGCGGATATACGCCAAGACGCACAAAGCGGTGAAAACTCGAGTAAGGCCAGTCGCAGATACGGGAAACCAGGCCGTGTTTCACCGGATTTTAATGAATGTAATCGCAATGTTTTTCGAAATCCCGGTCATCGCGGATTTGATGTTCCCAGAAGCGCGGTTGCCAAACGGTTTGAGAGCGTTTATGTTTTTGAGCGGCAGATTGAACGGGTTTATAGTTGGCCGGGCAATGGCGGGAAAAATGCCCTTTTATTACATTCCAGCGCATTGAATAATCGCAGTCGCCGGCCGGCAAGGTCCAGATACAGTGCAGATGTTCCGGCAACAGCACAAAGGCGTCGATGGTAAACGGATGATGCGTTTTAATCAGATGGAATGCCGTTCGCAGCAAATCCCGGTTTTCCGGTTCACAGAGAATTTCGCGCCGCCGGAACGTCACGACCGTAAAAAAATAAGTAGCGCCCGGCGTTTTGGCGCGGCGATATTGCATATCAACAATTCCCAATATGACAGTGGTTTAATTGTAACATCGGAGGAATATCGAACATCCTTAGCATGGTTCGGTATGGAAATGCCATGTGTAAAAAGAATCCCCATACGTAGGTCGGGCAACAGCTTTATCGTTGCCCGACATTCGGTATCCGACAATGCAACAACGATGACCAAATCAGCAAGCCATTGCCATAGTGAAATGTCGGGCACGAACAGCCTGTGCCCGACCGGACTGCTTTGCTTAGTCGTGCGATGAAGGAATGTTGAGTAGGGCAGGCGTACAAAGGATACGAGCAGCCGGACTGCCCGTTGAACCGCCCGTCGCAGGGCCCAGATCACCTCGGTCAGATTGCCCTTCATGAGCCGGACATACCCCAGCCACAGGGCAAAGCTCGATATGGTCTATGGCGACCCCGCTTCTGCCGATGCCGAACCACTCCGGCAAAGTGGATGTCAGCGAAGCGGTCAGCAATTTGCCGTCATTAGAGCGGCAAATGGTTCCATGTGATGTACCGACTACGGATATAGAGGTGCGGACTATGCCGAACCACGGACTGCAAGCTCCTTTTATCGGCACTTCGATGCCTTTACCGACAAATGTCGTTCCACCCGGATTATTCGGATTCCACCCACCGTTCACGGCGATGCAAAAATTACTTGGGGCGGAGAAGGCGGGGACACTAACCCCCAAGAGCATCATTAGTGCGACGCTATTCAATCGATTCATTTTTAATACCTCAATTAGTTGCTGTTATTTACAGAATAAGTACCGAATCAAACTGATAGCAATCAGGCCTAAAGTCAGAGCAACAGGTTTTGTTCGGAAACTAGTCCCGCTTGGCTGAACAAAAAAGCTTACCCAAATCTATTGACATCGTCAGCTTGGTAGGTAACTTAAAATATAGTATGAGTTTTTTTTGTTTCTGCACTATTTCTGAAAAAACAGATTTTTGTTTCAGTTGTTTCCGTAGCAAAAACTTGTATTTTCGATGTTATGCGGGTTCGAAGCGCCGTTTCTACTGTGTTGAATTCAGGCGAGGGAATGATTTATTTTCTTAAATGATAAGATCCTTCTTATAGTGAAACATCGAAATGTCGGGTATGAACAGCATGTGCCCGATCTACCCGACTGGATGCGGAAAACCGCATGTCCGGTGGTGTGGGAGAGGTGGCGGGCACAATCCCGTCACCCCGACCCGATCTTGGCTAACCTTGTGTGGTTGCAAGACCTGCCCCCCATGCTTTTCTTAGCGCAATTCATAGATTTCATCTACCGATTGGGGATTTGAAAAGGAAAGCCGCTAAGCTTTTTAAACTTTTCGTAGTTATCATTGCAAAGGTCTTCCCGGATTAATGAATAAAGGAGTGAGAAATCTCTATTATCAGGGCCGCCAGATGCAAGATTAGCAACATGCTCCACAACGCGTTGTGAAGCGTACAAAGGAAGTCTATTGACTTCGGTGCAGAATCCTTGATTTACCTTTATGGCATCGTCACTAGTTTGATTATTAGTATATGAAAGCTTCTTGGACATACTTTCGAGGAATACATTGTAATACTCTTGCTTAATTTTTCGCGACTCAGCGTTACGCTGCTGTTTTGCAGTTGCTGCACTCGTCAATAGAGCGACTGTAAAAGATCCTACAATAGTTATTGTTGCGGCTATAGCGCCAACCAAAGCAACTACGACATTATTCGGGAGTTCCGGTGTTACGGTAACGTATTGATAAACAATGAGGACTAGGCTATAAACAATGAAGACTAGGCTGATTAAGACGCAAGCTATAAGAAGGATGGAACCCCATTGCATTAGTTTTGTCACTTTGATCTTTCCTTGGCCTAACGTTAAGTAGACACCTAAGCAGGTGTATATAGATTTTGAATCACAGGTGTATAAAACTTGCCCGTAACCCATAAAGCCCGATGTTAGGGTATTTGTCAATTGATAGCAACCTTAACGATGCAAAATTAAAAACACCCAAAAAACCCACGCCGAATCTTTTTGAAAACACCCATTTTTGCCGGATCAGACCAACTAAACACCATCCGCCTCATTTCCGCGCACCGCTGTTGATCCCCCCGATTTACTATTAAAATCCTTCTGAATCTTCGTAAATTGCAACAATTGCGATTCTATCCGCCCATTAAACGATTCCGGCGGATACGTTCCTTGCTCATTAACAACACCCGCTTCCATATCAGTCAACAATTCCAGCGCCTCATCGATGGTGCTGACGGCATAGATGTTGAATTGACCGGATTGGGCGGCGTGGACGACATCCCAGCGCAGCATCAGGTGTTTGATGTTGGTGGCGGGGATGATGACGCCCTGGCTGCCGGTTAAGCCTTTTTTGGCGCAAATATCGAAAAAACCTTCGATTTTTTCGTTAACGCCGCCTATCGGCTGCACGTTGCCGAGTTGGTTGATCGAGCCGGTGATAGCCAGATCCTGCCTTAACGGAATTTGCGCCAGCGACGATAAAATCGCGCACAGTTCGGCCAGCGACGCGCTGTCGCCTTCGACCTGACCGTAGGATTGTTCGAACACCAGGCTGGCGGCGATCGAGAACGGCGATTTCCGCGAATAGCGCGCGGCAATATAGCTCGACAGGATTAAGACGCCTTTCGAATGGATGGCCCCGCCCAATTCGATTTCGCGTTCAATATCGACGACTTTGCCGTTGCCCAGGCGCGTCGTGGCGGTGATGCGGGACGGCTGGCCGAAGCTGAACTCGCCCAGTTGCAGGACCGACAGGCCGTTGACCTGACCGCATACCTTGCCTTCGGTATCGATCAATACCGTGCCGCGGTGAATGTGTTCGTAGAGCTTTTCCCGGATTTTATCGAGTCGGCGGATTTTGTGGTCGATGGCTTGTTGCACATCGCTGTTGGTGATATGCACATGGCCGTTGTCTTCGGCCCAATAGTCGGCTTCGGTTAGCAGGTCTTTGATGCTGCGCAGGTGGATTAACAGTTTTTCCGCATCGCCGGTCATTCGGGAACTGTGTTCAATGACTCGGGTGACGGCATTCTGGCTGAGCGGGCGTAACTTTTCCTGGCGGGCGATGGTGGCCAGGAAGCGGGCGTAGTCGTGGCTTTTATCCTCTCTGGAGACGGATTCGTCGAAATCGGCGGCCACTTTAAAGAGGTTGTGAAACTCGGGGTCGTAGGCGCTTAATAAATAATAAATCAGCGGCTCGCCGACCAGTATCAGTTTGACATCCAGCGGTATCGGCTGTGGTTCCAGTGATGAAGTGCTGATCAGGCTGAGCGCGCGTTCCAACGATTCGATGCGGATTTCACCGGCTTGAAGGGTTCTTTTCAGGGTTTCCCAAGCATAAGGCTGAAACAGCAGTTTACGCGCGTCGAGAATCAGGTAACCGCCATTGGCTCTATGCAATGCGCCCGGCTTGATCATCGTGAAATCGGTGACCAGCGAGCCCATGTAGGCCTGATGGTCGATGCGGCCCAATAGATTACTGTAGTTCGGGTGATCTTCGTAAATGACCGGGGCGGATTTCTTGTCGCTAAAGTCCACCATCACATTGACATGGTAGCGTTTGAACGGGTCGGCTTCCTGGGGCATTTCCATAAACGGCAATGTTTTTTCGCCGCGCGGGATGAAATCGCGGACATGTTCGATAATGTCTTTTTGCACATCATGCAGATAATCAAGCACCGCCGTTTGTTTGGCGTATTTTTCCATCAATTCGTCAATCGTGTGATTGACCGCCAGTTCGGCAATTTCACGATTAAGCGCCTGCAATTTGCGCTTGGTTTCCTTGCGCCAGGCGGGGAATTTTTTCAGTAGCGAGGCCAAGCGCTCCTGCAAATTCAGGATGGTGTTTTGTATTTCACGCTGCTTGTCCTTGTCGTACTTATTGAATTCTTCGGGGGTGATCTCTTCGTTGTTTTCATTGGCCGGTGCAAAAGAGTAACCGGTCGGCGTTTCTGCAACGATAATATGAGCGTTGGCGGCCCTGTCGCGTAATTCGCTGAGCTCGGCGATTTCCCGTTGCCGGGACTGGCTTTCAATCTCGCCGGCTTTGGCGCGGTATTCATCGCCGTCAAATGCTGACGGTATCGCCACGCTGAGTTCGTCTATCAACTCATCCATATCGGCCTTGAAAACTTTGCCTTGGCCCGGCATCAACCGGATCGCGACCGGTTTTGCCGCTTGCCTGAAATTGTTGACATAACACCAGTCGGAAGGCGGTGCTTGCCGAGCGGCCTGGTGTTCAACCATCTGCATAACGGTGGTTAATTTGCCGGTGCCGACCGGGGCCATCGCGAAAATGTTGTAACCGTTTTTATGAATGCGGATGCCGAACTTGATCGCTTCCATCGCGCGTTCCTGGCCCACGCTGATGTCAATGTCTTCAAGCTCTTCGGTGCTGCTGAATTTTAATTGCTCAAGGTTGCAGGGTTTATAGAGCTGTAACGAACTCAGGGGTGTGTGTTTCATGGGATGGAAGCTCAGCGTGAAAAATCCGATTTGCGGGTGGCGGTTAATATACGTCATGCCCGGTTTTTAGAATAGTTGCAATTATGTATTTGTAAAGCGCCGGGGAATTATGGCTCTTCCCGATTTCGTGGGGTAACCACTACCTATAGTATTAGGCATAACCGAATAAACGCCGACCTTCGACATCAAGCCAGATATGTTGGAATAACCGGCCTAAGTCATAGATGCCGTAGCAACGCCGCTTGATG
>SXIP01000047.1 GCA_005772825.1 Methylococcaceae bacterium | reverse complement strand
GTAGCAGGTTCAAATCCTGTCGTCCCGACCAATTGAGTCAATATGTTACAAAATGACATATTAAGCAGGATTTCAAAGAATCCAGTTCCGGGATAACGATTTCTATCCCAAACAATAAAAAATTACCGCTCGTTAAACTCGCCCCTGCGCTGGGCAGCGAAACCAAACTTGCAGGCCGCCTGACACCCTGTTTTTTCCAAATCGACCGGGGGCTCCATGTTTTCTCAATCGCTATTCAACCGATAACGATAGCTCATAATGACCCGCTCGTCCCGCGCCGCGATTTGTATTGACGTAATAACCGAACCGCAACGCGATCATGCCAAGCCCGATAGCCGTTCTGGCGCAAAAAGCGCTTGGTATTGTAAGTAACGAACATCAATAGCCGGCAGGTCAGTGGTTGTATTTTCGCCGCATTGGTATCGGCGACCGCTTCCGCACATGGTTTTCTTCCCAGTAGCGCAGTTAAAACGTTAGTTTGGATTATATGCGACTTTCCTGTACATTGCCGTACATCGCCAGTACCGTAAACTGATAAACAACAAATTCAATAAGAAATAGAGAACCAAGGAATGACCAACACCATCGCCGAACTGTTGAAAGACAGCGCCTATAAACTCAACCAATTCAAAGCCGAGCAAATTCAAGCGCTGGAAGCCGGTATTTCGCTCAAAGAAACCGCGAAAAAGCCAGCGCCCTACGTCACTTGCCTGGTACGCGGCAAGCCGATCAAACTAACGCCGGAAGAAGCGGTGCGTCAGCTTTACCTGATGGTGTTGCGCGATGATTTGGGCTACCCCGTCAGCCGGATGGAAGTCGAGCACGAAGTCACCTTCGGCCGCGAAAAGAAACGCGCCGACATCTGCATCTTCGACAAGGACAAAACCACCACGCCGTACATTTTGGTCGAGCTGAAAAAACCCAAACTCAAGGACGGCAAGGAACAGCTGAAAAGTTACTGCAACGCCACCGGCGCACCGATGGGCGTTTGGACCAACGGTGAACAAATCTCCTATTACCACCGCAAAGACCCCAACTACTTCGAAGACATCCCGGCCATTCCGTCGGCGCACGAAAAACTGTCCGACATTCTCAGCGAACGCTGGACGATTGACGACTTGGTCAAGCTCGACAAACTGGTCAATGAGAAAAAATCGCTCAAAGACCTGATCCTGGAGATGGAAGACGAGGTGCTCGCCAATGCCGGCGTCGATGTGTTCGAAGAGCTGTTCAAGCTGATTTTCACCAAACTCTACGACGAACTGGAAAGCGGCCGCGACCGCAAGCGCCACCTGGTTTTCAAAAACTACGGCGACACCGAAACCGAACTCAAAGCCAAAATTCAAGACCTGTTCGACAAAGCCCGCGATAAATGGGAAGGCGTGTTCCCGGACGGCGCCAAAATCGACCTGACGCCCAGCCATTTAGCGGTGTGCGTGTCGTCGCTGGAAAAGGTCAAACTGTTCAATTCCAACCTGGAAGTGGTGGACGAAGCCTTCGAATACCTGATCAACAAATCCAGCAAAGGTGAAAAAGGCCAATACTTCACGCCGCGCTACGTCATTGATATGTGCGTGAAGATGATGAATCCGCAAGAACACGAAACCCTGATTGACACCGCAGCCGGCAGTTGCGGCTTTCCGGTGCATGGTATCTTTCACGTCTGGGAACAAATCATGAAGGAAGAAGGCTTGAGCAAAAGCCATTTGTTCACCACCGAGAAAAAACCGGCCCGTTGCGAAGACTACGTGCGTAGCAAAGTGTTTGCCATCGATTTCGACGAAAAAGCCGTGCGTGTCGGTCGCACCCTCAACCTGATCGCCGGCGATGGCCAAACCAACGTCCTGCACCTTAACACCCTGGATTACGAACGCTGGGACGAAAAAACCAACGACGAAGCCTGGAGCGACGTTTATGGCGAAGGCTGGAAGCGCCTGCGCAAACTGCGCCAGGATAAAGCCAGTAACCGCGATTTCGGTTTCGACATACTGATGGCCAACCCGCCGTTTGCCGGCGACATCAAGGAAACCCGCATCCTGGCCAAATACGACTTGGCCCGTTCGGTCAGCCTGGACAAAATCAGCAAGGTCGATCCCAACGACGCCAACATCGTCGACGCCCGCAGCAAAGCACCCGGTTTCGCCGAAGCCCTGCACGCGGCGCACGAAACCATCTACCAAATGGCCGACGGCACTTACCGCAAGGTCAAGGTGAAAAACCAGAACAACGTTGGCCGCGACATCCTGTTTATCGAACGCAACTTGTCATTCCTCAAACCCGGCGGTCGCATGGCCGTGGTATTGCCGCAAGGCCGCTTCAACAACGCCAGCGACAAGGATTTGCGCGACTATCTAGCCGCCCATTGCCGCATCCTGGCCGTGGTCGGCTTGCACGGCAACGTCTTCAAACCGCACACCGGCACCAAAACCAGCGTGTTGTTCGTGCAGAAGTGGAACGACGACCCGAACGCCGGGCCGCTATGCCCCAGACAAGCCGATTACCCAATTTTCTTCGCCACGATGCGCGAACCCAGCAAGGACAACTCCGGCGACAAAATCTACCGGCAGACGGAAGACGGCTCGCCGCTGCTGGACGCGCACGGTCATTTGATCATCAAGCATGATTTATTCAATCACGATGGCTTGACTGATGACGGCATCGCCGAAGCCTTTATCGAATTTGCCAAGAAAGAGAACTTAAGTTTTTTTCAATAGGCCCCTTTGATGAAGCGCGGTATTCGCGCTTGTTGGAGGGGCTGGAAATAACCGAGCTTCTTTTGTCCGAAGTACAGCGGGAGAATTTGAAACTTCGTTTGGACAGTGGATATTTCTCCAAGCCGATGCTTGCCGCAGATTCAGCTGTTCGAGCTTATCCGGATGGACATGACGAGTTGGGGGCCCTATTTGCCCGATTTGTTAAAGGGATATTCGACATCAACGCTGACTCGTACACGGACGACGGAATACCGTTTCTTCGGATTTTAAATTTACGCCGTGGCGTTATCGATGAGAGTAATCTTGCAAGGATTCCTGAAGCAATTCACCAATCTGAGAGAAAAACTGAGTTGCGTCGTGGAGACATCGTTTTATCAAAAACAGCATGTCCCGCTGCTTCTCTTGTAACTGTGGATTTCTGCAATACCAGCCAAGATACTATCGCGACCACTTTATCTTCTTATGGTTTGAATCATTACAAACCTGAAGCAATTGTCGCCTACCTGAATAGCTCAATAGGTGAACAGCTTTTATGGCGACAATTTCAAGGAAATGTGCAATTACATTTGAGCCTTGATGACGGTCGTAAGGTGCCGATTCCTCGACTTAGTCCAAATTTTCAGGCGAATATTGCGTTGTTTTTTCAGAATGCTGAGTCAGCTCGAAAATCTTCGTTACGGCAATTTGAAGTTGCATCACGGTTACTTGAACGGGCACTTGGTTTGGAAAATTGGCAAGCTCCAGAATTGCTTAGCTACGTTCGCAACAGCAGCGATACCTTCGCGGCCAGACGCTTGGATGCCGAGTTTTTTAATCCCGGCATTGACCAGTTGCTCAAGCGACTGAGTTGCGACGGCCAAAAAATAAGAGACGTAGCGCCTGCCAGAAAAGAAAGGTTTACGCGCAACGAAACTGGCGAGTTTTATTACATCGAAATTGGCGCGCTAAATAGCGATGGAACAGCTGAGTCGCAATGTATCCTCCAACGCGAAGCGCCAAGCCGAGCAACGCAGCACGTCAGAACCAACGATGTCATAACTTCTACAGTGCGGCCTAATCGGCGTTTGTCGGCGTTGATTAGCGAACAGCAAGACGGCTTTGTTTGTTCTTCGGGTTTTGTCGTTTTGCAGCCTAAGCAAATCAGTGGTGATGTATTGGTGACCTATCTCCGATTACCCATCATCTGCAAATTGATGGATTTGTACACCAGCGCCAGCATGTACCCGGCGATTTCCGAATCCGATTTGTTGAATCTGCCCGTTCCAAAATTTTCAACGGCGACTGAAAAGGCGGTTGAACAATCTCTACAATCAGCACGCCTAGCCAAACAACGTGCCGCCCATCTCCTCGAATCCGCCAAACGCGCGGTTGAAATTGCAATTAAACAGAGTGAAGAAGCAGCTTTAACTTATCTGGAGGCAAATTCGTGAGCGGAGATTACTACAAGGAATGGCGGGCAAAAGCCGAGGTCGATTATTTTCCGCAACTAGTAATTTTATGGTTGTCGACAAATTCATGGTATCGCTCACACTACTCGGAAATTACATCAAAACGCGATAGGGATTTTTTGAATAAATTGCGAGAGGACCACAGCACCCGAAATAAGCTATTCGCCCGCTTTGATAAATTGTTGCAAGTCGAAGGTACAAAAGAGCATGCTGAACTTATTAGTAACATTGAAGCACTTTCTTTCTCGTTGGTTAGAGCAGAGCTTCTATGGGATGAAACGCAAGCTAGTAGCGTGATTACTTTTGAGAATTGCGTGCTTACACCAAAACCAAATCTAACTTACGGAAGCCTTATTGTTAAACCCCGTGCTCAGGGCATAACTATTAGCAAGACCCTAAAACTTACGGCAGATAAATCTTTGCTATTTAACGGTTTTCTTGAGATTATCTATCAAATTCGCTGCCATTTAGTACATGGTCAACTGGAACCAAAAGATGAAAATCATGAAGTGGTTAAGCAGTGTTATTTTATGCTTCATACTTTGATGCGCTTTTAGTCAAGTAGAGAAATAAAATGGCAATCTGGCTAATCCGCGCCGGTTCGCACGGCGAATACGAACAAAAATTCATCCAGGAAAACCGGGTTTACGTGACCTGGGGCGACTTGGATGTGAATCTCGCCAAACTCCCACAACGGGCGGATTTGACGGCGGCGATGAACAACCGTTACGCCGATGGCGACGATACACGCCAACGGCTGGAAGGCGGAAAGCCTGTTGACGACCATACAGCCCGATACGCCCATCGCCGACGATGCGGCCGGCAGCGAGAACTTGGAAGAACCGGCGCAACAAGCCCTCGCGTAGACGGCGCACGCATGGATTTTAAGAGTGACTGTGATGAATCCTTCCATCTGGAAAACGACTATTGTTTCACTCTCCCAATCAACGGTCTTTAACCCTAAAATCAACTTACCTCAGGATAAGCGCATGACTAAAAATCGAAGACTCAGCCTGTTAATCGGTTTTTTCCTGATCACCGCGCCTTTGCTTATCAAGTCTGCCGGGGACTATAAAAAGTCAGGTAATACGTCGCCGGAAACATCGGCAGGCTTATTAAAGGTTGCCGGACAAAACGCTATCGATAATTTTGTCAACGCCGCACGCGCACAAATAGGCGAGACTGTCAGCTATGATCCGACGTACCGCACTTTAAAATACCCCAATGGCGATGTGCCGATCGAATCGGGCGTTTGTACCGATGTGGTGATACGCGCCTTACGCAGCAGCCTGAATCTGGATTTGCAGAAACTGGTCCATGAGGACATGCAAGCGCATTTTTCGCAATATCCGAGGCACTGGGGTTTAACAAGAACCGATAAAAATATCGACCATCGCCGTGTGTTAAACCTTCAGACCTATTTCAAACGCAAGGGTTACGAACTACCGCTCTCCAGCAAGCCCGAAGACTTTAAAGCCGGTGATCTGGTCACCGCGATTATCCCCCCTCACCTTCCGCACATTATGATAGTCAGTGATAAAACAGCGCCAATAACACAGCGTCCGCTGGTTATTCATAATATCGGCAGGGGAACGCGCGAAGAGGACCGGTTATTTGAATTTAAAATGACCGGTCATTACAGAATAGCGCTGTAGAAACCGGTGTACCGTTCAATGATCGTTCCTGTTTACCCCGATCTCTGACATAATGTTACAAAACCGTTTCACTGGATCATTCCACTATTGACCCATCCACTTTCTGCCGTTTTGCCGGGATTTTTAACGTGTCCCGCGCTACGCTCTGAACTAGAATCAAATAACAAACCATGATTAATAATGATGTATTACGGCGATTACGCTACGCGCTGGATTTCAGTGACGCCAAAATGCTGGAGATTTTTGCATTAAACGATGTCACAATCAGTCGCGACGACTTACTCAACCTGCTCAAAAAGGACACCGAAGAAGGCTATGTCGAGCTTGATAACAAACTCATGGCCGCATTTCTGGACGGTCTGGTCACTTATAAACGGGGCCCGCTGGAAAACCGGCCCGGATTTGTGAAAAAACCGGAGCCGCCTTTAAGCAATAACGGCATTCTTAAAAAACTCAGGATCGCTTTTAATTTCAGGGAAGAAGACATGCTTGAGACGCTAAAGCTGGCTGATTTTGAGTTATCCAAAGGCGAACTCAGCGCTTTTTTCAGGCAAAAAGGCCACAAAAACTACCGCGAATGCGGCGACCAAATCCTCAGGAATTTTTTACAGGGCCTGACTGTTTATTGCAGAAAACCAATCTGATAAGGGCTCTGTTATACTTTAGCAATGTCCATGAAATAATTTGAGCATTTGATCCCCTCACCCTAGCCCTCTCCCGGAGGGAGAGGGAACAAGTTTCGAAGTTATTTTATGCACGATCCTTATCCAGCCGTGTATGCTTCATACACACCTAATTTAACTCAACCACACACATAGCCATGAACGAAAAAATCTCAAACAATGCCCTTATTTACGCCACGCTTGCCCTGAACAGCGAAGTGGATTTACAACGCGAATACCTGGATTCGGATGACGTGCCCGACGATGAGCGCGACAACGAAGAAGATATTCTGGGTGACCTGGAACAGGCCTTCATGGAATTCGTCGATCTTTACAAGAACCGCTGCAAAGCCGACAAGCAACTGCCCACTATCGACGAATTACTGAACAGCCAGCTATAGACCAACCTCATGTACACGCTTTACGGCATAAAAAATTGCGATACCGTCAAAAAAGCGCGTCTTTGGCTGGACCAACATCATGTCGCCTATCAATTCCATGATTTTCGGATTGACGGGCTGACATCCGCGCAACTAAACGATTTCGCCGCCCGCACCGAGTGGGATAAGCTGCTCAACCGCAGCAGCACCAGTTGGCGGCAACTCAATCCCGAACAGCAACGTGATTTAACGCAGGACAAAGCCCTCCGGCTGATGCTGGAGACCCCTACCCTGATTAAAAGACCGATTTTAGATACCGGCGATAAGCTGATCGTTGGTTTTAAAGCAGACCATTACCAAACTATGTTATGAGCGATACGCTGGAACTTCTCAAAGACCTGATCAGCCGCGAGTCAGTCACCCCTAAAGATGCAGGATGTCAGGATGTCCTTGCAGAACGCTTGACCCGTCTGGGCTTCAAAGAGGAACGCCTGGATTTCGCCGATACCCAAAACATCTGGCTGCGACGCGGCGATGCCAAGCCGCTGTTTACCTTTCTCGGCCATACCGATGTCGTGCCGACCGGACCCTTGGATGCTTGGCTGTCGCCGCCGTTTACAGCAACGATTCGTGACGGTAAATTGTATGGCCGGGGCGCTGCCGATATGAAAGGCGGTATTGCCGCCTTCATCACGGCCGTCGAACGTTTTATCGCCAATCACCCCGATCATCAGGGTTCGATTGCCGTAATGATGACCAGTGACGAAGAAGGCATCGCCACGCATGGCGTCGTGAAGGTCGTTGAAGTGCTGGAACAGCGTCATGAAAAAATCGACTGGTGCCTGGTCGGCGAGCCGTCCAGCGACAAAAAAATCGGCGATGTGATTCGTGTCGGGCGGCGCGGCTCCTTGTGCGCCAAATTAACCGTTGCCGGTATTCAGGGCCATGTCGCCTACCCTGAACTGGCGGAAAACCCGATACATACCTTTGCGCCTGCGTTAAAAGAATTGACCGAGGAAGTCTGGGATCGCGGCAATGCGTTTTTCCCGCCGACCAGCTTGCAGGTGTCCAATATCAATGCCGGAACCGGTGCGGAAAACATTATTCCCGGTAGTGCCGTTGTACAGTTTAATTTGCGGTTTTGCACGGAACTGGATGAGGCGACCATTAAACAGCGCACTCACGCCATTCTCGATAAATACGGTTTTCGCTATGACTTGCATTGGCGCTTGTCCGGCAATCCTTTCCTAACCGAAAAAGGCGCGTTAATTGACGCCGCCCATGCCGCCATTAAAACGGTGACCGGCTTTGAAACGCTCGATGATACCGGCGGAGGTACCTCTGACGGTCGCTTTATCGCTCCGACCGGCGCTCAGGTCATTGAGCTAGGCCCGTTGAATGAAAGCATTCATAAAATCAATGAGAATGTGGGCCTGGAAGACCTGGAAATTTTAAGCCGTATCTATGAACAGATATTGATCAACCTGCTGGTTAATCCACACAATAGTTAAGGCGGATTAAACCTTCGATAACCACCAGCCCGATCAATAATGAAGTTTGTCGGGCTTGGCCTGGTATTTTTTCCAGACAAATTCCGCTTCATCACGCAGCATCTGGACGAGTTTAATCGAGCGTTGCTCCTTCGGCAGGGCCAGTTGCTCGTAGATGGGGCGATCATCAAAATTGCCGTACTCGAAGGCATCCTCAACGGATGCGGCGTAATACACGCGGCTTATTCCCGCCCAATAGCAGGCCGCTAGGCACATCGGACAGGGTTCGGCTGACGTGTACAGAATGCAGCCATCCAGTTTGAAATGCTGCAAGGTAATACAGGCGGAGCGTATCGCCTCCATTTCCGCATGCCATGTCGGATCATGGCTGGCAATAACCCGGTTCATGCCTTCCGAAACAATCTTCCCGTCTTTCACGATAAGCGCGCCGAAAACTCCGCCGGTGCAGTATTCCAGACCGGCCCGCGCCGAGAGTTCGATCGCCCGGCGGAGGAATTTTTCATGCGCTGAGGATTCCATATTTTTCCTATGGTTTAAATGCTTAAATTTGCGCTATGCCCCGCATTATTTCAACCTTTAAAAGCGAACATTGCGCGTTATTTTATTGTTGGCTTAACGCTTCGAGTTTTATCGCAGCCAAACCGCGCACGGTTTCATCACTGTCGTTAAGGGCCTGACTGAGTAGCGTAACATCATCAGTAATACCGTCAACCGCCATTAGCCTGACATCGACATCTCTATCGTGCAGCGCATCTTGTAACACGGCGCCAGCATCATTACCTTCAAGGCGGGCTAAGGTTGAAACCGCTTGCGCCCTGACAGCGGCGTCCTGATCCGTCAACGCGTCCTCTAATGCGGCTTTTATTGCAGGGGCGCTTTTTATTTCATCACTTAATATGGCGCCCATAGCGCTTGCGCGGTCTTCAGGATTTTTGGATTTAGCCATCGCCAACAGTTCGCCGACCCTATCCGGCTCTGAATCGTGCTTTTTCCCGGCCTGCTTGGCTGTCGGTTTACTGCTTGATTTCACCGTCGTCATTGCGGCGCAATTCCCATTTTGAGCGGGTAGTTCGGCTAAGGTCGAACCCATTATCCAGGCTTCTGCAATGTCCTGGCTATTGACGGCTGTTTTTGAGTAGCGAAAGACTAAACCGGCTTTTTCGGCTATCAGGCACGCCAATATTTCTTTTAAAGTTGCCCCGACACAGGTAGCGGTCACTACGTTTTTGGGAAGAACCGAATAATGGATTGGAATATTGATTTGCCGGGCGAGGCTGTCAAGCACCTGCGCTAAAGGGGTGTGTCTAACTTCCAGTTGCAGTTCGCTGCCCTTATTTGCGCTTACTATCAAACGAACATCCGTGCTGTCTGAAACCTTGTCAGGCATTTTGGTTGTTGCCGCCATCACTTGTAACGGAAACGCGACGATAGCAGTCATTACCGTGTAACAAACTCGTCGCTGCATAGTGAAAGACATAAATTTTTCCAGGTGTCGATAGGTTGCTATGGCTATGTATTCAAAACTTAACCGGGCATCGTCCGAAGCGACTGTCGATGCCCGGCAAATAAAGGCTTATTGATTTTGCTTGATGGTCCATGTGGTACCGGTTTGTACGCCCGCCGCATTCCGGCACGCGAATTTAGCCGTGTAAGTTTCCGCGCCTGTTACGGTTGACGCGCCTTTATTGACGCGCATATTGTATACGCCTGATCCACCGGCCAGCTTTACTTCCGGGCTAAATTTGCCGTCGCCGTCTTTGTTATCCTGGCTTAACGCTGAGGTGGAAAAACCCTTCGTCGCTTGAATGCTGACGATAGGGGCTTTAACAGGCGGCATATCACTAACCGACACAGCAAGAGAAGACGAACCGGCGGCGCAGCTAACCGCGTATACATCGGTTTTCGCCGCACCGGACGTACTTGAGCCGACGGCTCCTGAAACCGTTTTTGGTTTAGCCGGAACAGACGCTGTACAAAGAAAGGTGGTTTGATTCAGCACCTGTCCGGTAGGGCAGCCGTTGATTAAATTCTTAAGACGGGACAAACCCGACTGGTCCAGTTTGTACGCATTCAGATAGTTGGTCTTTAAATTCCCCTTGTCCTCTTGACCCGGCGAACCCGAATGGCAGGATTGGCAACTTGTCACCTTAATGCCTTTGGAAATCGCACTTGAGAAAATTTGCGCGGTTGCCGAAGCATTGCTTGTGATGAACTGTGATGCCGCCACTAGGCATAAGGCAGTCAAGGTTTTATAAAAATAAGTTGTTTTATTCATGGGTAAATCCTTAATTAATTTAAGTAACAAAAGGTAACTACTCAGCGCATTCCCAAGCTCCAGCTTGGGAATGCGGTCTTGGAAGCTCTGGCTTCCTGCTTTTCCCGAAGCTGGAGCTTCGAGGGTTTTGGTTCTCAAGCCAGAGCCTGGGAACCAGTAATCGCGAGGACTTAGTTGTTACAAATAGCGATGTTGTCTACCCGCCTTAAAGTTGTTGGGTAACTCGTTCAAGGCATTTTGCCGCCCATCTTTGAGCTGTCTACACCACGCCTTGATGTTCAAGGAGGATGGACATCATTTTTTCCGTGGCTTTGTAATCAGTGCTTGACCAAATCAATTCTCCACTCGGCGCAATAATGGCGAAATAGGGTAAGCCGATCTTCAATTGGCGATGCTCCGATTGCGCGCGAAATTTTTCAAATTCCGGCTCTTTGTCCACCAGCTTCACGGCAACCGCTTTTTCTCTTAAGGCCTGATTCAATTTCAGGTTATGGGCGACTTCTTCCTTGAAGGCCACGCAGTTAGCGCACCAGCTCGCATAAAAATCTATAAATATCGGTTTTCCTGATTGCCGGGCGGCTTTTTGCGCGGACTCAAAATTTCTATACCATGAAATTCCCGCCTCCTCTTGCACGGTGGCGGTTATGCCCGATTCACTGCTTGCAACTGCCGGCGTCTCTGCATGAGCAACCGCGATAATCGGCGTTTTGCCAAGACCGACCACAATTAAGCAAGCACCGATGATCAACGACATCACTCCGACAAAATGATGCATTTTCTGGTTGGGTTGGGCATCGGGGGGTAACAGCGATAATACATTGCAATGCACCACGGCGATCCATACGGCCGCTACGCCAAAAGCCAATGAACGCGTCACAACAGGCTCGACTGCCAACACGCCCATGCCTTTGGCAAAATACTGGTAAGCGAAGTACAAAATCATCAAGCCGAACGCATATTTGATTTTGTTCATCCAGTAACCGGCTTTGGGCAGCTTCTTGAATTTGACCACGCTGATGATGAAAAAAGGCAGGCCTACGCCAAACCCAAATCCGCCCATCATGATGCTGCCTTGCGAAGCAATGCCTAGTTTGTCCCAAAAAGTTAAAGTCTCGCCGATTGCCACCAGTTCATCGGCTTTGTCGGCGATGTTGTCGGCAACTTGCAGCAACAGCGCGAAGACAATCGGGCCTACGCAAGGCGAAATGACCAATCCCGCGACAGCGCCCATCATCCAGGTGCCGCCTAAACCTTTAATACGCGCGGATTGTTGATCGAGGGAATGCACTTCATTCTGCATAAAGGCCAATTCGTAAAAGCCCAGCAACGCGATGGCGAAAAAAGCAAAAAACAGGGCAAAACCAATATTGACCCAAGCCGATTGCATAATGGTATTAAACGCCCCGCCGGTCATTCCCGCCATTAGGCCTAAGACCATGTAGGTGCCGATAATACCGATGACATAGACGAGCGCATGCAGCTTTTCCTTTTCAGCAATGCCGTTGGCGCGGTTGACAATGAACATTGAAGTGATCGGCAACATCGGGTAAACACACGGCGTTGCAACCGACAACATTCCCGCCATAAACATGAGCCAAAACATGACAAAAGTGTTGTCCCGGTTATTTTTAAATAATGACAACAGTTGATCGGTAAAGCTGATCGCTTCGTCAGCGCTTACAGCGTTTTGCATGGCTGTGGCGACCGGCAGCGTTACACTGATTGGCGCGGTTTGCGGACGAAAACACACATGGGTCAAGTCATTGCATAGCTGATAGCTAACCGCTAACGTTACTAAGCGATCCGGCGGCTGCCGATCTATGGGGGTAAGCGAAAAAGTAAAATCGCCCTGACCTCTCAACACGGTGGCTTTAACCTTGCCATCGAACACGCCTGCCGGTTTTTGCAGCGTGGTGATCTTTAACCGGGCGGCGGTCAACGCGTCCTTGGAATCCAGGGCGATAGGAATGTAAATATTTTCTTGTCCGGCATCCAAATAGGCATGGTGATCGTTCGGCACAGTCAATGTCAGTCGAAACTCTGCCGGCCACTGCTCGGAATTTAAAGGAGCGATTGTTAGCCCTGCTTTTGGGATTTCGGCATGAGCCATAACTATCGCAAATAACCAACACATTGTAATAATTGCAATTTTTTTCATGTCTTTACTACCTCTAAAGTGTTAAAAACCTGTCCGTTACTTTGACAGCATAAAAATGGCGCTCCGCATTTCCGTAACCAGGGCAATCCTTTGTCAGCCTTGAGCATGGCAATAGTCGCGACACTGCCCGCGACCACGCAATGTTCGGCAATAACGCTGACCGCCTGCAAGCCGGTGACCGGCCAGCCGGTTTTGGGATGCAACAAATGGCTGTAGCGAATCCCGTCTATCAACTGAAAGCGTTCATAATCACCGCTACTGGCCAAAGCGCCGGAAGCCAGTTTAAATTGCGCGATGACTTTATCGGGTTGCCTGGGATCGCGAATGGCAATGGGCCAGCCCTGGTTATCGGGCATGGGGCCAATCACTCTAATATCGCCTCCTAACTCGACAATTCCGTTGTATATGCCCTGCCGGTGAAATAAACCCGCCACCGCATCGGCGGCATATTCTTTAACGATGCCGCCAAAATCCAACTGCATTCCGGTTTGCGGCAGGTAAATGCCTTGCGCGTTCCATTGCACTTTTTTCCAGCCGATTAACGGCAAAACCGCGTCTATTTCAGTCTTGCCGGGCAAGCCGGTATTTTTAAAATCCCATACTCGCCGCAATACGCCTGACGTCACATCGAACAATTGATTGCTTTCCCGATAACACTGCTCTGCATAGTGCAGCAAGGCGACTGTTTCGGAATCTATCGGCGTGCTAACGCCCGAACCCGCCCGCCGGTTTATCTCGGCGATCAAACTGTCATCCCGATAACGGGAATAGCGCTGCTCCAACTGATCAATACGCTTTAAAACCAACTGGTAAACCGCTTCCGCCTGAGCCTTCGAGTCTGTGCAGAACTGCACGCAGCACGGTGAACCCATGGCTGTGAATGCAAAATTAAATACCTGCAGCATGGCCTGCTGAATTAAAACTTCAAATTAAAAGACGCAGTGACCAGGTAATAACTAAAATCGGCAAAATGCCCCAAGCTATTACCGTCTAATCGATAACCGGCTTGATGATCGTAATATTCAATGCCCGTTTGAAAATTTAATTGGTTGATTGATTTCAGATTGGTAATTTCCTTAGTCAATTTGATGCCTCCCGAAATCGCGCCAAAACCTGCAAGCCGATAATCGCTCGAATAAGCGGAATGATTTTTCAAGCGCCTGAAGTCATTCGACAGCTTTCCGCTAAAGGTCGGCTGATAAAAATCCGCGCTGGTTTGGGAATAATATCTAAATCGCGGAATCAACTGCCAGCCATCGGCGATAGGTTGATGCCAGCTTGCTTCAAAGGTATGCGAATCGATGCCCCAGTCATCCTTGGTAAACCGATAATCCAAATGCAAGGCCGCATTGTTCAATTGCCCGAAATGACGGACATATTGATTCAACCACGCCCATTGAAATTTTTCCCCCGGCCTGACCTCCTCAATGGGCAAACTGAAGCTGAACCACGGATTAGCGACTTTCACTTCAACCCATTTATAAGGATCGGTTAAATAGCCGTTGCTATAACTAAACGTCTGGTTGCTTTGAAATAAAGAATCCTTGTCGATAATTTGCGTCACGCCCAGCAAATAGCTTTGACTGGTTTTACTTTCATGGATACGCCCGTTTTTCGCTGTACTATGCGCCCAGGGAGAAACGGACGGGTCGATTTCATCAAAAGCCACAGAAGCGCCGAAATTGAGCGTGGTCAGCTTTTTATTACCCAAATCCAGACTCAAATTACTGCCGACATACCTTGATTGGTAGTCATTTTCCTTTGAATAACCGCCGTTTAGATTAATCGAAGCGGCATCAAAAAAATAAGTCAATCCGGATGTTATCGCATTACGTTCCTCGCATATCGATTGCCCGCATGAACTTTTGGCTGATGCCGCGCTGATAATTTGTTTAATCTTCCCCTTGATATTTTGGTTATAAACCGGCGAAGCGCCCGAGATGACATCGCGCACTAAGTTGACATCGACCGTCAAGGCCTTGCCGAGTGGCGCGGATAACGCGCCTTCAAAAATATTGACGTCAATGCGCTTGTCGCTTTCCGAATAATGACCATATTGGAAATCGGCATTGTAGGTTTCTTCAACCCGTCCCGCCGTTGCCGTGTGCATGATGCCCGGCAAGGTTAGCGCCGCACAGGCCAAGCGGGCAATGGTGGTGTTTTTTTTATGTCGTTTCACAGGTATTCTCATCATTTTTTTCACCAGGGAGCGATGTTTAGTTGCAGCCGCAACCGCCGCCGCCACCGCCATAACCGCCGCTGCCCGCTTCTTTACTGAACGCGGTATGTTGGCGCAGGCTAAATTCCAAGGCATCAGGCGTTAACGCCATCTGCGGCAATGCCAAATTACCTCGCTGCCTGGGTAAAACTTCCGTACAAGCTACGCAGCCGACAATGGCGCCAATCATCAATAACATACGAATAACTTTCATAACGAGCGGCTATTTGCTTGCCAGCAATTCGGTAATTTTGTTTTCAATGCCGGTTATATCGTCACTGGTAAAGCCATGATGAATCATCTGCACAACGCCGTTTCTATCGATGATGAAGGACGTAGGCATTGATTCAACAACATATTGATCGGACCATTTACCGTCGGCATCACGCAACACGGTAAAATCCACGGGGATTTCCTTTAGAAATTTTTCCGCCTTGTCTTTTTCTTCATCAAGGTTTATCGCCACCACTTCAAAATCCTGGTTTTTAAGTTTCTGATGCAGTTTATTTAACAAAGGAAAAGAAATTCGGCACGGAGCGCACCATGAAGCCCAAAAATCAAGGTAAACAACCTTGCCCTTGAATTGTTGTAAATTTGTTTCCCGGTTTTGTAATAATGAAGGCAGGGTAAAAGGTGGAGCGGGCTGACCTTCTTCCACCGCTTTCGCATCAATGCTAAAAAAAGCACTCATCAGAAAAGCCGCAGTGGTAAACAAAACTTTTTTTTGTATCACATTTTTTTTCATGTCAATAAACTCTCAAGTAAATAATTCCCCGGTATCGCACAGGCGATTTCGGTGTTATAGGGCGTTAAACGCCTACGAAGAACAGCTCACAGCTTCTTGGATTCCGCCTAACGAATATGCATGAAATAACTCGGGCAACTGTTCGCCCTCCTTCCGGGAGAGCAGGAATCAAATGATCAAGTTATTAAGGCTTTAACTCGCGTTTTGTCGCGGCAAACGCATTAATTTACCCGGCGTTATTTAAATCTAGCGTGGTGAGCCCGATTACCGATATAAATCACATTTTTTTTAAGGTTATTGGCTCACAAGTATCCGAAAACCATAAATGGCATCTCACCAAGTCGTTATACGTTGGAGTAAAGCTTACAGAAACAAAATGAGTAAAAACCTTGGGGTTCGATTAAGATTCGATGAGGATTGCATTAGCTTTATACTCCGCACTGACATTGCAACGACTGTACGGATGCAGGAGGTTTGGACAATGCAGGAGCATTAACGAGGCGCGGAGTATAAGCGGAGGTAGCCGGGATTATCCGATGATTCGGCAACAAAACGCGTAATGCCGAACTGGAAAACAGCGCGTTGATAAGCATCAGCAACAGGGAATGCCGCCACTATTGCATTGAGACAATTGAGCCTTAAATTTTCAGCGACTGACAAATCCTTGCTATCATCCCGGACCTGTTTACAATAACTTCCCTTAATACTGTAATGTATAAGATCAACGGATGAATTTGAAAACAATCAATCGACTTAAAAACGATATCTGGCTGCTGCATGAACAGCAAATGCCCGCGTTTAAAGCCATAGTAATCAAGTCCCTAAAAATATTCATCCTATCTGTCCAGGGGTTCTACAGCGATCATTGCCCGCTAAGGGCTTCGGCATTAACGCTCTACAGCATACTGTCCATTGTGCCTGTGTTCGCGATGTTGTTTGGTATCGCCAAAGGCTTTGGCTTTGAAAAAATACTGGAGCAGCAACTGCTTGAGAAAGTGCCGTCTCAAGACACCATGCTGCATCAACTGATCGGCTTTGCACAAAACATGCTGAACAGCACTAAAGGCGAGATTGTTGCCGGCTTCGGTCTGGTCGTGCTGTTTTGGACCGTCATCAACGTTATCAGCAATATTGAAGAGTCGTTCAACTATATCTGGAAAGTCAACAAGGGTCGCTCGTTAAGCCGTAAATTAAGCGATTATTTGTCATTAATGTTACTGGCGCCGGTGTTATTGATCGGTTCCAGCAGCATTACCGTATTGCTGAATATTAAGGTAACTTGGTTAATAACCGTTATTGAGCTACCGAAATTCGGCACCTCGCTGGTGCTGGGTGCATTGAGTTTGTCGCCGTTGGCGCTGATGGTGGGGTTATTCACCTTTACCTTGATTTTTATGCCTAATCATAAAATAGATTACCGCACGGGGATCATTGCCGGTTTTGTCACCGGTATTTTGTATTACCTTTTACAATGGGTTTATCTAAGCCTGCAATTTGGCGTATCCTCGTATAACGCCATTTACGGTAGTTTTGCAGCGCTACCGTTATTTGTCATCTGGTTGCAACTGGTGTGGATGATCCTGTTATTCGGCTGTGAAGTCGCGTTTTTTTTACAGAATTATGAGAGTTGCCGTAATAATAACCGCATAGCCGACTTAAGTCTGTCCCTGAAAAAAATCATTGCCCTGCAAATTACCCATCTGGTTGTCAAAAATTTCAGTCAATTGGCAAACCCGTTAACCGCTGATGAAATCGCATCAAGACTGGTTATTCCGCTGTCAATTGTCAGGCCGTTGTTATCAACCTTAACCGCAAGTCATATACTGGTCGAATACAAACTTCCGAACATAGATGACGAGGTTTACCAGCCGGCTGTCGATATTAATATTCTGACCGTTGCCTTTGTGATTAATGCCCTGGAACACCAAGGTAGAGATCATCTGCCGGATATTGGTCAGGAACAGCTGTTTATAAATGCAATCAACAGCTTCCGGCAATTAATGGAAAGTTCCGAGCAAAATATTCTGCTAAAAAATATGTAGGTCTGATGAATTTAGACGGGGTTGCGCTGCCTGACATCAGGCAGTTTCTTATCCACTGTAATCAATAGATATGATTTAGAAGGGCGAAACGGGATATAAAATCGGCTCAGGTAAACAAACCGATAATAAACTCTTTGATTGCCGCCCTGGCATTTCCGTCATTCTCGGAAAAAGCCAGTCCTACGCCTTTGGGATATTCATTTTGTTCCGTTCCCACGTATCTTATATGGCAATGCACTCGAATCGGCTTGTCTGAAATTTTCAATTCAATTTCACCGTCTCGAAATAACTTGTCTTCCGTCATTAACGGCTCGATAGTGCTGAGGTAGGCGCCGCCCAAACTAAGGTTACCGATAAGCCCCCTGTATTCAACACCATCCAAAAATAAAACATATTTTATATAAATGGCAAAACGCCTTTGTTCTCGTCTGTCTTCAGCAGAACGCGGCTCTCTTCGTCTATCGGGAACAGGCCTTGGCGTTTGATCAGATACGTCTTCTATCGGTAATCTTGGCGTTTCCATTAAATTGTCCGTTGTTTTTTTATTAGTACTAACAAATGTAGTGAGGGGAATTCATTTTGGCAATAAACCTCATACCCATACATCTATTCAATTAATAACTTCAGCATAGGCCGTGCCAAATTCTGCAATTGCCTTATTTTTCAGCAGGAAGATCTAAATTAACAGAAATTCCGGCTTCTTGAACAAAGAATCAGTAGTTTATGAAAAAGTTAAGTTAGAAAAAAACTATTGAACCAAACTCACTCAAGTCCTTGGCTATTTACCGTCCCGGATCATAACAGTATTTGTCAGAAAGTGACAAAATATGGCAAATGCCGGACACATACTGCACGCCAAACAATGCCCTATATTATACGGCCTGAAAGCTGTTTGGAAACTCTAAATAAAAATTACGAGCTTTGATTTTCCAATCCAAAACCCGATTTACACGGCAATAATCTGTTTCATCCGGCTTTATCCGGCCTGCCAATCCCCAGTCTATCGGAACATGCTGATTCCAGTGTTTACTTTTTTTCCTGAATGCGAAATTTACAAGCACAATCACCTTTCGCCATGCAGCTTAATTGCTTAACTTCTCTTTCCAATAAAGAAGACATCAGCGCCAAATCAAATTCACAAATTGCCTGATGTTTTTCCGCCAAGTCATGATAGATGCAATTTTGCGCCTGTAAAACCTGTTTGCCGGTTTCAGTCTCAACATCGGCTTTCACTTGAAAGCCAAGGTCCGTCATTATTAAAATCAGCTCATGAATGCGCTCATCCAGCTCTTTTCCTTCAAACTGGCTGCGCAGTTTATCGGCGAGTTTCACTCCCAGCCTCTGCATATAACCGGTAAACCGCTCTGGGCTTATTTCATCTTGCAAATCACTCAAGATCAACTCGGAAAACCAGGCGTATTGTTTGGGGAAATAATTGATGCCTTTATCAGTAATCCCGTAAATACTAACAGGTCGTCCGGCAGTTTTATGCAAGGTGTTTTTTTTGATGTAACCGTCTTTTTCCAGCGCAAGGAAATGCTGTTGCACGGCTGTTCTTGAAATATCCAGCGCCGCCGCCAAGTCATCAATGCTTAAGCCATTCCTGTTTTCCAGTAATTTCTCAAGAATATGATGCTGGCGGGGGCTTATTTTCTGTAGCATTAGGGATCCCATACTTTGCACAATGGCCTTTGTTAATTATGGCTTCATTAAATCATAAAAAACATTTATAAGCTATATATTGCATAAGTCATTGGGTTGTTATACACTTCCCCTCCAAGCAAACCCGCTTTGCTTAAAAAAGCATAACTATTATAAAACACCAGGAGACAATTATGAGTGAAGAACAAACAGCTGCCGCCCCATCATTATATGATCAACTCGGCGGTGAAGCGGCGGTAAACGCTGCGGTTGACATTTTCTACCGCAAAGTGCTGTCGGATTACCGGATTAACCGTTTTTTCGACAGTTCCGATATGGAAAAACAAGCCGCCAAACAAAGAGCTTTTTTAACTATGGCCTTTGGCGGCCCTAATAATTATACCGGAACCGATATGCGTACCGCGCATGCTCGTTTCGTCAAAATGGGCTTGAACGACAGTCATTTTGACGCCGTGATGGAACACCTGACAGGAACATTACAGGAACTGAACGTCCCTGAAAACCTGATAGCCCAGGTTGCCGCTATTGCAGAAAGCACACGCAATGACGTCTTAGGCAGATAACACAAGACCAGGTGGTGACGATGCCAAGCATAACAATTGGTGAAACCCGATTTGACTGTCAAGCCGATGAAGCGGTACCGGATGCCTTGTTAAATAAAGAATATCCGAATACCCCATGGTTGTCGTCAAGGGGATTGCCAATCCTGTTTAATGCGCAGTCTTGACAAAGCACCACCTTTTTTCTCTCAAGTCGCTCTGAAGGATACCCTGCAAAAACAGAATTATTTTCCGGCCTGCCTCTGTCATCCTGAACAGGACATGGTCGTTGCCCTGCCCGATTATCAAAGTAAGTTGATTGAAGCCAGGGTTATGAAAAGCAGCAACTAACCCACGATATTGTCCGCCTGATGCTGGAATATGAGGCAACATTCTAGCAGACCAATTCATTAAAAGGTGATCCTGTAATCCAGATCGTATCGATATCGTATCGATCTGAAATACAGGATGGATGGGTTTTAAGGGGTTAAACCCTGTCCGACCACAATAACCTTCAAGGCGTTGGTGCCGCCTTCAACGCCATTCAGGTCGCCTTTGGTGATAATGAATTTATCGCCGTCTTTAGCGAGATTCCATTTTCTGAGTTCTTTCACAACACTACGGTTCGCCTCGGCATGATCCTGGTCTTCAAGTTTGAAGTAAATAGGAAAAACGCCGCGAAACAAGGTCACTCTACCCAGGGTTTTTTCCTGGCTGCTGAAAGCAAAAATAGGAATACCGGAACTGATTCTGGACATCCACAAAGGCGTGGAACCGGATTCGGTTAAAGCAACAATGCCTTTAATCTTGGTATGATTGGCCATATACATGGCGGACATCGCAATCGCTTCGTCATCGCGTTCAAATTGAATATTCAGACGGTGATCGGACTCACGAACGCTGCGTTGCTTTTCCGCTTCGATACAGATACGGTCCATCGCTTCAACCGCTTTAATCGGGTACTTCCCGGAAGCGGTTTCTGCAGACAGCATGATGACATCGGTGCCGTCATAAACAGCATTGGCGACATCAAATACTTCCGCACGGGTAGGAATCGCGTTTTCAATCATCGACTCCATCATTTGTGTGGCGGTAATTGCAACACGATTGAGTTCCCTGGTGCGTTTAATCAGCATTTTCTGTACGGCGGGCAAGTTGGCGTCACCGATTTCAACACCCAAATCGCCACGCGCAACCATGACTGCATCCGATGCCAGGATAATCTCGTCCATAACATCAGGCACAATCGCTTCCGCACGTTCAACTTTGGAAACGATACCGGCATAACAGCCTTCAGCTTGCAGCAAGCGGCGCGCTTCATGAAGATCTTCTGCGCAACGTGGAAAGGAGATCGCCACATAATCGCACTTCATAACCGCGATCGTTTTGATATCTTCCTTGTCTTTTTCAGTTAAAGCCGCCGCAGAAAGACCGCCGCCCAACAGGATGAGGCCTTGGTAGTTGGACACATCGCCGCCCACGACAACTGTACAGTTAACACGCATGTTCTCGACATTAACTACATCCAGAACAATACGACCGTCGTCCAGCAACAGTCTGCTGCCGGGTCTGACTTCCAGCGCCAAAGGTTCGTAGGTAATACCGACCTGGGTGTTATCGCCTGCCTTGGGATCAAAATTGATGTCCAGCGCAAAATCCTGGCCTTCATTTAAAAATACCTTGGTATCTTTAAATCGGGCGATACGGATTTTAGGCCCCTGCAGGTCCGCAAGAATACCTACGCGACGTCCGGTTTTACGGCTCAATTCACGTATGGTGTTGGCTCTATCGATATGATCCTGGGCAGAACCGTGCGAAAAATTCATTCGCACTACGTCAACACCGGCGGCAAAAAGACCTTCAAGCACACCGGGTTTATCGGTGGCTGGCCCTAGTGTTGCTAAAATTTTGGTTCTTCTTAACATGGGGTATTTGATCCGTTATTGCGCATTAACTAAGGCAATGGTTGTATCCAGCATACGGTTTGAGAAACCCCACTCGTTATCGTACCAGGACAGAACTTTTACCAGGTTGCCGTTCAGTACTTTGGTCAATGGTGCTTCGTAAATAGACGATGCCGGATTGTGGTTAAAATCAACTGAAACCAGCGGTTTTTCGTTAATATCCAGGATACCTTTCAAGAAGCCGTTAGAGGCCGCTGTCAGAATCTCGTCTATTTCAGCTTTGCTGGTATTTCTGGACGCCTGGAAAACCAAGTCAACCACGGAGACGTTGATAGTAGGAACGCGCATCGCAAATCCGTCGAGTCTTCCGGACAATTCAGGCAATACCAAACCGACAGCGGCAGCGGCGCCGGTTTTGGTAGGAATCATTGACTGAGTCGCTGAGCGGGCACGACGCAAATCACTGTGGTATACGTCTGTCAGGACCTGATCATTGGTGTAAGAATGTATCGTGGTCATTAAACCGTTTTCGACACCAATCGCATCGTGCAAGGGTTTTACTAACGGAGCCAGACAGTTGGTGGTGCAGGATGCATTGGAAATAACGGTGTCCGATGCTTTCAGAACCGTGTGGTTGACACCATAAACAATAGTGGCATCGACATCTTCGCCGCCCGGTGCGGAAATGATGACTTTTTTCGCGCCGGCAGTAATGTGGGCAGAAGCTTTTGCCTTGCTGGTGAACAAACCGGTGCATTCATGAACAACATCGATGCCCAGATCGCCCCAAGGCAACTTTGACGGGTCTCTTTCAGAGAAAACCTTGATTCTGTCGCCATTGATAACCATAGAGTCGCCATCAATACTGACTTCAAAAGGGAATTTCCCATGTACTGAATCATACTGAGTCAGGTGAGCATTCGTGTTGGTGTCGCCCAAATCATTGATTGCAACAATTTGAATCTCATTGGTACGACCTGACTCGTATAACGCGCGGATAATATTACGTCCAATACGGCCATAACCATTGATTGCAACTTTAATCGGCATTGAGTTTCTCCAGAGTGAAAATATGAAAAATGAGTAAAAGGGATGTGATAAATCATCTAAAAGCCCTGTAACTATACCAAAAATTACCGGCTTTAGTCCATTGATGATGCAATCAGAGCCTTTACCGGACAAGGTAAACAGGTTACTTTTTCAAAACTAAAACGCTAAAATAATTATAACTGCGCCGGTATTACATTACGTTTACAACAGTTTATTTTATAAACGTTTTTAACCTAATAACCGGGTAGCCGTTACGATTTTGTCAGCATTTGCAAGCCCTGAACAACCGGGAAGGGTCCAAGTCGGTTCCAACCGCGACCTGAATCCTGTTTTGTGTGCAGTGGCGGGGGTATTTTTATGAAACAAAGCAACCTGAATAATGAAGTAAACGCAGAGACTATCGGCCAGGAATCCGATATTCCCGAACACAGCGCCGACATTCGAATGGGCCGAGAACTGTTGGCGGCGACAACGCCCTTTGCCGTGGAATCCAGAACAAAAAGCTGGTGGCACGTAGGAATTACTTTCACACTGATGATCGCAGCGCTGGTCGGCGCCGGATTGCTGACCTGGTGGCCGGCCCGAATGGTTTTATCCGTGCTCGGCGCGCTGCTGATAGTACGCGCATTCATCACATATCATGACTACATGCACGGAACCATTCTCAGGGATTCCATTCTGGCCGCAATACTGTTTCGTGCCTACGGCGCTTTCGGACTCACGCCCCCCAATTCATGGAAGAAAAGCCACAACTACCATCACGGTCATGTCGGCCAGATTTCCCTAACCGGCGTCGGCGCATTCCCTATTATATCCACGACAATGTGGCGTCAAGCGACAACGGCAGAACGCGCCCGCTACCGTATTGAACGCCATCCCTTGACCCTGTTATTCGGTTATTTCACGGTTTTCTTCCTGAACATCTGCCTGTTACCGCTATTTCGCGATCCTTACAAGCACTGGGATTCGGCACTGTCACTGCTCGCGCATGGCGGACTGATTGCCGCATTGTGGATATTCGGCGGTTTTGAGATGGCTTTCTTCGTCATCTTGTTGCCGATGACCATCGCATCGGCGCTGGGCAGCTACCTGTTTTTTGCCCAGCACAGCTTCAAACGCATGAAAATCATCTCGCCCGAAGCCTGGACCTTCTATCGGGCCGCGATGGAGTCCTCAAGCTACCTGCAACTCAACCAAGTCATGCAATGGTTCACCGGCAACATCGGCTATCACCACATCCATCACCTCAACGTGCATATCCCGTTCTATCGCCTACCCGAAGCCATGGCCGCCATTCCCGAACTGCAATCGCCGATAACCACGTCACTGGCGCCCGGCGAAATCCTCGAATGCTTCCGCGCAAGCCTCTGGGACGAAGAACGGCAGCGCATGGTTTCTTATCGTGAGGCGGGGGAGATGGGATAAACGAACAAGCTTTCAATTTCACATAAAGTAAGATAGAAAGTTATACCGAAAAAATTTTTATAAAAAGGATAGTATAGGCATCATTAGACCAAGATCAGTTCAACATGGAAGATTCATAAAAGCCGGTCAGACTTAGATTTTACGCTACCGTTTTATGATGAAGGTATTCCTCTATTCTATTGATCCATTTCTTTTGCAGATTACCTGAACTATAGAACACCGACTAACCAGCAAATCTCAATAATATTCATACCCTAAAGCACTCAAATGCCTAACCCTAACAAAATCGATCAACTACACAACCAAATGCGTCAATGGCGGCAACATCTGCACCAGTTCCCGGAAACCGCTTTTGAAGAAACCGAAACGGCAAAATTTATCGCCGATAAGTTGAGAGGTTTCGGTTTGGAGGTTCATCAGGGCTTGGGCAAAACCGGTGTGGTTGCAACACTTTCCGTAGGCAACGGCGACCGGAAAATCGCCTTGCGTGCGGATATGGATGCCTTGTTCATCCAGGAGCAAAACAGTTTTGCTCATAAATCCCGCCACGACGGGAAAATGCATGCTTGCGGTCATGACGGTCATTCCACCATGTTGTTGGGCGCGGCTTGCTATTTGGCGGAGCATCGCAACTTTAACGGCACCGTGTATTTTATTTTCCAACCGGCTGAAGAAGGCCGGGCGGGTGCGAAACAGATGATAGATGACGGGCTGTTTGAACAATTTCCTGCCGATTGTGTGTTCGGCATGCACAATTTCCCGGATATTCCGCCGGGTTCTTTTGCCGTTAAGCCCGGTGCGATGATGGCGTCATTCGACTGTTTTGAAATTATTATTACCGGGCAAGCCACGCATGCCGCGATGCCGCATCTGGGCAATGATGCGATTGTCGCCGCCGCCCAGATTATCACGGCCTTACAGACCATTGTCAGCCGGACTGTTAATCCTTCCGACCCGGCTGTGGTCAGCATTACCCAAGTTCACGCCGGAAATACCTGGAACGCCTTGCCGGAATCGGTGGTATTAAGAGGCACATTCAGGTGTTTTGACGGCTTGGTGCAAAAAACCATTGCCGAGCGTATCGCCCGATTGGTGAATTCAATTTGTGATGGTTTTGATGTGTCCGCAACTATCCGCTTTAACCCGGAAAATGCCGGTTATCCGGTGACTGTCAATGCCGCCGTTGAAACCGCGATGGCGTTACAGGCGGCCATTGCCGTGGCCGGTGAGGATTGCGTCAATCAGCAACCGACACCTTGCATGGGTTCGGAAGATTTTGCCTTTATGTTGCAGGAAAAGCCGGGCTGTTATATCTGGATAGGCAACGGCTCTTCCGAAAACAGTTGCCTGTTGCATAATCCTCATTATGATTTTAATGACGAGATATTGCCGATCGGCGCAGCCTATTGGGTGCAGCTGGTTGAAACGGTATTGAAGGCTAAAGGCTAAAGGCTAAAGGAACGACCCTTTTATAGATTTTTCGGCTTTCGGCTTAATCCTTTTCCTTTTTGGACTCAAACAACATGTGCGCCATTTTTTTGGCCTTGGTTTTTAAATACCCCAAATTGTCCTTGTGGGCTACCACTTCAACAGGGATGCGGCCAACCACATTAATACCGAGCTTTTTCAAGGCATCGATTTTCTTCGGGTTATTGGTCATCAGCTTTATCGATTTTATCTTCAGGTCATCGAGCATTAACGCGGCAATGCCGTACTCCCGTTCATCGGCAAGATGACCCAGATGAATATTGGCATCCACGGTGTCCATGCCCTTGTCCTGCAAATTATAGGCTTGCAGTTTTTTTAACAAGCCGATGCCCCGCCCTTCCTGGCGCAGATAAATCAATACACCGTAACCCGCCTCATCAATAAGCTGCATCGCCAATTCCAGCTGCTCGCCGCAATCACAGCGTCTCGAGCCTAATACATCGCCGGTAAAACACTCGGAATGGATGCGCACCGGCACATTTTCCCGATCGGCAACACGGCCTTTAACCAGGGCAACATGCTCCTTGTCATCAATATTATTGCTGTAATAATGCAGGATGAACTCGCCGTGCCGGGTCGGGATAGGCGTCTGTACTAAATCTTCTAATTGTGGCTTCACGTCAATAATTAATCCAAAAATTGTTTATATTTTAACCAATTCAACGCCGGTTAAGTTAAAAAGTTGTGTGTTTGATTTATTGGGCTATTTTACCCGACGACCAAGAATATTGTTGATAGCCGTTAAGTTTGCGCTGTAATATGCGTTTCCTGATGAATTACCTGAAACCAAATTATGAAATCGGCCTCAGACAGCGCAACAATACAAAAACGCTATGACCGGATAGCTCCCTATTTTGAGGGCCTCGAAGCCGTCATGGAAGGATTGTTTTTTAAAAGCTGGCGAAAAAAGTTATGGGCGAAAGTCGATGGTCACCATATTCTTGAAGTCGGTGTAGGCACGGGCAAGAATTTTGACTATTATCCCAAAGACGCCCGAATTACCGCCATTGATTTCAGCAAGGCCATGCTCAAACAGGCCGCCAACAAACGGGACCGAAAAAATATCGCCGTTGACCTGGATCAGATGGACATCCAGTCGCTTTACTATGCCGATAACAGCTTTGATACCGTCATCGCATCTTTTGTTTTTTGTTCGGTACCGTTGCCGCTGAAAGGATTGAAAGAACTTTACCGGGTATGCAAACCCGGCGGACAGGTTTTATTGCTGGAACATGTCGTCAGTTCCAGGCCTGTCATGGCCCGCTTGATGAATCTGCTGAATCCGGTGGTGGTTGCGCTGGTCGGGGCAAATATTAACCGCAATACCGTTAAAAACGTCAAAGCCTGTGCTTTTTCATCGGTGCGCGTTGATGAGAGCAGCAGCGATATTATCAAGTTGATTGAGGCCAGGAAATAACCGTTACGCGCATTCCGCCAACGCGCCTTTAAACACCGCTTACGCAAAAAACGAATATCAAAACAATTATTTAGCCGCTTCTGCCTGTTGGTTTAGCCGTCATTTTTCTTGACTTTAGTATTTTTAATTGTTATGTATTGCACCGCTTGAATACATAATAAATATAAATAACATTGAGGAGGAACTGCATGGAATCAAATATCAGTAGTACCGATACAAACGACATGTTAGCCGAACTTACCCGGTTGGAAAACCAGGTATCAACACTGACATTACAACTGCAATCAAACCAGGAAATCATCGATCAATTAAAACAGTCTTTAAGTGATCGCGAGTTCCTACTTCAGGAATTGGAAGCAAAACTGATTGTTACACCGCGAAGCCTGCTGCAAAATGTCATTACCATTATTGACCAGTGCAGGCAGCAAATAAAAAACGGCATTGATGAAAAAATAATCAACCCATCGCTAACACAAATCCAGAAGCAAGTTGAGACCATTCAGGCGTTTGTTCATGAATCCAGTTATTTCATCAGTAAGAAAAAAACGCTTATCTACCAGAACATCCACACCACTACGAATGCCGTCAATAAATATCCTGAGCGGGCAAAAAATTATTTTGCAATGGTGATCGCCTGGGTTGACAGAAAAGTGACTCATCCCAGCAAAGTGTTGCTTGAGGAAATAACGGTAGCCCTGCTGGCCCTACCCTCTCAAAGCCAGATTATTTTCCAGATAAAGGTGCTTGATCCGGCTTTGCAACAAATGGAAACCGCAGCGGCTTTCGGTAAAACATTTTACTCAAATGCAATAGGATGGCTGAATAAAGCACTGAAGCAACTCAAAACCGGCACGGAGCAGATGTTTACAGCCATCGGTGAAAAAGTTAAAAAATCATCCTTCTGGGATGGAAAACACCGGATGCAAGGCGCTTATTAATCATGCAACAAAGATAAGTGGCTATTTTTATAGCCACTTACTTCTTAACAATACCCAACCACGCTTCATCCATCGTCATTCCCCGGCTTTACCTTTTCATTATTAAACGCAGTGACGGATTCAATGCACTGCCGGTTAATCTTAAGCGAGACCTAATCTTTGCACGCGATAATAATTCCACGAACAAACATTACGCTACGGAACTTTAAAAATTTCTTCCGAACGTAGGATAGCCGCCTCATGACAGCTACTGATTGGAAAAACTGAACCCAGGCAAACCCAATCGGTCCATCGGCATGTATCTTACGGATCCAAGAAATCCGCATGTTATGTTCACGATAACAATAAATAAAATAAAAGGTTATAAAATGCGACTATTACTGTTGGTATTGAATATGCTGGTCGGTATTGGCTTATTGACCCTGTCTGATACGGTTTCGGCTTCCTTCGGAAACGGCAAAGCCGGAATAAACCACCACCAAAGCAAACACAGCGGCCGACATAGCAGGAAAAAAGCGCCGTCCAAGCCCGGCGATG
Source organism: Methylococcaceae bacterium (assembly GCA_005772825.1). Lineage (GTDB taxonomy): Bacteria > Pseudomonadota > Gammaproteobacteria > Methylococcales > Methylomonadaceae > SXIP01. The sequence goes on along the minus strand of SXIP01000047.1, from coordinate 9,549 downwards.
TATGGGAACGCATTCGTTCAGGCATGCAAATTCCTCGTCCCGGTCCTGTATCGGAACTTGCGCAACAAAGACTGCTTGATCCGGAAATCACTGAGCCGTCACTACTCCCCGTTACGAATGGAAAAGCGCGGGTACGCATCGACAAGCGCTCCGGTCTGCCGCTGCAACTGGACCAAGTTAATGCGATGATTGCGTCAGCCGTCAGCGACAAACAGGACGCGACGCGCCTGGAAGCAAATCGCCAACATGAACGAATCACTACACAAAAAATCAATAGCCCCGGCAAAACCGCTGCAGAGAAAATCCGTTTCCGCACATTGATCGGCTTTCACCCCGAATTACACAAGCATGATGACAAACGCCCTTTAGGTAGAACTAATTTAGAACCCCGCTTCCGTACATTGATCGGCGTTCACACCGAATTGCGCAAACAAGATGTCAAATCGCCCTTGGAGTCAAACGCTTTAGCGCCGGTCATAACCCGTGTTGCCACTGCTAAGACACAGACGAGAATCGTCAATGCGGCTCTTAAACCCGGCTGCATTGCAACCTCAGATAAAGATACCGGCGCCGTCGCGCAACAGCCGCAGGCGGTCGATACTCAACAGAAACTAGAAAGTCCTTGTTATTCGCCGCAAGCCAGCCGTTACGAACGCGTCAATAAACAGATAGCCTGGTACGCGCAACGTCCCGATTATCTCCGTCAGGTCGCTGAACGCGCACGACCTTACATTTACCACATCGTTGAAAAACTCAGCAAAAATAAACTGCCTTTGGAGCTGGCTTTGCTGCCGATAGTAGAAAGCGCCTATCAGCCTACCGCACTGTCGCCCAAAAGCGCTGCCGGACTTTGGCAGTTCATTCCCGACACGGGTAATGACTTCGAGCTGGAGCAAAGCGATAGTTATGATGAAAGGCTCGATATCACGGCTTCCACCGAGGCGGCCATACGTTTCCTGTCCAGGTTGAAACAACATTTCAACGGCGACTGGCTGCTCGCGCTGGCCGCTTATAATTGCGGACAAGGCGCTGTCGATGCCGCCATCAGCCGCAACGTTGCCGAGGGACTGCCCACCGATTTCTGGTCCTTGCCCCTGCCGGAAGAAACCCGCAACTATGTACCGCGCCTGCTGGCCTTATCGAGCATCTTTGCAAACCCTGCCAATTATCACTTGAAGCTGCCGTCGATCAGAAATGAACCGTATTTCGTTAAAGTTAAAATCAATCATCACAACGACATCCAACATCTGGCCGGAAAAGAGGTAAGCACCATCGCCAAACTTGCCAATCTGAATGTCGAGAAATTCAATCTGCTTAATCCCGGCTTTTTAAGCCCGACATTGCCTGCAACCAGTTCCCTGACGTTTCTTCTGCCCGCAGAAAATGCCGAACGTCTCCATCAAGCATTAGCTACCTTAACCCGTGTCGCAACAGACATGCAAAAAAAGGAACCGCCCTTTTCTACAATAATGTCAGCCTTGACAGCGCCTCCTCGATTAGCCAAATTTTCTACGCCGTTCTTGTCGCTTGATATGAGTGAAAACCGGACAGCACCGCGTACGGGAAATCTCAATTCGATCGGCATCTTGTAATGACCGCATTCAGTTTGCCTCACTGCATACAAAAGTAGCAACCGTCATCTAACACCTTCCGGTCCCGGTTTTTGTAACGTAACCAGACAAAAACCGGGATTTCGCGTTATTTTTTACGTCCCTCAACCACACCACGCCGACCGCAAGTCGATAAAGTCAACCTTCGTTGATTATTTTTTATTGTGGTTACACTCACTTTTCAGTAACCTGCACACCGGCTTGCCTAATTATGAAGCGATTAACCGAGTGTCAACCCGGACGCTAGATAGTCATTTTACTGACTGGATTGGATTCGGATATGACGGTAATCGGAAAGAACAAACCTTTTTAACAAGGATAACTTCCGTTTCATAACAGTTTAGTCAAGCCCTACAATAAAAATAAAAATTTTGAGGAGAAGATTTATGGTGTTACAAACATCTGTATCGGTGGTTATCGCATTATTGATGGGCATTGTCGGAGTCGGATTCGTACTTTGGCAATTCCGCCGCGTGCTTGCTTATGATCAAGGCAATGAAGTAATGCGTACCATCGCTGCGGCTATTCAGGAAGGCGCATCGGCTTTTTTAACGCGCGAATACCGTGTCATCGCGGTTTTCGTGATCATTGTTGCTTCGGTTATTTCCACATTTTTGCATTGGCAAACCGCGCTTTGTTTTGTCGTGGGAGCTCTTGCCTCGGCGGGTGCAGGTTATCTCGGCATGTATGTGGCTGTCCGCGCCAATGTCCGCACCGCAGCGGCAGCCAGTCGCGGCCTGCATGAAGGATTGCGGGTCGCCTTCGGCAGCGGCGCGATTATGGGCATGTCTGTGGTGAGTTTCAGCCTCATCGGCATGACTATCTTGTATTTGATATTTAACGGCAATCCAAATCAACTGACCTATATTACCGGCTTCGGCTTCGGCGCCAGCAGTATCGCGTTGTTTGCGCGGGTCGGCGGCGGTATCTATACCAAAGCCGCCGATGTCGGCGCTGACCTGGTCGGTAAAGTCGAAAAAGGCATCCCCGAAGACGATCCTCGCAACCCTGCGGTTATTGCCGATAATGTCGGCGACAATGTCGGCGATGTAGCGGGTATGGGTGCCGACTTGTTTGAAAGTTACAGCGGCTCCATTATCGCTGCTGCAACACTGGGCGCGGCATTAGGCAATGATTCGGCGGCGGCATTTATAGGTCTGCCGTTCCTGGTTGCCGCGGTGGGTGTGATTTCCAGCCTGTTCGGCATTTATATGGTCATTGGTGAAGAACAAGACGTCACCAGAGCCAGCACGTTTCCCCCTGATTCGACAATTGGCCGCATTGCCCTGTATCTCAGAAAATATGTAGCCAAAATAGACGAAAACGCTACGCTGGAAGATTTGCTGGCTGCGTTGCGCCGTTCCGTCTGGGGAGCGTCAGTCGTCATTTTAGGCTTGTCTTTACTGGCCGTATTGCTGTCGGGCGTTCACTTCAATTACTGGCTGGTTATCCTGGTCGGATTGATTGCCGGTAACGCCATTGCTTATGCAACGGAATACTTTACTTCCTACACCGACAAACCGACGCAAGCAATTGCCAAGGCAACGCAAACCGGCGCCGCGACGACTATTATCCAAGGTTTGGCGGTCGGCATGATGAGTACCGTACTACCGGTATTGATTACCGCTTTCGCGATCCTGATCAGTATTTGGCTGGGTCATAAAGCCGACGGTACGATTGCCGCAGGTCTTTATGCTGTCGCGCTGGCCGGTGTGGGCATGTTAAGCACTCTAGGCGTTACACTGGCAACCGATGCTTACGGACCGGTAGCCGATAACGCCGGCGGTATCGCGGAAATGAGCGGCCTGCCCAAAGAAGTCCGTCATCGCACCGATGCGCTGGACAGCCTGGGCAATACCACAGCGGCGACCGGCAAAGGCTTTGCCATCGGTTCTGCGGTATTGACCGCGTTAGCGTTATTGGCGGCTTATGTGACCGCAGCAAAAATCGAGAGCCTGGATATGTTGGGACCGACCATGTTGCCCGGCATTTTGATCGGCGCGATGATGCCTTACCTGTTTTCGGCCCTCACCATGATGGCCGTCGGCAAGGCAGCCCACGAAATCGTTCTCGAAGTACGTCGTCAGTTTCACGAAATTCCCGGCTTGATGGAAGGTACCGGCAAGCCTGATTACAAGGCCTGCGTCGGCATCAGTACGGAAAGTGCGTTACGTGAAATGATTTTGCCCGGCTCACTCGCCGTCGTTGTACCGTTGGTTGTCGGCCATGTTCTCGGCAAGGAAGCGCTTGCCGGCCTGCTCGTAGGCACCATGTCTTCAGGCTTCCTGCTCGCGGTGATGATGGCGAATGCAGGCGGCGCCTGGGACAACGCGAAGAAATGGATTGAAACCGGACAATACGGCGGTAAGGGCTCAGACGCCCACAAAGCCGCCGTGGTCGGCGACACCGTTGGCGATCCGTTCAAGGATACCAGCGGTCCGTCACTGAACATCCTGATTAAACTGATGACAATAGTCAGCCTTGTGTTCGCTACGTCATTCGGCTCAGGCTGGTTGAGCTTTTAATAAAAATAATAAAAACTGACCCTACGCGCCATTTGCATCAACGTAGTTGAGTTTGCAAGTGGCGCGTATTTACGCACACAATCAGCGCTCTTCTCCACCCAAACAGCAGTCTCCCTCCGCAAGCTCTCCTGATACGAATACCCGCCAAAACCTTTTGCCCGATACGACTTAAACCTGCCAACAAGCCTGTCGCAGAAACAATTGAAACAACTTCCCACTGTTTCAGAAATAGTTTAGAAACACAAAACCCTCATAGTGCCCTCTAAACCCTCACCCTCGGCGGCTAAAAGCACCTTTGTTATACCCGGCGGTGATAAATTCCATTTGCCAGGCTTTTTGGGTTAAATCCACGTCATGAAAAAACTGTCATTTGCAAACACTCATCTGCCAAACCTTATAGGGCAGGAAGCATGATAGCGTTAACTTAACGCATTTTATAACTCAAATGAGGACTAAACCATGATTATTGAGACACTCCCTTTCCGCCGCCATGCCATCGCTTTGATATTGGCTGCCGCAACCGGCTCGGCTCATGCAGGAACAATCAACGTCAATAACAGCTGTAGTCTGGTTGACGCTATAACCTCTGCCAACACAGATCAGGCAACCGGTGGCTGTGCAGCAGGCAACGGGGCGGACAGCATAAATCTTGTCGCCAATAAGACTTATATACTGACGACGGTGAATAACAATAGCGATGGACCGAACGGCCTCCCGTCAGTGACGAGTTTTATCACGATTAACGGCAATGGTGCGGCAGTAGTTAGAAGCGGCAATGAATCATTTCGTCTGATACATGTTGCGGCTACGGGTAATCTGTCACTCAATAACATCAAATTGAAAAACGGGCAGATTGATCAGTCACCTTACCTAGGCGGAGGCGGAGGCATCTTTAACGCCGGCGGACAATTAGCACTCACAAACAGTGCGATTACTGATAATTCAGCAAATGGCTATTTTAGCTGCGGTGGCGGCATATACACTACCATAGGCAGTGTCACTACCCTTAACGACGGCAGCATCGTATCGGGCAACGAAGCTCAATTAGGAGCGGGAATATGTAACAAAGGCTCGATTAAACTAAAAAAGAGCGCGGTGATAAACAATGCGGCTTCCGGGATGGGCTACTATGGAGGAGAAGGTGGCGGTATTTGGAATAAGTCGGAGTTAACCTTGATAGAAAGCATCGTCTCGGGAAATAGCGCAGCACCACCGTTTATCGTTGGCTATAGTGGCGGAACCGGTGGCGGTATAACCTCATCGGGAACATTAGTCGCCGACAAAAGCGTAATTTCTAACAATAAGGCGTATAAGGGCGGTGGTATCGTCTCGAACGGTGGACGATCTACCCTAATCAATGACACCCTATCGGGAAATAAAGCACTGTCTTTTTGTGATGTTGACTTATCCTGTTCTAGCGGAACCGGCGGCGGTATTTTAACTAATTCAGGAACGATGTTCTTAACCCATACGACAGTATCAGGTAGTCTTGGCGGCGGCATCTTCAATAATGGCGGCAGTCTCAAACTGACCAACAGCCTCATCGCCAACAGCGAAAAAGGCGGCGATTGCTTTAGTGCCGCCGGGGCAATTTTGCAATTACAAGGCGTTAACCTCATTGAGGACGGCAGTTGCGGCGCACCTCTCAGCGGTGATCCGAAACTCGGCTTTTTGCTGGATAACGGAGGTTTTACACCGACCCATGCACTAGCCGCAGCCAGCCCCGCCGTCAATAAAGCAGACTCAACAAAATGTCTTTTTACCGACCAGCGTAGCGTAAAGCGTCCCCAACCTGCCGGAAGCCAATGCGACATCGGCGCATTCGAACGCATACCGGTATCACAGAGCGTGTTAGACACGGTACATTTTTTCAACACCCAAATTGCCAGTGGCGGCATTATCGGCGTTGGCACACAACCATTGGCTGATCAACGACGGTCGGCGGCCCTCTATCAATTGATTAGCGCAGGCAATTACCGGGATCAGGCCTTAAAATCCAAAGCCTGCACTCAACTTGCCCACCTGCTCACGCGTATCGACCCGGATAACACTCCGGATCATAACGATTATGTAACGGGCAGTGAAACCGATACGTTAGCCGAAAAAATAACCGCGTTACGTATCAAATGGGTTTGTTCGTGACATTCAACTTTATAGCGTATACGCAGCTAGTCCGCTGAAGCGGCCACCAAATAGGGAGATCGAAACAGCATCTTGTTATAGCGGTGCTTATTCGTATTCAATACAGTAGACAGGCCGAACGAATATGTAAACCAATAAATCTCCCATCCGTTTGTATTGGACCCGAATCAGCTTCTCTATAAGACTCTACTGGTAATCGCTATTCTCCCATTACGATTTTTTAACCACGCAAATTTTAGAGGTAAGTACTATGGCGACAATTAAAGGCAACCAACTCGATAACATCCTCAACGGCACATCAGGAGCCGATATTATTGAAGGTTTTGACGGCAATGACGAATTAAACGGTAATGCAGGCAACGATCGCCTGTATGGCGACGCCGGCGACGATGTGCTCTCGGGTGGTGACGGCCATGACCTATTGATTGGCGGAGGCGGCCATGACTGGTTAAAAGGCGGCCAAGGTCACGACATCCTGTTTTCGGGCGGCGGTAGCCGAGGAGGTCCCGAATATTTGGATGGTGATGAAGGCAATGACATTCTAATCGGCAGTTCCGGTGAAGAACGCCTGGATGGCGGTTTGGGCGCTGATGTTATGCGCGGCGGCCTGGGCGATGATATTTATTATGTCGATAATGGAGGCGATACCGTCATCGAAGAATCAACAAACGGGTGGTCGCGAGATGAAGTATACAGTAGCGTCTCTTTTACAGTCCCCCTTGGCGTGGAGAATTTTTTTCTTACCGGATCAAATCATATTCAAGCCATCGGTAACGATCAGAACAATTTTATTATGGGCAATGTCGGTAATAACCGCATCGAAGGAGGCGCCGGCAATGATAATTTATACAGCAGCCACTTTCTCATCGACGACGGAGACGACTTGATACTGGGTGGCGAGGGACATGACTATATTAATGGCGCCTGGGGCAGTGACCGGCTCTACGGCGATGAAGGCGCTGATTTCATTTACGGTGGAGAGGGAGATGACGAACTATTCGGCGGCAAAGGCAATGACTCTATCTATGGCGAAAACGGTGATGACCATCTTCATGGCGACCAGGGCGCTGACTACATGTCAGGCTTCAAAGGCGATGACAGTTATTGGGTCGACAACACCGGAGATAGGGTTTTTGAGGCGCGTTCAATTAAGGGCGGCGTCGATACCGTATATTCGTCTATCAGTTATGCACTGGGCGCACATCTGGAAAATCTGTTTTTGGATGCGCTTGATAATACCAATGGTACCGGTAATGCCCTGGATAATTGGATCGTAGGCGACATCAACCTCAATACCTTGAAAGGCCTAACCGGCGATGACACACTGGACGGTGGAAAAGGTGATGACATACTGCTCGGCGGCAGTGGCGACGATCTGCTGATTGGCGGCACATTCGACAGAAACAGTGCCAATGTACTATCGGGCGGTGAAGGCAATGATACCTTGGAAAGCGTCGTCTATGACGATAGTCTGACCGGCGGTAACGGCAACGACATCTTCCGCTTTTATTTTAATGATCATGCCGATGTTGTTGTCGGTGATGCCGCCATCACTGACTTTGACAGCGGTCAGGACACTATCGACCTCAGTCATTATCTGGATGCAAGTAGCTTCACTTTCATCGGCGGCCTGGCTTTCAGCGATACCAACGCAAGCAATCAATTGCGTTTTGATGCCGCCAATAACCAGCTACTGGGCAGTACGGACGCCGACAATGCCGCCGAACTTGCCATTACCCTGGTGGGCATCGACACGCTGTCTGAAACTGATTTGATATTGTAAGCGGCTTCTGTCAAACAAGCGCCTGGAAAACGTCCGGGCGCTTGCGTTTTATGCCTTGCACTGGAATGCGTTGCCTGCAAGCAGTAATTCCGTGATGAAATGCTGGCTGTATAGCGGCAGATAATTATGTTTTAAATAAGCGATTTTGGTAATTGAACTGGGGATAAGATGCGTCAAGTCGCGTACGACCAGATCCTGGTCAACGGATGCATCGTAGGCCATCCGCGCAATCAGGCCGACACCCATGCCTAAACGCACATAGGTTTTTATCACGTCGGTATCCGCCGCCGCCAAGGTAATATCCAACTTCAAACCCGTGTCTTTAAAAGCCCGTTCAATCGTGGAGCGCCCGGTATAGCCGAAGCTGTAGGTGAGAACGGAAAATTCGGCCAAGCGTTCAAGAGAGATTTCACCGACACTCAAGGGATGCTGCTGCGGTACAACCAGTGCATGATGCCATTCATAACAATGTTCAACGACCAGGTCGGCGAATTCATCCACTTTCTCGGTACAAATAGCAATATCGGCCTTGCGCGCGTGCAGTTGATCGATCAATTGTTCGGGTGATGCCTGCACCATATAAATCCTGACACCCGGATATTTTTCCCTGAACCGCCTGATCGGCACAGGCAAAAAATACTTGGCCTGTGTGTGGGTCGTCGCGATATGCAGAATGCCGTGATTACTGTCCAGATAATCGGCGGCGATCATTTGAATGTTATTTTTAGCCCGGTTTATCGTCGCCACTTCTTCCATGATGCGCAAGCCCAACGCCGTCAAACCGATCAATTTTTTACCCTGCCTTTCAAATAACGGCGAACCCAGTTCCGCTTCAAACAGTTGCAGTTGCCGACTCACCGCCGACTGCACAATGTGCATCTTTTCGGCGGCTCTTGACAAGTTCAGGTTGGTTTCCTGGAGAACGCGCAGTAATTCGATTTGGCTCAGGTTCATGACTTTTAAGATTCCTTTTCTAAATACACCTGACAAGTAAAACACAGATAACACGCCGGTAACAGGTTTACCGGTGCTTTGTGTTTCTAACCGTAAATCCTGTCTCTGTGTTACCCGTGATCATCAATGAAACCAATGCGCCTGGCGTATTTTCAAGTCAACTTTGTCGCCTTTATTAACGTGCAGGCGTTTGAACTGGTCGTTGGGCATCTCCGCATAGACGATGGAAGAAGAATCATTCGATGCGTTTTTTACCAGTTCTATACGGATCAGCGCGCCTAAATGCTGCCAGTCTTTCAATGTTGCGGTCGCTGTATTGACATCGATAGCTTTGGTAATTTCAATATCATGCGGACGCACATGGGCCACATTACCCTGATGGGCAATCTGCAAGCCGGTGGTTTGCAGCCAATCGACATCGTGCGGTTCCAATGCAAAGATATTGGTCTGGCCGATAAAACGGGACACAAACTCATTGGCCGGATGATCGTAAATATCGCTGGGCGAGCCCTGCTGCTCAATGCGGCCATGATTC
>SXIP01000046.1 GCA_005772825.1 Methylococcaceae bacterium | reverse complement strand
GTTCGCAACAAGGCGCACAGGCCTTCTTCCGTATTCGCAGCTATTTGTCTTCCGCCAGGAAACAAGGCAACAATATGCTCTCCGCCTTGACTTTGTGCTTCCAGGGGCAACCTCTAGCGCTGGTGGGGGCTGAGTAGTAACCTTTTTCGTCATGAAACACATCCAGTCCGTCAGTGATAAACTGGCTTAACCGGCCACTGGATAGTTCAATCCCTAAATCCTGCAATTGTTTCAACAACAGCGGTTGAGTGACATGTTGGTGATGATATTGGTAGAGGATAAAGCGGATCAGGTCATTGCCAAAATGACAGCCGTGAAGCCCATCGGGGAGTTGCCCTGAAACATAGTCGCCATCCGGTGTTTGGTATTGAGCCAGACGATAGCAGGTGTTGAACGTTTCAAACACGATGTCCTGAATGACCACTTCTCGGTAACCCTTAAAGGTTGAGCCTTCCGGGATTTTATCGGGTTGGATGTCGACGGTGGCATTGATCTTAAGATGTTCGGTTTTACTGCGTTTCGGCCCTTTTTTCTTTTTGGCTTTGTCGCTGCCGTCGCTCTTGTCAGCACCGTCTCCGATAGAGCCCACGTCCATTTTGCTGGGTTTTATGTTGGGTTTTGTGGTTTCGCCCTTGAGCTTAAGTATTTCCTGCTCCAGTTGGTCTATCTGCTTTTGCTGCCACGCAAGCAATTCCAACAGCACATCAACTAGCGGTGTGCGGTCTTCGTCGCTGATTTTAGGTAATTGCGGCTTGAGTGAATCCATCTGGCTATTTTAACCTGATTCTTAGGTGTTACCTGTAACTAATGAGAAGTTACGATTTAAGAGCCTACCAAAAAGCTTAAATTGAAAAATGGCGCAATTTTTGCGCACTTCTTAAAAAACAGCCATAACAAACCGCAATAATTGCCGGAATTTCAGACACAATAAAGCCGGAGTACCGGGCCTTGATTGTTACAGTATCACTTTTCAGTGTGGCGCTAGCTACTTGCTTTCTTCTTCAAGAAACGACTTTAACGATAGCCTTCAAAAATAGCAGCGTAAAACTGAACGGTTTCATTGAACCAAAAGAACGGCGTAATCACTTTTACTCAAGTTTCATGGGTGCATCATGGCGCAATACTGTTGAAATTTATAGTAAATATCGGATTGGCAACGAGTTAGATTGCTTCTGAGTCCCCCTGTTTTAACGATTTAACTTGATGGCGCTGGGATGACGTATCAGCATAGAAAAACGGCCTTTGCTCTTGTTCAGCCAGCCGCGCACTTCAACTGTTTTAGCTAAGTAGCTGCTAACAGCGGGAAATAAAGCGAGCCATTTACGTTCAATGCGGGCTGCAAATTGATCGGAAAATTCCAGGTAAATGGATTTTCCGGTCGTTCGAATATTAACAACTTTGCCTGCCAGACGTGTCCAGCCCGGGTGACCTGCGGGTGTCAGCTCATTGACAGGTATTACCGCATATTCGGGACGTCGCCATAATCCGAGTCTTGCTTGCTCGGCGCGGTTTTCGGCGGCGACCAGCTCATTGGCATACAGCAGGTTGGGCGGGTAGATGCTGACTTGAGCAAGACCCGCTTCCACCAGTTGCAGATTAATGTGTTCTTTGTTATCGGTAAACAGGTGCGCCAGGGTTCTGCCGTATTTATCGGTTTTTTCATCACCCGTTTCCAGACGGACTTTGGCGTTTTGCAGCTTGTTGACCAGCCATTGTTTGGCTTCATCACCGCCTGCGTCGGCTGTTTTGTCCCTGTGCCGAACTTCCGGGGTATTGATGCCCAATAAGCGAATTTTGCGATCATCCTGCAACACCACCGTATCGCCATCGTATATTTTTTTAACCTGATAAAAACCATAGCCGGGTTTTATTTCGACCCGTTCGGCTATCGGAGAGGATCTGTCGGAAAAATGCTTGCTGCCGTCTGCATCTTGCCATTGATAAATGTCGGCATTTGCCCATAAAGGCAAACATAAGGATAAAGCGAAGAGTGTTCTGATGAAGCGACCTGTGCAGGGGCGCATAACCTGAAATGCCGCTCGTTCCAGGTTTGAGTTATTTCCATGTCCCCTGCCCCGTCCCTCTCCGGGTCTTTTCGGAGAGGATTTTCCAACGCTTGAGTTTTCGACGCTTACCATCGACAACGCCAAAGACAAGGTCTGTCGCTTACCTGCTTGCTATACCCGGTACAAGGCTAAGCATTTTCATTCAAAGGTTCATCACTTTCATAATCATAAGATTGTGCGGTGAAAAACTTTTTGAACTGGGGCATAAAGCTGGCTGTAATCGGAATCGAATAAAAACAGTAGATTGCCGCCGCTTCACCGGTAGATACCCCGAAAATCCATTGCGGCACATACAAGGTCAAAATCGCCATAATAAAATGGTAAGTCGCTATTCGCTTATTGTTTTTCCAGAGAAAACCGCTCATAGCCAGGGCGAACAATGAACCGTAGGTCACCAGTTCGCCATAGGCGCTGGAAATGGCGTAAGCAATATGGTATTTGCCCATAAATAAACAGGAAACCAGTTCGCCGATAAAATCCGTACCGTTGGTAAAAAGTTGCCAGGTATTAGGCAGGAAACTGCATATCAGGAATACGGCGCTTAAACTTCCCCCCAACTGGGTAGCCCGTTTAAGAGCGGTAGGGTCCGATGAATAGGTCGCCAATGCAGGCATGATGGCAAGCGCCTGCAAACAAATGTGATAAGTCGACAGCTCACTTAAGAAAAAATTGGTGCCGTAACCACATTGGTCGGCAACCGGATAAGCAAAATATTGAATCAATTCCATCAGGGAAAAATGAAAAATGGCATAAGCCCTGGCCGAACGTACCCAGAGTGTTTCTTTTTTGTCGAGAAAAGTCACAGCGGATGCAGCGAAACCGACTATACCCAAGCCGAGTGACATATTTGCACTAAAACACATAAGTAATCCTATACTTTAAATTTGATGTTGATGAAAATGTGTGTAGGTCAGGGTTAGCCGCTAAGCCGGGGCAGGCGGCAAGGCTTAATATTGATGTACCGGCTTAGTGGCTAACCTGTATTAGTCATTTGACTAACCGGAGAGTATAAGCGGCATGGGTGCAGGTTGTCGATAGTTGGGGCGGGGCTTCGGTTATTAAATTCCTTTTTTATTGTATGTTAATTGGATAGGCCCATTTGTTCGATATTTGCATATTTGGCAAACCGGAGCTTGGAATAACCGGCTCCGGTATCGATCCCACATAGGAGAAGCTTAACAGCACCCTCCTCCGGGGTTACATTTATCCTGATGCCGGCCGCCTTTGGTTTCCGAAACGGCACGGATAGTCCCGGTTGCGCAGTTCCAGGGCGTGCCTTCCTGTTCTTCAGCGGGTGCGATGCCGATAAAATCATCGCCGTAGGTATCGCCGGTCAGCAGCATATAATTGCGTTCACATACAGCCATGCGTTGGCCTCTCAAATAAACATGGCCTTCATCGTCATAGACTTCAGAATAAGGTCCTCGGTAGATAACGGCATGACCTTTATCAATACAAGGTTCGTTTTGCGGTTTAACCGCCGTTATGGTGACCGAGCGAAATTCCAGGCCTTCAACAACCTGCCAGGGCCGGTTTTCCCATTTGTCATAACTGACGGCAATGAATCCGGCCTTGACAAAGGCTTCCAAAAACTCGTATTCCTGTAAGGCGCCGGAAATACAGCCGCTCCACAGATGGGGGTCCTGCTTTAAATGTTCGGGCACCATTTCATCACTGATAATATCTGAAATAGCCACGCGCCCGCCCGGTTTCACAACCCGGAATATTTCACGTATCAGTTGTTCCTTATCGCTGTCGTGAACCAAGTTGAGCACGCAATTGGACACCACCAAATCGATCGAATTATCCGGGATTAACGGCGCTTCCTTGCGCTGTTTTTCCTGCCAGGCGCTTAAAGCGAGAACATCCTCGGCATTACGCACCGGATAAAGCGCCAGATGGTCGTTCATTGCGGCCAGATCCAGCGCCAAATCCTGGATTTGTCCTTTGACAAACGCCACCCGGTTTGAACCTAGTTTTTCCGCCATTTCGGCCTGGTATTTGCGAGCCAGCGCCAGCATATCGTCATTCATGTCGACGCCGATCACCTGCCCGGCGTCACCGACCAATTGCGCGGCCATATAACAGATTTTGCCGGAGCCGGACCCCAGATCCAGCACCACATCGCCTTTTTTTACATAACGCGAGGGGTCGCCGCAGCCGTAATCCTTTTCGATGATTTCCTGGGGCAGGATTGCCAATAATTCACGGTCATAATCGACGGGACAGCATAAATCCGCCTGTATTGATTCGGCGCCTGCTGAATATCGTTCTAAAACACTGATTACTGTGGTCATATTGAATCCTTTTGTAGTTATTATTGTTTGAAAAACAGTATATATACGTGATGTTCGACTTTTAAGCCTCAACCAAAGCGTCGAAATGCAAAGGCGGATTACCCAAAAGTTTGTTCAAAAAAACGCCCAGGGTGTGGGCCAGTAATTTGCGAATAAAGCGGTTGGTTAAATGCCAAAGGTCACG
>SXIP01000045.1 GCA_005772825.1 Methylococcaceae bacterium | reverse complement strand
CATCGAGCACCAATACTTTTAAATGACCCAAACGCAAACTGCCTTTCCGCAGATGTTCCTGCAAGCGCCCCGGCGTACCGACGACGACATGAACGCCGTGCTCCAGCGAACCCAATTGCGGCCCAAAAGGCACGCCGCCGCACAGGGACAGTATCTTGATGTTTTGCGTAAAACGCGCAAGCCTGCGGATTTCCTTACAGACCTGGTCGGCTAGCTCGCGTGTCGGACAGACAACCATGGCCTGAACTCTGAAGCTGCTCAAATCCAGTCGGGATAATAAGCCGATACCAAACGCGGCGGTCTTGCCGCTGCCGGTTTTGGCTTGTGCAATCACATCCCTGCCCTCCAGGATGTGCGGAAGACTTTCCGCCTGAATCGGCGTCAGATGGGTATAACCCAGGGATTCTATATTTTCAAGCAAGGCGGTTTTTAACGGTAACGAGGAAAATTCAGCGGTGTTCACAAAGTACTCTTGATAGCGGAGAAAATGGCGGCGGAATCGCTGCCTTATTGCTTTAATGATAACAGATAGCAGCAACCCACATCGGCGTAACTTTTTACAAGTCTCAAGACAAGTAACATTTATCCGGCATAATAAAACCGAATATCCGATAAGGCGTTAAAAATGCTAAGATGTCCGGCTTTATTACAACCATTCCTTATCCATTCATCATCTTATCCATGTCTACTCCTTTAAAGCTGCCACTTGCGTCACTGAAACTTAATGTCGATTTGGCCGGTTTTGAATTTCCGGAAGTCGCGAGGTCAACCCGAACCATTTTAGGCCAGCCCAGAGCCCAATCGGCGCTTGAATTCGGCATTGCCATGCCCAATCCCGGTTACAATATTTTCGTCATGGGCGAACCCGGACTTGGCCGCTTAACGATGATTACCAACCATCTGGATGCGCTGGCGCAAACGATGCCGGCCCCGTCTTCTTATGCTTATGTGGACAATTTTGAAAACCCGCGAGAGCCGTTAACGGTTGAGCTGCCCGCAGAACATGGACAAACGTTCAGTAAGGATATTGAAAAGCTGATTGACGATCTGCTGGCGACTTTCCCGGCCGCCTTTGAAAGCCCGACTTATCAGCAAAAAAAATCGGCTATTGAGCGTCAATTGACCCAAGCTTATAACAATGCCATCGACTTGGTTGATAAAGAAGCCCAGGCCATCAATATCGCGCTGTTCACTGAAGGTGAATCGATTACCTTTGCCCCGGTCAGGGACAATAAATCCCTGAACGACGAACAATTTACCCAATTACCGCAAGCAGAGCGCGATGCTTTTCATAAGGATGTGGAAAAGCTGGAAGAATATCTGAGCAATGTTTTGCTGGAGTTGCCGCAATGGCGCCGGGCCATGGTGGAAAAAATCAAGCAGCTTGATAACGAAACCATCAGCCTGGCGATTGAGCCGCTATTCAGCGAACTGAATGATAAATACCAGGAAGTCGATGATGTCATCACTTATCTCGCGGAAATAAAAAAGAACCTGGACACAACCATTGCCGACTATCTGATGCCCAACCGGACATTGGAAGCGCGTGACAACACGGCTAAAAAACAGGCGCTCACCGAACAGTATGCGCCGAATATTCTGGTCGATAACAAGCGGGAAAACGGCGCACCGGTTATTTATGAACCGCATCCTATATACCAGAACCTGTTTGGCCGTATCGAGTATGTCAGCGACCAGGGCACTTTAGTCACCAATTACCGGCGGATCTGCGCAGGCTCATTACATAGAGCCAATGGCGGTTATTTAATTCTCGATGCGGAAAAATTGCTGACCTATCCCTTTGTCTGGGAAGGGCTTAAGCGCGCCTTGCAATCCGGCTGCATTGAAATCGAATCGCCGTATTCGGAGCTCGGCATTAATACCATTACGCTTAAGCCGGAAGTGATCCCTCTCAATGTTAAAGTGATTCTGGTCGGCCCGCGCGATATTTATTACCTGCTGGAAGAGCTGGATAATGAATTTAACGAGATGTTTAAAATCCTGGCCGATTTCGATAGCTACATTCCGCGCACCGATCAATCCATGCTCGAGTTCGCCCGGTTAATGATTAAACAGGCGGAAGATTCGGGCGCCAAACCGTTAACCCGCGCAGCGATCGAATGCCTGATTGAACATAGTTGCAGACTGTCGGAAAACCAGCATCATTTCTCGGCGCGCATTAACGATACGCTGGAGATCATCGGCGAGGCCAACCTGTTTTGCAAACAAAGCAATCAGGCCATTTGTGACCGGGTACATATTGAACAGGCGCTGGCCGCCAGGGAATACCGTAACGGCAGAATGTCGCAAATCATGCTTGAAGAAATGCTGGACGGCACGATACTGATCGATACCGACGGCGGCGCGATAGGCAAAATCAACGGTTTGACCGTGCTGGAAATCGGCGGCAGCAGCTTTGGTGCTCCGGCGCGGATTACCACAACGGTTTATCCGGGGTCCCGCGGTATTGTCGATATTGAGCGCGAAGCCGAACTGGGTCAGGCGATTCATTCAAAAGGCGTGATGATTTTAACCGGCTATCTGGGACATTTTTACGCCCAGCAGTTCCCTCTGGCTATCTCGGCCAGCATCGCCATTGAGCAATCCTACAGCTATATCGACGGAGACAGCGCCTCCCTGGCCGAGCTGTGCTGCCTGATTTCCGCGCTGACGCGGACGCCGATCAAGCAATCGTTTGCCGTAACCGGTTCGATTAACCAGTACGGCGAAGTTCAGGCAATAGGCGGCGTTAATGAAAAAATTGAAGGCTTTTTCAGGCTTTGTCAGGCACGCGGCCTTAACGGCGAGCATGCCGTCATTATTCCTGCCGCCAATAAACGCAACCTGATGCTGAAACAGGAAGTCATCGACGCCGTTGAACAGAACTTATTTGCGGTTTATGCCGTGACCACGGTCGACGAAACCTTGACATTACTAACCGGACAAATCGCCGGCGCTGTCGATAGCGAAGGCAACTACCCGGAAAACAGCATTAATTTCAAAGCCATCTCGCGGTTAAAAGAGATTTCAGAGATGGCTAATGATGACGACAGGGAGGAAGGTGCTTAAAGACAGTGAGGGGAAAATGACTACTTATCAAGACATAACCACGAAGACACGAAGAGCACGAAGAAAAATACTTGGTTAATTCAATATATTGAAAACTTCGTGTGCTTCGTGTCTTCGTGGTGAAAAATGCTTTTGCTTGGTATTTCGTGAGACCCCGGATTCATCGATCAATAACCCAGGGGGCGCCATGATCAAGCGGTGCGGGCATATCGGCGAATTCGGCCACTGCTGTGAACAGCGGGTCGAAATCCTTCTCGAAGTTGCCTATCAAACAGTCGGTAAGATCGCTCCGCAGCGAAGGGTAGGCCTTGAACAGGTCGGAGAACCTAAAGCCATGGTCATAAAAAGCATAGACCAAACGGCGCATGGCTTCTATGCTCTTGCATAATTTCAGGCCATAGTCGGTAAATTGCCCGGCGCGGACATCCCCTAAAGCAAGCGCCTTATGGGCGGCGTCGGCGGCCATTTCACCGCTCAGCAAGGCCAGATGAACGCCGGAGGAAAACACCGGATCAAGAAAAGCAAAAGCATCGCCCGCCAGGACCAATCCGTCACGCGCCACATGCCGGGAGCGGTAGGAATAGTCGCCGGTGACCCGGAATTCGCCCACTTGTTTGGCGGTGGCCAAATGATCCTGAATCCAGACATTCTCTGCTATGTTTTCCTCGAAAATGCGTCGAGGATCCTTGCCGTTGCGATACAGGTAATCGCGTTCAGCGACAACGCCGACGCTGATCCGATCACCCGACAACGGGATATACCAAAACCAGCCCTTCTCAGGAATATAGGCTACCGTGGTCGCGCCCTCATCGACGCCGGCGTCGCGCTTGGCGCCGATATAATAGGTCCAGATGGCAATCTTCTTAAGTTCGGGGTCCGGGACGCGCCAGCCCAAGCGGTTAATGGTCAGCGCATCGCGTCCGCTGGCATCAATGGTGACCGGAGCGCGAAACTCCATTTCCTCGCCCTGTTGGTCGCGGATGCGCACGCCAACGACGGTTCCGTCCTCGACCAGCAAATCCCGAACCGAAATTCCCATTCTGACATCAACGCCAGCGGCCGCCGCGTTGTCAAGCAGCATCTGATCGAAATCGGCCCGCTCCACCTGCCATGTGATTGAACAAGGATGATCTTGGTGCAGGAAAAAATAAAAAGGCTGCGACGCTTTGCCGTCCGCCGAGATAAATTGCACACTGTGTTTACGGACAAACTTCGACGCTTGCAATTTTTCCAGCATGCCCAGCCGCTGTAACGAAAAATAGCAGTAGGGCATCAAGGATTCGCCGATATGGTAACGCGGGAAAACTTCGCGCTCAAACAGAATGACGCGTCGCCCGTGCTGAGCCAGCACCGTCGCCGCTGCTGAACCGGCAGGCCCGCCGCCGATTACGATGGCGTCATAAGCGTTTTGCTGGGATGAATTTTTCATAAAGATACCGGTAATGTTGCTTGAGTGAATAAGACTGTCGAGGCTTAGGGCTTAAGTCCCAGGCCCGCCATGCTGTGCAAGAAAGAAACGCTGCAAGAATCCATCGACTCGAAGCAACCCGTTGGCAGTCAGTTCAACCTGATGCTCATTTATCAACAGCAAGTCTTCTTTCATGAGTTCGTCGAAGGGTTTGGCAAACTTTTCCAGGATATTATGGCCGAATTTCCGCTGAAAATAGCCACTGTCTACCGACCCTGTTTTTAATTGCAGAATCATTTCCCGAATGAGCCGCTCCTCGACCGTGGCCAGGTAAGCACGGCTGATTGGCAATTCCCCTGTAAATACGCGGCGCTGATAATTGCCGATGTCCTTTTCATTCTGGATATGGGCGCCGTTCAGATGACCGAAGGCGGAAACACCCAGGCCGATAAGATCGCCGCCGCGCCATAGGCTGTCACGATAGACGAAGTGAGCCTTGTCCTTGGTCTTGACGACGGTATAGGCCGAGCTGGTCTGATAGCCCGCCTCTGCCAGAGCAGCGAAGGCTTCCGCCTGCCAACGGCGTTTGCTGGGCCAGTCAGCCGGCGGGCTTGTCGGCTTGCCCTCATTCTGCAATTGCCTGTAAAGGGCGGTGTTGAACGGCACCTCCATCTGATAAATAGTCACGGAATCAGGGGCAAGCTGCAAAACCTTAGCTATATTGTCGCGCCAGTTCGCGTCGGTTTCTCCGACCATACCGGCAATCAGGTCAATATTAATTTGTGGGAAACCCACCTTGCGCGCCGCTGCAAATGCCGAATAAATATGTCTGGACAAGTGAGCGCGGTTATTTGCCTGCAGGATTTGGTCGTCGAAATTCTCGATACCCAGGCTCAGGCGGGTAACGCCCATTGCTTTAATGGCGGCGAGTTTCTGCTCATGGAGTGTGCCCGGTTCGCATTCGAAGGTGACCTCTTCCACCCCGTCCCAAGGCAAGTGGCTTTGTAATTCGGCAAACAATTCGCGCAGCTGGCCCGTGCCTAGATAACTGGGGGTTCCGCCGCCAAAGTATATATACTTGAGACGACGGTTTGCCATGTAAGGCAGGGAGGCATAGTGGGCAAGCTCGTTGCCGAGCGCCCGAATGTAGTCACTGATCTCGGACGAACTTTTCTCGGTATAAACGCGAAAATAGCAAAAGTGACAACGCTTCCGGCAAAATGGCAGGTGTATGTATAGACCCAAAGGCTGATTGGAATCGCCCGCTGCATGAAGCCGATTCAGGGCTGTATCGGCAGCGTCGGCGGACCAATAGGAAAACGGCGGATAATTGGCTACGAAATAATTGCCGGTAGGGTTTGTTTCGACCTCCATCATTGATGTCCTTCGCACGGGCATTGCTTCGCTGCCATTAAGTTAAGGACAAGAGCTACCTCTCGCTCCCGGACCGGGTTGGGAAACGGGTAACAGGATAAGGAAAAAATGCTTTTAAATTCCCCTCTCCCTAGCCCTCTCCCGGAGGGAGAGGGGATTAAATTGCTTAACTTAATGGCCCTGCGAACGGTGGCGGGAGCGATTTTTTCATGCTTTACAGTCATTTTAGTCAATCTTCGTGCGCGGTTTTAGTTTAGCTGCATAAGCCATATACAACAGTTCCGGACAGGCATTCATAGGGCCTGCTGATAGATACTCTCAAAATCAGCCGCCGTTATCGGTCGAGGGTTGAACCCTGCGGTCCATTGCCTACCGGCTTCATCGGCAAGACTCGCCAGCCATGTTTGTGGGACGCCTAAGCGGCCAAGGCCGGTGTCAAGACCAGTGCATTGAAGCAAGCCGCACACGGTGGCGACAAGAACATCCACAGCGCTGTCTGTTGGCATGTCCTCCCGAACCAGTTTTGCCTCGATAGCGAGTTGCGCATAGAGTTGGGCTATCGGTGCTAGCCGGCTGTTGTAGCGGATGACGGCCGGTAAGACGGCTGCAATGGCTTGACCATGGACGATGCCGTAATGAGTGGTCAGGGGATTGGCGGCAGCATGCGCTGCGCCGAGCATGCTGCGTTCTATTGCCAGACCTGCATAAGCGGCGGCCAATTGCATCGCGTAGCGGGCCTGAATATTTTCCGGGTCGGCGATAACCACGCCAAGATTATTGATACACAGCCTGAATGAGGCAACCGAGTAGGGCCATGAGTCAGGGTTACGTTTGAGAGTGACAGCCGATTCCAGCGCATGCGCCAAGGCGTCGACACCGGTGCAGGCGGTCACATGGGCCGTTTGTGTCAAGGTTAGCAAGGGGTCCAGAATGGCCACAGTGGGCATGGCCTTGCTGTCACCGCAGGCCATTTTGACATGGCTTTCAGCATCAGCAATCAGCGCGAACGATTGGCTCTCACTTCCCGTACCCGCAGTGGTAGGTATGGCAATGAATGGCAACATCGGCTTGCTTGCCTTTCCCATCCCCCAATAATCCTTCATTATCCCGCCATTGCTCAGAATAAAGTTACAGCCCTTGGCAGTGTCCAGCGCCGAGCCGCCGCCCAGTCCAATGATGGCGTTTATCTTCCCGATACGAGCGGCGGCGACGCAATGGTCGACTTCCAATGTGGTCGGGTTTTCAACCACCGCATCGAACACAGTAACAGAGACTCCTGCATCATTGAGTATCTTGGCGACATATCCGACATGGCCTGTCTTCACAAGGCCCGGATCAGTCACCAGCAAAACCCTCTGCACGCCCAGACTCGAAACCACCTCGTGCAGTTCTTTGATGCAACCCTCCCCATGAATAAAACGGGGCAAGTTCGGAAAATCGGGCAGGAAATCAAAGGGAATCATGGTACAGGCGCTTTTCAAATCTATTAAAAAATAGTATGTAACCCGAGTCGGGAAATGGCAAGTTTTGTTTTCGAACACGCCTCGGCCGGTTAAATTGACGGTAACGCCAGCGCCGGCATACAATCCTAAAACCACGTAACCATCTGGCCCAGGCATTGATTTTAAGGCCTTGACGACAAAACCTCCTTGCGACAGCCGAGTCGCAGTCCTGCAACACATAACCGCTTAAATGATATGCATCAAAACCGCCCATCACCCATGCCAATCGCTAGCGGCCACTTTATAGCCGGCAAACAAGTCCCCTCCTGCAACAGCCAGACATTCGCAAGCCACAACCCTTGCACTGGCGGCATAGTCGGGTATGCCGCGCGCGGCGACGCATTGGACGCCGAAGCCGGGGTAAGCGCGGCCTCGTCAGCGTTCAAAGCCTGGTCCGGGCTGCCACCTTCCGAGCGCGAACGCGTGTTGCTGCGGGCCGCCGACAGAATCGAACAGTCCGCTATAGATCTGATAGACCTACTCATTGATGAAAGCGGCTCCACGCAATCAAAAGCGCGTTTTGAGGTCAATTACACAGCATCCCTGCTGAGAACGGCTGCAGGTGAGGCGCGACGGCTGTACGGAGACACCTTTCCCAACGATAAACCGCAGCGAATTTCCCTGGTCATCCGCGAACCCTTGGGTGTTGTCGTGGCGATCACCCCTTTCAATGCACCATTGGTGCTGTTGGCAAAAATGACGGCTTTCCCGCTCGCGGCAGGAAACACCGTGGTTGCCAAACCCTCCGAAGAGACCCCGCTAATCGCGGTTCGCTTTGCCGAGTTGCTGTCGGCCGCCGGCATGCCTGACGGCGTATTCAACGTCATAACCGGTTACGGCAGGGAATGCGGCGAAGCGTTGACGCAGCATCCGAAGGTTCAAGGCATCGCCCTCACCGGCTCCACTTCGACCGGCCGGCGTATAGGCGCCATCGCTGCTGCGGGCATGAAACGCGTGCAGCTTGAACTGGGCGGCGATAACCCGCTTCTGGTGTTAGCCGACGCCGATCCGAAAAAATCGGCGGACATTGCCGCAGTTGGCGCGTTTTACCATGCGGGGCAAATATGCATGGCATCATCCCGAATCATCGTTGAGCGCGCCATAGCGCACGAATTCGCAGAAGCGTTGACGGCCAAGGCCGCTTCATTGCATCTGGGCGACCTGCGCGACCAACGCACCGCTTACGGCCCGCTCATCAATTCCCAGGCATTGGCGCGGGTTGACAGCTATGTACGCGATGCCCTGGCAAATGGCGCGGAACTGCTTAGCGGGGGACAAGCCGCAACCGGACTTACCTATAAACCGACCGTGCTGTGGCGCGGCAAGCATATAAGCCGCCCCTCGTGCGGCGAAGTTTTCGGCCCCGTGGCGACGGTTTATCCGGTGGATGATCTGGAGGCGGCGCTGGCGTTGGCCAACGATAGCGAACACGGTCTTAGCGCCGGAGTGCTGACCAACGATCTGGTACGCGGCTTGACAGCGGCAAGAAGGATACGCTGCGGTGCGGTGCATCTGGGCATGCATTCATTCCAAAGCGACACGCTGGCGCCGATAGGGGGATTCGGCTTATCGGGAATCGGCCGTAGCGGCGGAAAATACTCGGTAGCGCACTTCACCGAACTGAAATGGATAAGCGTGGAACTGGGCGAGACGCCAAACCCATTTTGAACGGCTCCGCCGACAACCCGGCTAAAAATAATCTCCCCATCAGCGCACTTGCCGGGGCAATCGATTTGCCGCCTAAGCTAGCTTGTTATACCATTACCATCCGCCCGCAATAAATGGTACCTGCCATAACCCCGCAGAGATGAATCGCTTGACCCTCCGCGCCGGTTTTTAACCGGCCCCGTTTTCCAGGCGAGCCTTGCACGAACTATCGCATGAACCCAGTTTGCGCCGCGCCTGCAAACTAAGCGATTTGACCGGAATAACTATTAAAAATCAACATTACACTTACATTCGAGGTTACCATGAACAGACATTCTTGTGTATCAATACTGCTTCTGATGTTTCTTGCAAGTCCCGCCTACGCACTACCGGAGGCCGCTAATGACGGACAGAAAACCGCACAGGCGGCAACGCCGTTGGATCAGCTTGCCAAACAGGTGCAAAACCTGCTCGTCAAGGAAAAAATCCAGCATCGCTTCGACTTGCTGAGACGCCTGCAAGCGCAAGGCTTGACTTGGCAACCGACCGCGATTACGCCGAACGACCTTGTCAATAACCTGAATCCGCAACAATTGCGCTTTTATGCCGGCGTAAAACTCTTCGACACGCTGTATGCAGCCACTTTCATGCAGAAAAAAGCGGTGTCCGAGCAACTAGCAACCCTTGAAGCCATCAACAACAAACTCGATTTACGCTCTTACGCCGATCTTAGCGGCAAACTGCTGGCAACCTTGAACAAAGCCCTGGCGGCGCCGGAATCTCCCAACTTGCAAGCCTTGATAGAACAATTGGCCGCCGATTATGCCGGCGACATCCCCGCCCTGATGAGCAGCCAACAAGGCGCCGACTACCTGCTCGATTCCCTGTACGGCTTCACGGTGGAAACAGGGAGCCTGCTAGGCAACTTTCATCGCCTCGATCCCAAAGGCGAAGGTAATCTGATGAAGTCGCTACGGTTACCGGAGAACGGCATCACCGAATGGATGCAAACCCTGGTGGCTCTGTTCGAGGCCTATGGCAGGGCGAACGAGACGATAAGCGTCAACGGCAAATCCGTCGAGAAACTGGCTTTTATCAGAGAGGTACTGGACGGCCACTATAAACACCGAAAAGATCCCGGCTATAAACCGGCCGACAGGGGTGCGGTTTTCGTCCAGGCCGCCGCTATCCGCAGTGCGATGTTGGAATCTTCAACAGCCGTCCCCGGGTTGGCTGTAAAACATGATTGAAGAACGGCTGCTTAACGCCGTACTCAACCTGTTCGCACTGCAATTGGCATGCTTGCATGGGCCATCCCGACAGACGGCCCGCGGGCAGGTTCTCGCCTATTTGCACCATCATATCGGTCTGACCAATGCGGATATTTACCTGGAATTGCTCGATGAACTGGTAGAGGTACATCAAGGCGAACCGGAAGACGATATCCTGGCCGAGACCGCAGAGTTGGCATTGCGCTTACGGACGCTGCTGCTGCGCCCCGAACGCAACGCCGCACTGTTCTCCAGCATTAAAATCACAGCGTTGACGCCGGAAGCGCCCACGCTGCAACGCTTGGCCGACTTGCTGGCGAACAGCTTAGGGTGGTCGGCGCACAGCCTGGAAGTTTTGCTCGGCTTCATCAATGACCCTGGCGCGACCGCTCTAAGCAACAAAGATTGCTTATTGCTCGGCGGCGGCCCCGATGAGGCGTTTCGGAGCCGACTTTCCGTGCTGTATTTGGCTGCGGAGGAGATGGTTTTGGTGGCGTCGCTTACCGATGCAGGCATTCTCCTGGAGGGGCGCCCTCTGATCCGGAACGACTGTTATCTCCTTCGGCAGGGGCAAGTGTTACGCGATCAATGGGGCAACGAACTGCACTTTGCCCAAATCGTCGACACCTTTACCGGCGATCCTGCACAGGGGCCTTCGGTGGTTCTAAGAGGCGAAGGACTGGAATTTTGTTTTCCCGGCGGTGGATACGGCATTCATGATCTGAGTTTTGACGAGAGTGGCGGACGTCTGGTTGCAGTCATGGGCGGCAGTGGCGCGGGAAAATCGACGCTGCTCGGGATTTTGAACGGAACACTACGCCCCAGCAAAGGCACCTTGCTGCTCAATAACCGTGATGTCCATGCCGACTCCGGCGCAGTACAGGGCATATTCGGCTTCGTACCGCAAGACGATTTGCTATTCGAGGATTTGACGGTTTTCGAAAATCTTTATTATGCCGCCAAACTCTCCCTGGCGCATTTGCCCGAAACCAAACTGGTGCAACGGGTCGAGGCCTTGCTGGCCGACCTGGGCCAGACCGACGCCGCACATTTAAAGGTGGGATCACCGCTGGACAAAGTCATCAGCGGTGGCCAAAGGAAGCGCTTAAACATCGCCCTGGAGCTGATCCGCGAGCCTACCGTCCTGTTTGCCGACGAACCGACATCGGGGCTATCATCGGCGGATTCCGAGATGGTCATGGGTCTGCTCAAACAGCAGGCCAATCGGGGCAAGCTGGTCTTCGTCGTGATTCACCAGCCTTCCTCCCGAATTTTTCGCCTGTTCAACGCCCTTTGGGTGATGGACCAGGGCGGTTGGCTGATTTTTCGCGGCACACCTCTTGAAGCAGTTTCCTACTTTCGCTCCTACAGTACGCTACCGGGCGCGGAACAGGCGATCTGCCCGAGTTGCGGCAGCGTCAATCCCGAACAGATCCTAGCCATCGTCGAGGAAAAAGTGTTGGATCAGGCCGGACGCCCGACAGAGGCGCGTCGAATATCGACGGAAAGCTGGCGGCATTTTTTTCAAGAACATGAGTCGAGGCGAAAAGCCGCGACCCGCCCTGACGCGACCCTCCCTGTTCCGCCCTCGTGCCTGAACAAACCCGGCGGATTGGGCCAATTGCGGATATTTTTCAGCCGCGACCTCCGCGCCCGGCTCAGCAACAAGGCCTATCTGGCCATAACCCTTCTCGAACCACCCCTGCTCGGCTTGGTCATGGGCCTGGTCTCGCGCGGCGCCGCCGGGGATCAATATGCCTTCCACGACAACAAGAATTTGCTGGTTTTCCTGTTTATGAGCGTCATTGTCGCGTTGTTTCTGGGCTTGAGCGTCAGCGCGGAGGAAATTTGTCGCGATGGCAAGATTCAGAAACGCGAGCGCTTTCTCAACTTAAGCTGGTGGAGTTACATAAACTCCAAAGCGCTTTATCTGGCCCTGGTGTCCGGCCTGCAATCGCTGCTCTATCTGGCTGTCGCCATCCCTCTGGTGCAACTGCCGGACATGTTTTTCAATACCTGGGCCATACTGTCGGCCTGCGCCTTTGCTTCCTGCCTGCTGGGTTTGAACATATCGGCCACGCTGCGCTCAGCAGTCAATATTTATATTCTGATTCCTCTGTTGCTGGTTCCGCAGATGCTGCTCAGCGGCGTCATTATCGACTACGAAGACCTGATCCCGCCCGATTCCTTGACCAGGGAAGTACCCGGATACGCTAACCTGCTGCCCTCGCGCTGGGGTTTCGAGGCGCTTGTCGTGGAGCAATATAGCCGGAATACCTATATGCGCAATTTCATTGACGTGGATGCCAGGCAAAGGCTGGCTGAATATGACCTGGATTATTTTCTTCCGGAACTGCAAGGCAAGGTCCAGTCGATATTGATTATGAGCGGCGAAGGTAGGCATAACGATGCGATAGCGTTCCAACTCAATATTCTGGAAAACGAATTTCGTCGCCTGGAGGCGCGTAGCGGAAAACCGACCGGACTCCGACCGGACGACTTCAGAATAGGCGCGTTCAACGAGAACAGCGCCGGACGGCTCGATCAATATATCACCGATCTGCGTCGGGACATTTTCCAGCAAAGAAGCACAGCCGCCACGGAAAAGCACACGATCGAATCCCGGTTGGAGCAATTGCTGGGACACGAGGCCCTGGAAGCGCTGCATAACCGCCACACCAATAGCCATATCGAAAAACGAATGCTGAATCTCCAGGAATTGGAACCCATCGGCGAGACCCGCGAGGGCCTGTTTCACAGGACTCTGCCGATCTACCGCCTGCCCGAATCCCGCTGGGGCGGAGCGCATTTTCTTGCCGGCCATAAACGCATCGGCAGCCAATCGCTGTCCACCTATACATTTAACATGGCGATGATCCTGCTTATCGGCTTTTTCCTGTATCTGGCTTTGGGTTTTCGCCTGCTGCCCGTATTGTTTTCAAACACCGGATTGATTGCCGATCGACTGCTTCGGCGGAAGTATTTGCGACTTCGTCCAACGTCATAGTGGTAACCGCTTACCAAATCAGTGGGCTGTCAGGCTGGTTTGGTTCTCGGCCAATTGGATCAATTGCTTACGATCCACCTTGCCCTGAGGAGTCAACGGCCACTGCTCTATCTTGTAGAAAGCCACCGGGATGGATAGCTCATCCACCCAGTGCGCAAGCCATGACTGGAGATGTTCCGGGGTGGGTTCTGCGGCGCTTGATGTTAGACGATAAAATGCGACTGGAACCTGACCAACCCGACTATCCCTAATGCCCACGACGATAGCGTCTGTAATGCCCGGATACCGGGTCAAACTCTCCACCACCATGAAAGACGCCACATTACGACTATACCTGACGATCACATCGCCGACACGACCGATGAACCAAAAATAGCCATCCTCATCCACCTTCAACAAATCCTGCGTCTCAAACCACCCCGTGCCCATGACGCTTTGAGTCTGCGGGTGATCATTCCAATACCCCAGCATCATGTTCGGTGTTCGCACCAACAGCCTGCCCACCCGCCCCGTCTCCACGCTAGCGCCGTCCTGATCGACGAGCCGCATCTCAACACCCTGCATGGGCTTTCCGATCGACCCGGTCTTTATCGGACCGACGGGCGGATTAATCGATAAAAAGCCAGTTTCCGTCGAGCCGAACATTTCCAGAAGCGGTCGGTCGGTCGTTTCCAGGATTAGCCGATGCAATGTTTCCGAAGCGCTATCGCCGCCGCTTATCCAAAAGCGCAGCCGAGAATAATCGGCGCTGGCCGCCGCGACATGGGCAAGCATTTCACTCGCGTAGCCGGGCAATACAAAGCAATAGGTCGGATGAGTCTTATTGAAAACATCCCAGAATAAGTCGATGTCCGGCTGCTTCATCACTTACAAGTGTAGGTTTTTAAATAAAAGTAGACAAAACAGGATGTTGAGATAAATTAACAGGTGTCAATACAAATTTTCACTGGAGGATATTGCCATGTCTCAACATCCTGAACTATCGCAATGGATCGATACGGTTACT
>SXIP01000044.1 GCA_005772825.1 Methylococcaceae bacterium | reverse complement strand
TGGTGCTCTAACCAACTGAGCTACGCGCCTGAAGTTGTGTAACTTCGAGACAGGTATTATACCAACAGATTTTTGTTACGCAACTGTTAAACAAACATTCGTTGCCACAGGTCAATTTATTCTTTTATTCTCGAGTGAGATCCAACGCAGGCGGTTGGCATTGGCAACCACGGTTAGCGAGGATAGCGCCATCGCCGCACCGGCAATCATCGGGTTTAATAAAATGCCGAATATGGGATACAACAAGCCGGCTGCTACAGGAATGCTGATGGTGTTGTAGAAGAATGCGCCGAGCAGGTTTTGTTTGATATTGGTCACAGCCACTCTGGACAAAGCCATGACGTCAGGGACTTTTAACAAGGAGCCTTGCAAAATGACCACGTCGGCACTTTCAATAGCGACATCGGTGCCGGTGCCTATCGCCAGACCCACATCAGCCTGAGCCAGGGCAGGTGCGTCATTTATGCCGTCGCCGACCATGCCGACAATCTCGCCCTGTTGTTGCAATTCCTTAACGACAGCGGCTTTATCCTGAGGCAGAACTTGCGCCCTTACTTCGATAATGCCCGCCTGTTTGGCAATGGCATGAGCCGTTATCTGGTTATCGCCGGTTACCATGATGATGCGCACGCCCTGATCTTTCAAGCGCTGCACAGCCTCAGCCGAATCTTTTTTGATGGGATCGGAAACAGCAATGATGCCGACAATTTTATCGTCCACTGCAAGCAGCATCGGTGTTTGTCCTAAAGCCGACAGTTTTTCCAGTCGGTTGTTGTAGCGGGTGAATTTGAGGCCTTTCTTATCCATCAGCGCCTTGTTGCCGAACAGCACAGAGCGCTCATTGCACAGCGCGCTCACTCCGAAACCTGCAATGGCTTCAAATTGCGTGACTTTTTCCAGTTTGATTTGCCGCTGTTCAGCAGCAGTCAGGATGCTTGCTGCCAGCGGATGTTCGGACCCTGATTCAAGGCTTGCCGCCAATTGCAAAACGCTGGCTTCTGTATAGTCACCCAATGCTTCAATGCTTGAAACAACAGGTTTGCCTTCAGTGACGGTACCGGTTTTATCCAGAATGATGCAAGTCAGTTTGCCTGCGGTCTGCAAGGCGTCGCCCTTGCGAATCAGGATGCCGGATTGTGCCGCCCTGCCAACCGCCACCATGACGGAAATGGGTGTTGCCAATCCCAATGCGCAAGGGCAGGCGATAACCAGGACCGTCATTGACGTCACAAAGGCATAGCCCAATGCGGGGTCGGGCCCGAAAGCATACCAAAGCAGGAAGGTCAGGATAGACACCACAACGACCGCCGGTACAAAAATAGCGGAAATTTTATCTGCCAGTCGGGCAATTTCAGGCTTGCTGCTTTGCGCCTGGCGAACACTGTTAATAATTTGCGCTAATGCGGTATCACGACCGATACGGGTTGCAGTAAACAAAAAGCTGCCGCTTTGGTTCATGGTGCCTGCAACCACTTCAGCTCCCACACTTTTTTCTACCGGTATCGGCTCGCCGGTCAACATCGATTCATCGACCGTGGAGTGGCCTTCAAGCAGCACCCCGTCAACCGCAATTTTTTCACCCGGCCTGACCCTCAGTGTTTC
Organism: Methylococcaceae bacterium; assembly: GCA_005772825.1. Classification (GTDB taxonomy): domain Bacteria; phylum Pseudomonadota; class Gammaproteobacteria; order Methylococcales; family Methylomonadaceae; genus SXIP01. Next base: position 8,921 of record SXIP01000044.1, on the reverse strand, counting down.
GCCCAAGCCGACTTGGTCAATGGCTATATCAATTTCCTCGCCGTTTCTGATGACTCTGGCAGTACGCGGCTGTAAACCGATCAATTGACGGATAGCGCTGGAAGTTTTGCCGCGGGCCAGTGTTTCGAGAGCGGTTCCCAAATTAATAAACGCCAGAATCATGACGGCGGCTTCGAAATACGCATGTTTCGCCAGGGAAGGCAAGGTAGCGTAATAGTCGATGACTATGCAGGAATAAAGCCACGCCGATCCTGTGCCCAAGGCAATCAGCGTATCCATGTTAGCTTGGCCCAGTGTTAATGACTTGAGCGCGCCGCTATAAAAATGCCAGCCCGAATAAACCAGGATGCTGAGCGTAATCAGGGCGATTTCCGGCCAGAACCATTGGCCGGTTAACGATCCTATTTCCGGCAACCAGCCAAAATGTTCCGCCGCCATGAGCAGCACGCCAAATGTGGCTGCCACGGCGGCTTTCTTTATCAATAGACGGTAGCGTTGCAGTTCCTGTGCTTCTTGTTCAGACGGATCTTCCAGTCCCTCCATCACAGCAGCATCGTAACCGGCTTCTTTAACCGCCTGTTTCAATGCTTCAGGATCGGCATGGCCTGCAACCATGGCTGAATGGTCGGCAAAATTGACGCTTACCGAAGTTACGCCGGGTACGCTCGCCAGAGCACCTTCAACCGCACTGACACAGCCCGCGCAACGCATGCCTAAAATGGATAACCGCAGCTCTTCAGAAGCTTCTTCTGTACTCATAAACACCACACCCTTAAAAACCAGCTAAGCAGGAAAAATGATCGATATTGCTAGGACGACTGCACGGTAAATCCCGCGCCGGTAATCGCGTTCTTAATAGCATCAAGCCCGGTTTTTTCAGCATCAAAATCGACGCTGACGGTTTTATCTTTACTCGACGCCTTAACCGACACAATACCGTCAATAGCTTGTAATTTGTCCGTTACATTGGTTTCGCAGCCGCCACATTTCATACCGGTAACCGTTAACACAACAGATTCAGTCATTTCATTCTCCTTCAGTTATTAGTTCCATCTTTATATCATGCCGACAGGTATCAAACAAACCGATATATTGTTAGTTGATATTCCTCATGTTCGAGTTAAAAAGGAGCTTGTTAATACTTATGGCGGAGCAATCGTTAGACGTTACCGTCCGTGACATGGAATATCGTGGCGGCCATTGTAGTCCCTTCGTCACCGGCAATACAGGCTTGAACGGTATTCGAAATGCACATGTACCGTTCTGTATCGATTTACGCTCGATACGTCTAAAACACGTTTCCGGTCGTTATGTGTTCCGATCGTGCCAGAAAAGATTATCTGTAGCAAAAACAGCCTGTTTTACTTACAATAGCCTGTTAAATTTCCCTTTCAGTAACCTCTCATAAGTACATATCCGGCTGATTTATGTGGCCTGTTTGCACGGCTGTGAGTTAATCAAACCCAGGAACTATGGAACAAAACAACCTTACGCTCGGAATTCCCGGCTTCAATTATCCCGATTTATATGATTCGGCTCGTTTGAAAGAATTGCTGGATGTGTTTGATGCGTCGGTTAAGCAGCATGATGTCGATTTGTACGATAAATTTGCCGCTTATCGTCAAAATCAGGGTGAAGGCCTTAGCCCTGAGGAAATTTCCGATTTGCTGGTGAGCATGGGGCCTTATGTCGGCCAATTTGTGGCAAGGCTGTTTAACGTCTCCGAGCATCATCAGGCGCAAAGCGCCAGTATAAAAGACGAAATAGACAGTATTTTTGTTTATAAAAACGAAGTGGTGGAAAAGCTGGCTGTCGTTTTTAAAGGGCAGGATACCGCTGATTGGAATATTCCCTCTATCCTGAACCGTTTCGATCTGTTGATTGACGCGGGTTTTCCTGAAGCCAATGAAGACAGCGATCCCGAACATCGTGTCGCCCGCGTGGGCGCCGCTATCGGCCTGTTGTCGAAGCATTACAAACTGCTAGCCAAAGGCAAGGACAGCGACTACGAAAATGCCGACTTAGTTGTCGAAGCCTTGCGTAGCAAGCTCGCCGCGCATGATTTGGCGGCAGAGGAATTCAAAGCCATTATCGAACTGGAATCACCGGCCGATGTCACCAATGGCTTGATGGATATTGTGCAGCGCTGGAGCTTTGTCGCACAAAGTGATAACGATGTCGTTGCCGATTGGCTGAGTTTTAAATTCCCGGAAAAGCGCGATTTCGACCATCTGGTTGAACACGAGACCGTTGACCGCGTAGATTTTACTGCCTGGATGGGCGATCCTGAGCACCGTCGTCGCCGTGACGGTTTCAAACTCACCGACCCGCGATTTAATGAAAGACAGGTGTTGTCTGAAGTTAATCATTGCATCTATTGCCACGAGCGCGATACCGATTCGTGCTCCAAAGGCATGCGCAACAAGAAAACCAATACCTTCAAAGTTGATCCTTTGGGCGTGACCACAACGGGTTGCCCTCTGGATGAAAAAATATCGGAAATGCACCTGGTTAAGCGTAACGGCGACAATATCGGCGCGCTGGCGATTATTATTATCGACAACCCGATGTGTCCCGGTACCGGCCATCGTATTTGTAATGACTGCATGAAGGGCTGTATTTACCAGAAAACAGATCCCGTCAACATTCCGCAGATTGAAACCAATGTCTTGACCGACGTCTTGTTCATGCCTTACGGATTTGAAATTTACAGTCTGTTGACGCGCTGGAATCCGTTGAATGTCAAGCGCCCTTATATGCTGCCTTACAACGGTAAGAATGCGCTGGTGGTAGGTTTGGGACCCGCCGGCTATACGATGAGCCATTATCTGTTGAATGAGGGCTTCGGCGTTGCCGGTATCGATGGTTTAAAACTGGAGCCATTGCCTGTCGCTTTAACCGGCGATGAAACCAACCTGCCAATGCCGATTGTTGATTTTAAGGAGCTCTACGAAGAACTGGATCAGCGCATTCTGGCCGGTTTTGGCGGGGTGGCCGAATACGGCATTACCGTGCGCTGGGACAAAAACTTTCTTAAAGTGATCTACCTGACCCTGCTCAGACGCGCAGCCTTCCGTGCTTATGGCGGTGTGCGTTTCGGCGGTACACTCACTATTGACGATGCCTGGGCAATGGGCTTTGATCATATTTGTATCGCCTCAGGGGCCGGCAAACCGACGGTTATTGATCTGAAAAACAATCTGGTTCGCGGTATCCGCAAAGCCTCCGATTTCCTGATGGCCCTGCAATTGACCGGGGCGGCAAAGTCTTCCTCGTTAGCCAATTTACAGGTGCGTTTACCCGCCGGCGTGATCGGCGGCGGCTTGACCGCTATCGATACCGCCACGGAATTGATGGCCTATTACCCCGTCCAGGTGGAAAAAATACTGAATCGCTATGAAACGCTGACGGCTATTTATGGCGAGCAAGTGGTACGCAGCCGTTACGATAAAGAAGAAACCGCCATTCTCGATGAGTTCCTTGCCCATGGCAAAACCATTCGTGCAGAACGCCTGCGCGCCGAAGAGGACGGCGAACTGCCGAACTTTCAGCCGCTGGTGGAAGCGTGGGGCGGAGTCACCCTGTTCTATCGCAAAGGCATGAAAGACGCCCCGGCTTACCGGCAAAATCATGAAGAAATTGCCGAGGCGCTGGAGGAGGGCATAGCCCTGGCGGAAGGCATGAGCCCGTTAAGCGCACAAACCGACGAGTACGGGCATTTGAATGCCGTGGAATTTGAAAAGCTGGTGCTGGAAGAAGGGCGCTGGAAAAGTTCAGGCCAGACTGTCAACGTGCCGTTGCGTGGTTTGTATATCGCCGCAGGTACCTCGCCGAACACGATTTATCAAAGCGAATACCCGGACACCTTTGTCATGGACAAATGGTTTTTCCAGCGCTATGAACCGGAGTGGACCGGTGGTGAACTGGAATTGGTCGCCATGCACGATACCGCCGAGCCCAAGTTGGGCAAGCCGGCGCCGCTGACGTCTTATCAAAAAGACGGCAAATTTATCAGCTTCTATGGCGACAATCATCCGGTTTATGCCGGTAATGTGGTTAAAGCGATGGCCAGCGCCAAAAACGGTTATCCTTATGTGGTTAAATTGTTCGAGCAGGAATTGGCACAGCTCAATCCTGCGCAACAAGCAGACCGCGATGCGGCATTAAAGGCCCTGTTTGCCCGGTTGGATGAGGCGTTTACCGCGACTATCGTTGCCATTAACCGCCTGACGCCGACCATTATCGAGGTCGTTGTTAAAGCCCCGCTGGCGGCGGAAAAATTCCACCCCGGCCAATTTTACCGAGTGCAAAATTTTGAAGCCTACGCACCGGTCGTTGAAGGTACGGTACTCGCGGCAGAAGGCCTGGCCTTAACCGGCGCCGAAGTCGACAAGGAAAAAGGTACGATTTCACTGATCGCACTGGAAATGGGCTCCTCGTCACGCCTGTGCGCAACGTGGAAAGTCGGTGACCCCTTGGTGATCATGGGCGTGACCGGTACACCGACCGACATACCGACGGGACAAACCGTGCTGTTGATCGGCGGCGGCTTGGGTAACGCCGTGCTGTTTTCTATCGGTAAAGCCTTGCGCGCAGCCGGCAACCGGGTAATTTATTTTGCCGGTTATAAATACAGGCAGGATATATTCAAGATTGAAGACATTGAAGCCGCTTCGGATATTATTATCTGGTCGGTAGACAATACCCCCGGTGTCGAAGCTATTCAGCCTACGCGTCCGCAGGATAAAAGCTTTGTCGGCAATATCCTTGAGTGTATGGTAGCTTACGCCGAGGGCAAGTTGGGCGAGCAGCCCATTTCCCTGGCGGATGTGGATCACCTGATTGTTATCGGTTCCGATCGCATGATGGCGGCAGTTAAAGATGCCCGTTTTGATGTCCTGAAGCCTTACTTAAAAAAGGCGCATCATGCTATCGGGTCTATTAACTCACCCATGCAGTGTATGATGAAAGGTATCTGCGCCCAATGCCTGTGCAAGCATGTTGATGCTGAATCCGGTAAGGAGTATTTTGTCTACTCCTGTTACAACCAGGATCAGGATCTGGACAAAGTTGATTTCAAACACCTGAACGCCCGCTTGAGACAAAATACGGTACAGGAAAAGCTTTCAAATCTTTGGCTTGATTATTTGCTGGAAAAGCAGAAACCGGATGCAACTGCATCCGAGGTTGTGCAAGCCTGATAAGGTGAGGCCATGAAGCTTCATCAGTAATTAGCCGTTTATTGGGCTATGATTAGTGTATATAATCTGCACGGTTATAGAAGCAGAGGATAAAACACCGAAAACATTGGTTTATAGGGTCATCGGTGTTTTAATTATCTGTAGCCGTGACGGCTTTTATATATATATATTTTTTAAATTTTAAAATGGAAGATACCATTTATGGCAAATTTACTTGAAAAACTTATCGCTCTGGTTAGCAATACAAGCTATGAATCTAAAGCTCATCACACAACTCCTGTTTACACCAAAGATTCCAGTGGTCTGACCGGCGTTGAAAAATACCTGCAAAAGCAGGAAATGGCGTTAAAGGAAAAAGCGTTGGCATCAGCCACCGGCGTTGAAAAATATCTGCAAAAACAGGCTATGGCGGCTGCGGCAAAAGAAAAACCAGCTGCTGCACCGGCGGCAGCCGGGGCCACCGGTGTTGAAAAATACCTGGAAAAACAAGCTAAAACGGGAAAAGCCAAGCCTGCCGTAGCCGCAGCGCCTGCGCCTGCAGCTGCAACAGGCGTTGAAAAATACCTGGGCAAGAAATCCGAAGCTCCCAAAGCAGCACCGGCCAAAAAAGAAAAACCGGCTCCCGCTCCTGCATCAACCGGCGTTGGCAAGTATCTGGAAAAGAAAGTTGTGGCGCCCGAAGAAACAGCGGCTCCGGTAAAAGAAGAACCCGCATCGGAAGCAAGCACAGCACCGGTAGCAGAAGCGGCAGCGTCAAGTGAAACGGCAGCACCGGCTCAAGAAGCGGCGGCTCCTGCTCAGGCAGCGCCTGTAGCCACTGCGACATCGCAGTGTCAGGCAAGCACCCTGAAAGGGACTCAATGCAAGAATACAACCAACTTGTCGCAGATCCAGCGCACCATCAATAAAAAGAAATATATATTTACCGTGTGCAAACAACACAGCAATGACGCATTCAAACCTTACTCAGCTTTTGTCGAAAGCTAATCAACCATAAGGGCTCTTGAGGGGCTGCATCTATGCAGGGTAACGGGATACCCGTTACCCCTTGCACATCACGCAATCTCTATGACCAAGTCCTATGACGCTTAAGCCGCATTTCGGTTTATATCATGCCGTCGCCCGTACATCTCATCACTTTCCAAGCACCGAACCTGTTCCGCTACCCGGCGGTAAACCTGCCTAATCTCAAGAGATTGAATTCGATAACAACCATAAAATACAGCGGCTCTGGTGAAACAAGCTAATGAAAATTTTTATACTGGTATTCGTTTTTTTATTAACATTGTCGCTGTTTTTGGCAATGAGTGTCGGTGTTGCCTTCTGTCTGGTATGGTTATTTCCCGCAATTTCCTTTGAAATTGGCGTACTGATCGGGGCTGTCAGTAATAGTCTGGTTTGTTACGCTTTCATGAAAGTCATCTTTACCATCATGACTACGCCCCTTCCGCTGATAAATATAAAAGATGACGCTGACTATGATAAGGAAGACGGTGAGTATACTGATGAAGGGGATCAGTCAGCATCGAAGCGAAGGTCGATACGAAATGTTAGAAAGAAAAGACATTAAACAGGCAGGAATTTGATCATGAGCGATATTTTTCGCCCATGATCAAACAAATCGTTTCAGAACAACTGCAAGGCCAACATAATAGCATCTTCGCGGCTATTGTTTTCTGCGGGGTAATAGGCTTTTCTGATGCCTATCTCGTTAAATCCGACATCCTGGTACAGCGCGATAGCCGCTGTGTTGGAAGGCCTGACTTCCAGGAAAACGGTTTCGGCGCGTCCTCTCGCCACTTCAATCAGATGCTCCAGCATTTTACGGCCAATACCTTGTTTCTGCTCGGCGGGGTCGACTGAAATATTGAGTATATGGGCTTCATCGACAGCCAGCGATAACAGGCTGTAACCCAATATCTTGTCCATCTCTTCGCAAACCCAGCAGCTGTAACCGGCTTTAAAACAATCCTTGAAAATGTCTTCGCCCCAGGGAAACTGATAGTTTTTTCTTTCAATGGCTAGCACATCCGGTAAATCGGAAACGGTCATTTTTCGCATGCGCATTAAATCTTTTCTGGACACCGAATCAGGAAATACCTTGGCGTAGAATTCCCGGTCAGCATCATAAACTACAAAATTTTTGATTTGGTCTAATAATCCGCGCATGTGCTTTTTCTCTTCTTATTGTTGACATATTTAACGGTCTATATTTTTAACGGTCTGCATGGCTAATTTTAAATCCTGCCACGCTTTTCGTTTTTCCAGCAACGACCTTAACAAATACGCAGGATGATAAACAACCACAACCGGCGTGTCATTTAAAAAATGCACTTTGTTTCTTAATCTGGACAAAGGCTCATCGGTATTTAACAGGGTTTGCGCGGCAATACGCCCTACGGCAAGAATGATTTTCGGTTTGATCAAGGCCTGTTGCCGCTGTAAATAGTTTTTGCAGCTTTCAACTTCCTGCGCGTGTGGGTCGCGGTTATTCGGCGGCCTGCATTTTACGATATTTGTGATAAAGACGTCTTCGCGCGCAAGGCCCATTGCCCGTATCATTTCGGTCAATAACAGACCCGCTTTGCCGACAAACGGCTTGCCCTGTTCGTCTTCGTGCTGTCCGGGGCCTTCGCCTACCAGCAGCCAATCGGCGTTTTTATTGCCTGTTCCAAACACCGTTTGAATGCGGGTTTCACATAAAGCGCATAAGGTGCAGTTAGCGACTTCCGCTTCTAAAACACTCCAGCTATCGGTAGCCGCTGATTTCGGTTCGGTATAGACAGCGGAATTGATAAGGCCGCATTCCGCTCCCTCTCTCTCCGGCAGAGGGTTGGGGAGAGGGGAATCAGATGATGCGTTATCCCCTGCTTCCTCGCGATCGGCAATAACCTCAGGCGAAAACACTTGCTCACTCTGTGCAATCACTCTGGGCACCCAGACATCAATGCCCATCGCTTCGAGATATTGCAAGCGTATCGCGTTATCCAAACCTAATCCTCGCCTAATCAATCTTTACTCAGGTATTGCCAGCCTAGACGTCGCTTTTTTGCGGGTGTCTGCGCTGATCGGGACTATGCAATTTATTCACCGCGTTAATATAAGCCTTTGCCGAAGCAATCACAATATCGGTATCGGCGCCCATGCCGTTGACGATGCGACCCGCTTTTTCCAGACGAACCGTGACTTCGCCCTGGGCGTCGGTGCCGTTGGTGATGTTGTTAACGGAATAAAGCTCAAGGGTAGCCTCAGACCGGACCAATTTTTCAATGGCCTTTAAACTGGCGTCCACCGCACCGCCGCCGTCGGAACTGCCCATGACTTCTTTATTGTCTATCCGCAAGGTGACTTTGGCATTCGGAATTTCACCGGTTTCCGAGCAGACTTTCAACGCAATGAGCTTGATATGTTCATCTTCAGCCTCAAAACCGGCTTCTGAAATCAATGCCTGTAAATCTTCATCAAAGATTTCGTGTTTTTTATCTGCCAATTGTTTAAAGCGCGCAAAAACTTCGTTCAATTCTTCTTCCGAACCGAACTCAAAACCCAACTCAATGATCCGGCTCTTAAACGCATTCCGCCCGGAATGCTTGCCCAAAACCATCCGGTTGGCGGACCAGCCGACGTCTTCAGCTCGCATGATTTCGTAAGTCTCACGGCTTTTTAATACGCCGTCCTGGTGAATGCCGGCTTCATGGGCAAAGGCATTGGCGCCGACGA
>SXIP01000043.1 GCA_005772825.1 Methylococcaceae bacterium | reverse complement strand
TGACCTTTGGCATTTAACCAACCGTTTTATTCGCAAATTGCTGGCTCACACCGTGGGCGTTTTTTTGAACAAACTTTTGGGTAATCCGCCTTTGCATTTCGACGCTTTGGTTGACGCTTAAAAGTCGAACATGGCGTATATATTGTATATATTGCGATTCAGGAATCAGGTTATTTATCGGATAACCGATGAGCTCCTCTTCGCAGTAACCAAAAATGGTTTTGACCGCATTATTAACGGAAACCATCCTACCGAACGAATCAAGAATAATGATGCCCTCAATGGAAGCATTAAAAATGGCGTTTAGCCGGGCTTCCCGATCTCGCAACTGCTGTTTGGACTGCCTGAGTTCTTTAATTTTGTTGGTTAAATCGCGATTACTTTCTATCAGCGCAGAGGTCTGCTCAACAATTTTTTGCTCCAGTTTTTCATTGAGGCAGGAAATAGTTTCCTGAGAATGCATGTATTCAGTAATATCCTGAATTGCTAAACCTATTTGAACTTCGTTTGGTCTGTTGGAGCTGACAGTAGCGCGCAATTCCACATAGGTATAGGGATTGTTGTAACGACACAATGCCCGCGTACAACCCAGCAGCGGCACACCCTGACATTCCGAATGGCGGCTCCCGGCAGGTTGAATACCCAGCTTCAAATTCAGAATCCTATCATTTTTCTTCAGCGCCAGATCCTGGAGAAAAAAATAATAACTATCCTGATCGGAGGGATGAATAAATTTACCCAGCTTCATGTTGACCAGTTCTTTGTGCGGATAGCCCAATAACTGTCCGGCCGCTCGGTTGGCCTGCCTGATGATGCCGTGTTCGTCCAGTGTCAGATAGGCAATAGGCGATAAATCATATAGTCGGGCAAAGTCATCCCGGGATATAGACAACTCATGATGCGCTTTTTTTAGTTCCTCATTTTGTAATTCCAGTTCTATCTGGTGAACCTGAAACTCAAACACCAGTGCTTCAATATCGCTAATGGACATCAGTTTAAAATCAGTACCGGATTTGCCAAGTAACGCTTCCGCCCGCTTTCGAATATTCTCCCGGTACTCGTCAAGCAATTGCCCGGCTTCTGTTTTGACAGTAACGGCATCCGGCTTTTCAGTCGATTGAGTGATCATCGCATGCACCTGATTCTTGAAATTTGGTGAAATATCTACTCACACGCTGGCATCTTATTTTTTATCGATATTCAGCCCTGCCCTGCCGTAATGACGAGCAAAGAAACTGACAGGTGTTGAGATTTTTACCCCCATAGACACCGGGAAAAATAATCTCATATTACAATATTCTTAAAAAACTATATACCCTCGATGAAATGCGCTGGCACCAAATTTCTTCAGTACAAATTCGCTTCACTGACTCCTGCATCCATCCATACAAGTCGTCTTTTAAAAAAGGGGAGCGAGAAGTTACGATGGCATACGTATTTATACGTATTTTATTGTTGCATTTTTTGCTATACGATGTCATTGCAAATTCAATAACAAATTAACAAACCGTAACTTGCAGAATACAAAGGATTTTTATCATCGCTGTCTGTTGAAGCGTTGTAACCCCGCTGTTCTGTGATGCTCGCGCAATACTTAAAATTGATTGTTACGGACAACAGAGACGCAGACGTATTTTAACCGGGCGGAAATCAGGCCATGCAGTATAAAGATTATTACAAGATCATGGGACTGGCGAGAGATGCCGGTCAGGATGACATCAAGCGCGCCTATCGTAAACTGGCCCGTAAGTTCCATCCCGACGTCAGCAAGGAAGCGGATGCCGAAGCCAAATTCAAGGAATTGGGTGAAGCTTATGAGGTGCTCAAGGACCCTGAAAAGCGAGCCGCTTATGATCAACTGGGCGCCAACTGGAAAGCCGGCCAGGATTTCAGACCGCCTCCGAATTGGAATGAAGGTTTTGAATTCCGCGGCGGCGGTTTTACCGGCGGCGATGCCGGTGCGTTCAGTGATTTTTTTGAACAATTGTTTGGACACGCGGCATCCGGTTCTGCCGGCAAGGGACAATACGATTTCCATGCCCGCGGACAGGACAGTCACGCAAAAATCCATATCGACCTGGAAGACAGCTTTCATGGAGCAACCCGCAATATCTCGCTGAGCACACCTGAAATGAATGCCCAAGGTCAGGTTCAGGTCAAGCATCGCTCCCTGAATATCAAAATTCCCAAAGGCATCAGGCCGGGGCAGCATATCAAACTGGCGGGCCAGGGCAGCCCCGGTTTCGGTAAAGGCCAGGCAGGCGACCTGTTTCTGGAAATAGCGTTTAACAATCACCCGCTTTACCGGGTTTCCGAGGCGGATATCTACCTGGACCTGCCCGTCACGCCCTGGGAAACCGCTTTGGGCGCCAAGATCAAAGTACCGACACCGGAAGGCAACGTTGACCTGAAAATACCACCCAATTCCAGGCAAGGCGGCAAACTGCGCTTAACCGGTCGCGGCCTGCCGGGCAAAACACCGGGTGATTTCTACGTGGTCCTACAAATTGCACTGCCGCCTGCAAACACCGACAAAGCCAAGGCGATTTACCAAAAAATGCAGGAAGAACTTGATTTTAACCCGCGTCAGGGGCTGGGGGTATAAACCGATGAAATCCAACGAACTCTTATTCGTACACACCGGCACCGTAATAGAAGACGACAGCCTGACGCTAGGTCAACTGTGCCGCGCTTGCGGCACTCATGCAGACTGGGTCATCAGCCTGGTTGAAGAAAGTATTATTGAGCCCTCTGGGGAGGAGATGCGTCATTGGCGCTTTTCAGGCGCAAGCCTGGTGCGAGTCCGCTCCGCCTTGCGGTTGCAACGAGACCTGGGAATTAATCTGGCTGGAATTGCCCTGGCGCTTGACCTGATGGAAGAACTTGAAAGTCTTCGCGCGCAAATAAAAACCGGAAATATCTAAAAAAAAATAAAAATCATGTTGGTACGCTTGGACGCAAACTTCGTTTTAATTGAAGCTAGCTTGCCGGGCATTTTATTTAAAAATTCACTTCACTATAGAGGAACATAACTATGAAATTAACATGGATACTCGTTGCCGATAATACTCGTGTACGTATTTTCAGCGCAGACACGCCCTCCTCGCCTTTACAGGAAATCGATGACCTCGTTCATACCGAGGGTCGTCTGCATGACCGGGAAATGACTTCCGACCTGCCCGGAAAGATTAAAAGCGCTGGCGCAGGAGGGCATACTTTTGAGCAACCTACCGACCCGAAAAAACATGAAGCCGAGACTTTTGCTCATCACGTCGGTTGCTATCTGGAGGAAGCGCGTAACGCCAATAAATTTGAACAACTATTGATTATTGCAGAACCGTCTTTTCTCGGCTTGCTGCGCAACCAGTTGCCGGAACGGCTTAAAAAACTGGTTTGTTTCGAACTGGATAAAAACCTCACCGCGCAAAGTGCCGCCGATATTCGCCAACATCTTCCCACTTTCTTGCCAAACCAATAAGCATTTTATCGCGCCACTGAACAAGCTGACGATTCTGTTTTTAAGGAGTATGTAATTATGTCAACAACAACTAATGCCGGTACCGTTAAATGGTTTAACATTAATAAAGGTTTCGGCTTCATTGCGCAGGAAGCGGGGCCGGATGTTTTCGTCCATTACAGCAGCCTTAAGCGGTCCGGGCTCAAATTATTGACTGAAGGACAAAAAGTAAAATTTGAGATTACCCAGGGTATCAAGGGTCCACAAGCTGAAAACGTAACGCTGTTTTGATGCTGAATTCCGGGAATAATCAATTCCCGTACCTTGAAAACAAAAAAGGGCGAAGTACTCACTCCGCCCTTAACCTTTGAAACTAATGCTTTAGCTCACTACACTTTTGGCATTTGTCTGAGCTTTTCCACCACTTTATCGCCGAATTCAACGGTGCTGATCATTTTCACGCCGCTGCCGGGTTTGGAAAGATCGGCGGTTGAGTAGCCGTCGGCAAACACGCCCTGCATGGCCGCCCAGACATTCTTGGCTTCTTCGGCCATATCGAAGCTGTTTTCCAACATCATCGCAACCGAGCCTATCATCGAGTACGGATTGGCAATATTTTTCCCGGCGATGTCAGGCGCTGAACCGTGCGAGGGTTCGTAATAGGCTTTTTCATCACCGAGACACGCCGAAGGCATCAAGCCCAGTGAACCCAGGATACCGCCGCCCTGATCGCTGAGAATGTCGCCGAACATGTTTTCCATGACCATGACATCGAATTGGGTCGGTTTCAGACAGAGATTGGTCGCGGCGGAATCCACCAGTTGATGGAGTACTTCCACTTCAGGATATTCTTTGGCAACTTCATCCAGTATCTCGTTCCAGAGCACGCTGGATTTAAGTACGTTGCTTTTATGAATGTTGTGCAGCACTTTCTTGCGCTTCATCGCCAGTTTGAACGCCTGATGCAAAATCTGACGGATCTGTTTTTCATCATATTCCAGCGTCTCCTTGACATAACGCAAACCCTGCTCGTTAACGCCGGTTTCCTTGCTGCCGAAATAGAGACCGCCGACCAGTTCCCGAACCATGATAATGTCGATGCCTTCTCCGATGATTTCTGGTTTCAGCGGCGAAAAATGCGCCAACGCCTTGGGCAGGGAAACCGGACGGAAGTTTGCATAGGTATTGTAGCGGCGACGCATCGGCAACAGTGCGCCGCGTTCAGGCTGCTTATCGATAGGAATCTTTTTGGATTCTTCATGGCTCAGGCCTATCGGGCCTTTAAGAATAGCGTCGGCGCTATCGCAAATATCGATCGTAGATTGCGGAAAGGCGTCGCCAAACTCAAAATAGGCGCATGCACCGAAAGCCGCCGGCAGCAGCTCAAAAGAGACATCGTTGCGCTCTTCAATGAGCTTAAGGACTTTGACGGCTTCACGGGTAATTTCCGGGCCGATGCCGTCACCGGCTAACACGGCTATTTTATAATGCTTCATGGTCTGTTTTTTATGGAATGAAATTTTAAAAGTTGGTCATTTTACTTTAGTTTTATTGTGATTGCTCAGATGTACGAAATTTTATCGTTCCCACGCTCCGGCGTAGGAATGCCGTGATAGACGCTCCAGCGTCGCGAAATATAAAATTGACTAAGTCATTGTTATTTTTAATGTTACATAACGCTGGAGCGTTGGTGCCTGCATTCCCACGCCGGAGCGTGGGAACGATAAGATGGTCTGTTTTTTATGGACTGGGGTTTAAAAAAACGGCCATTTTACTTTAGTTTTATCTATAAAGGCGAAAGGCGAAAAAACCTGTCATTAAACAGTCCTCCCTTTCGTCTTTCGCCTTATTCTTAATAAGTCTTCATTAACCCATCCAACGTCAGCCCGCAGCTGGGCGCAAAAACCTGCATAAAAAAGATGACTTCAGGTTGCTCGGATTCGCTGATTTTTAACGCCAGTTGCTCGGCGGCGGTTTCAAATTCGGTATTGCCGGCTTTTAATTCCGCCTGGCATTTAAGATAGGCCGAGATTTTATCGGCGGCCTTGATGAGTTGCACATGCGCTTCCGGCATCTTGTCGTGCTGGATCAAGGCCTGAAAATCGGCGCGCAGCTCGGTCGGCAACAGCGCCAGCAACTCTATTTCCGCCTGTTTTTCAATCTGCTTGTAAGCACTGCTGATTTCCTGCGAGTGATATTTGATCGGCGTCGGCAAATCGCCGGTAATGACTTCGGTAATGTCGTGATACAACGCGGCAGTCGCCACTGCATTAGCATCGACCGTGCCGTTATAATAACGGTTTTTAATCAGCGCCAGCGTATGGGCAATGACAGACACTTCCCAACTGTGCTCCATGACGTTCTCTTCATGGGCGTTGCGTTTCAGGCCCCAGCGTTTAATCCATCTAAGCCGGGATAGATAGGCGTAAAAACTGCTTGTTACGGTTATCTCTTTCATAATCTTAAATTTTTTCCTGCGTCATCAGTCGGCAATCTGCTATCTTGTCGGTTAATAAATCGTATTTTACGCCCTACAAACTATATTACTTACAATATCATGCTTATACAGTGGTACCCCGGTCACATGAACAAGGCCAGTAAAGAGATCAAGGCAACGCTGCCCCAGGTGGATCTCATTATTGAAATTCTGGATGCGCGCATTCCATTCAGCAGCCAAAACCCGATGTTGGCAACGCTGCGCGGCGACAAGCCATGCATCAAGATACTCAGCAAAAGCGACCTTGCCGATCCTGAATTGACCGCGCAATGGCAAACTTACCTGGAACAGGAGCAAGGCGTAAAAACCCTGGCGGTCACTATCGAACACCCGGAAAGAATACGCCAGATAACCGAACTCTGTCACAAGATGCTGCCCGTCAAAGGGCCGGATGACAAGCTTATACATACCTTGATTATGGGTATTCCCAATGTCGGCAAATCCACGCTCATCAATATACTGGCGGGAAGAATGATCGCCAAAACCGGTAACGAACCGGCCATCACCAAAATGCAGCAACGCATAGCGATAGGCAATAACATCATCTTGCTGGACACGCCCGGATTGCTCTGGCCCAATGTCGAAAACCGGAACAGCGGTTACCGCTTGGCGACAACCGGCGCGATCAGGGACACTGCGATCGATCATGAAGACATTGCCGATTTCGCCGCCGATTACTGTCTGCAAAACTATCCCGATCTGGTCAAGACACGTTTTGCCTTGGAACAATTACCGGACAGCGCCGAAGACCTGATGAAAATCATCGGCAAGCAGCGCGGCTGCCTGCGTGCCGGCGGACATATCGAGATGGATAAAGTCGCCAAAATCCTGTTATCGGAACTGCGCACCGGCAAACTGGGCCGCATCAGCCTGGAAACGCCCGCGATGATGGAGCAGGAACTCGCCGAATTGGTCATTATTCGCGCTGAGAAAGATGCCAAGAAAAAAGCGCGGAGGCAGAAAGGTAAAGCATCGTAGAAAATAAAAAGATTGCGCTTAACTTAACGGCAGTGACCCTCTACCTGAGGATAGCATACTACTTGGAGGCCTCATGAAAAACCAAACCATAAAAATCCTAACGATAATACTGCTGCTCCAGGGCGCGATGACTTACGCCGCCGAAGGAATAAAACCGACTCAAGACAACTATGGTTTTGATTGGTTGAATCCTGAAACGGCAACCTGCGTAAAGATGACGGATAAGTTAATGGCTAAATTCAAACATTGTAAATTCGAAAAAAGCGCCGGCTTTGACGGCAATACCGACGCCTTTACCTGTACGGTCAGCACTAAAAGCGAGTACATCGTTTTTTCAAACGAATCCGTCTGCATCGATCAGCTGGAAACGATGCAAGCTAATGGGGATTGATGCGCCTTGCCGTCAAGAACTGCATGACAACATCGAACACCCGGCGCGTTGCCGCGCCCAGTCGGGTCGTTTTTCCGCAAACGCGTCCTTGCCGGGTTGTTCGTCATAGGGATGGCGCAATAATTCCAGCAAGTCATTAACCATCGTAAAATCGCCCTGCTCCGCCTTGTCTATCGCAAGCTGGGCCAGGTAGTTTCTCAGTACGTATTTGGGATTGACGGCATTCATTGCCGCCCGTCGTGTTGCATCGGGTACGCCGTCTTTTTGAATGCGCCGGATATAAGACCTGAGCCACGCGCCTAACCGATCCTTGTAATCGGCGGTGAGTTGTTCCGGCACATAATAAGCGTCCAGCAGCGGCGTCATCAGAACCTCGTTACTGAGCTCAACATCGATCGCCACATCGGCCAAGCGGCGATAAAAAATCGTCATGTCGGTCTCAACCAACTGCAAAATAATCAACAGTTCGGTTATCAGCTCATCGTCAGCGGCCGCATCAAAGGTATTCAGGCCCAGTTTGGCAGCCATCATGTTTTGCCATTCCCGTTCAAATGTTTCCGTATAGACATTCATTGCCTGTTGCAACGGTTCGACCTGTTCAATTAACGGATAGATGGCATTGCCCAATTGCCCCAGATTCCAAAAGGCGATTTGCGGCTGGTGGCCGAAACGGTAACGGCGATCCGACGCATCGGTGGTATTGGGGGTCCAGTTCGGATCGTAATTTTCCAGCCAGCCGTAGGGACCGTAATCAATGGTCAGGCCGAGTATCGAC
>SXIP01000042.1 GCA_005772825.1 Methylococcaceae bacterium | reverse complement strand
GAATGCAAGATCGGTATCATGCCCGCTAAAATTCACTTGCCCGGCTCCATCGGCATTGTCTCCCGTTCCGGCACCTTGACTTACGAATCGGTCCATCAAACCACACAACAAGGCTTGGGACAAAGTACCTGTGTCGGCATCGGCGGCGACCCGATTCACGGTATGAACTTTGTCGATGTATTGAGCCGTTTTCAGGCGGATGATCAGACCAAAGGTATCGTCATGGTCGGTGAAATCGGCGGCGGCGAGGAAGAAGATGCGGCAGCCTATATCAAGGCTCATGTCACCAAACCGGTGGTTGCTTATATCGCAGGGCTCACTGCGCCGTCGGGAAAACGCATGGGCCATGCCGGCGCCATCGTCACCGGCGGCAAAGGTACGGCCGAGGGCAAAGTGGCTGCATTGAAGGCCGCGGGCATTGAAGTTGTCAATTCACCAACCGATATTGGCGTGGCAATGAAAGGCTGTTTGTAAAAGTCAGTTAGATTTATCACCTGAAACATTGTTATGAAAGCACGAATAGGCGAAAAAGCTCCGTTGTTATCGGTATCGGATTGGGTTCAGGGCGAGCCTTGTACGCTTGGGCAATTAGCGGGTAAAGTCGTGCTGATTGAAGTGTTTCAGGTGAACTGTCCGGGTTGTTTTTTATATTCCTTGCCGCAAGCCATCGATCTGTACCAGCGCTACTCGAATAGCGGTTTAGCGGTCATAGGTGTCGCGACGGCGTTTGAAGACTTTGATAAAAACAATCTGGCAAATTTAATCAGGCTGGTTGAAAACAGTGAAGTCATCGGTGAAACACAACGCTTGTTAAGCTTACAAGGGAATTTGGCAGGTGGCCGATGGCCGCACCGGATTCCCTTTCCTGTGGCTATGGATCGTTTAAACAAGCGTGAACAAGACATGAGCGATGATGAAATCACGGCCTTTATCAAGGCGCGTATCCCCAACTTCGAGCAACAAGCCCACTCTTATCAGCAACAAATCCGTCGGCAGGCGCAAAACTATTTCCAGTCACTGACCTACCATGCGGAAACCTTTGAAGGCTACGATTTGCAGGGTACACCTTCGCATATTCTGGTTGATAAGCAGGGCATATTGAGAGAATGTGCATTCGGCGCTTACCCGGAACTGGAAGCGCGCATACTCCAACTGTTGAACGAATAAAAATGGTGCCATAAGATCAATCTTGTGGCGCTTTGGGGTTGCTGATGCCGTGCGGGACATGCGCCGCTGCAACGTGTTTGGCGGCGGATTCGCAATGCCCGGTTTGATCATCAAAGAATATATCCGCGCCAAAGGCTTGCAAAAAAGCACCTTTCGGCATCCCGCCTAAAAACAGTGCCTCATCGATACGAATGCCCCAGGCTCGTAATGTCCTGACCACGCGTTCGTGGGCCGGGGCTGAACGCGCCGTCACTAATGCGGTTCTGATAGGTGAGGACGCCGTATCGAATTGGGTCTGAATAAAATGCAGTGCGCCGAGAAAATCCTTGAAAGGTCCTCCCGGTAATGGGTTCTTGGCTTCTTTACGCTCATTTTCAGCAAACTTTGCAAGCCCCTGCTGCTGAAAAATTCGTTCCGATTCATCCGAAAACAATACCGAATCACCATCAAAGGCAATGCGCAGTTGATGGGACTGCGTGGTCAGGGACGAGCCGGACAGAATAGTCGCTGCTGCAAAGCCCGCATCCAGCGTTTTCCTGACATCGTCCGCATTGGTCGATAAGAACAGATGCGCGCCGAATGCGGCAATATAGCAGTAAGGCGATGCGCCGCTCGTAAATGCCGCGCGAGTGATCGCGAGGCCGTGATGAGCTATGGAATTAAATATCCGCAGGCCGGTATCGGCGCTGTTTTGCGATAACAGGATGATTTCAACCATGGGATCATCCGGGCAGCTTTCATTGATGGACAGGAATTTTTTAACCAGCGAAAAGCCGTAACCGGGCGCCAGAATTTCATCTTCGTGGTCTATCTGGTAACGACAGAAAGCTTCCTTGCCTTGTGTTTCAAAGATGGCGTGTGACTCGTCCAGATTAAATAAAGCCCTGGATGATATGGCAACAACAAGTTTTTGCTTTCTCATAAATCCTATCTGTCATTTTAGCAATCATGACGCGATTTATCGCATCGCTACTTGGCCTCGGACGTTTTCACCGCATGGGCTTCGACATCGTCTTTAATGATTTCAAGCAGCACGGATAATTTTGCAACTTCAGTCTTCATGTCATAAATCATTATGCCCAAAACGGTTATCGATATTAACGCCGCGACCCCGACAGCCAACGCCGCATAGGTAATAAGGGTTGTTTTTTCAGTTTTTTTGAGGCGCTCTTTTAATTGTTTGGTATAGACAGTGGAATTGGTTTTCTCTACCTCCGTGAGAAGGTCAGGGGGAACAAATACAGCTTTGGTTCCTGTTGAGTTAACAGCGCTCTCTTCTTGTGCCGGTTTGAGTTTATTTAATATATCCCTTCCGGCGTTAAACACAGCCGCTCCGCCTGAAAACCGCTCGGTCATGGTTTCGGCAATGGTTTTGCCGCTATCGGCTTCCTGTTCCACAGGCGCGGTATTAGTTCCAGCACGCGTAGTTATGTCGGATAAATCATCTGCTTTCGGCTCCGGCGAGGGTTCAGCATGAAGACTCTCTACGTTTGGGCGTTTGTCGTAATAATTACTAATAAAATCATCAATCTGAAAACCCGCATCCGGTTTCGTTATAGCCTCTGGTTCAGAGGATGATATGTCGATCGTAGGGACGACTGAGTTGAGCACAGAACTTTCTGCTCCTTCCAGCTCTTCGATAAGCGGTTCAATTTTCAATCGGGGTTCGATTAAATCGTCAGTCTCAAGCGGTATTACCTCAATGTCGGAATCCGGCGCAATCTCGGATTCAAAAACCTCCAACTCTTCAACAAAGGGTTCAATTTTCAATCGGGGTTCGATTAAATCGTCAGTCTCAAGCGGTATTACCTCAATGTCGGAATCCGGTACGATGCCGGGTTCAAAAACCTGCAACTCTTCGACAAGGGGTTCAACTTTCAATCGGGGTTCGATTAAATCGTCAATCTCAAGCGCTGTTACCTCAATTTCCGAATCCAGCGTAACTTGCGGTTCAAATACCTCCACATGGGAGCGCTTGTCGAAATAATCGCTGATAAATTCATCTATCTGAAAGTTTGTGTCGGGAATAGCTGCGACGTCTGTTTGCCGGGTAGATTCGACGACAGGTTCTACGACGAAAGCCTGATCATTAGCCTGTTGCCCGGTTAATTCTTCAAAACCTGCAACCTCGTTTATCAGGCTTAAAGCATCGGCAGCAAAGCCGTCAAATTTTTCATCCACCCGCATTGATTCGTTAGCGGTATCGAAGCCGGTATTAACCAGCAATCGGTCAATGGCGTCCTCTTCATCCAGTAAATGTTCCAGAGGGGCGATGGTCAGATTCGTATCGTCAGGAATGACCTTTAAATCAGCCAAAAGAAAATCTTCCTGTGCATTGAATTCACTATCGAAACTGTTTCTCCTGTGTTTTGATTTTTTAAATGTGGAATCTGTCATATTCGCGCTTATTGATGAGGTGTAAGATAACTGTAAAATTGAATGGAGTGTACAATGATTAAACTTGCAAATTGAATGTAAGCATTAATTAAAACCTAATGTTCGCAAAGTTTCACTTAATTTGATGCTAAACTTTCAAAAAAAAACATTAAAAAACGACATGCAACTAGCCATCACCGCCTTAGGTAACAATCAGATTAATTTTATTGCAGAAATTTTACCCGCTGTACGCGATTGTAAATGCAATATTGTAGAGATACGATCATCACGTCTTGGCCAGTCTACCGGCGCATACTTGCTTATTCAAGGTAACTGGAATCAAATTGCCAAATTTGAGAATACATTAGACGTTATCCAGAAACGAATGGAAATCAAAATCCATACCTTACGACCGGATCAAAAAGAAAAAAAATCGGATAGCGTGCCCTATTCACTAGAAACAATATCACTGGACAAAGAAAATATCATAGAATCGATCACCACTTTTCTATTTGACAGGGAGATCGATATTGAGGAAATATCCGGCAGTTCCTACCAAGCCCCCTATATTCAAACCTTGGTTTTCTCAACCAAATTTATTATTCTGATTCCACCGCAATTGCATTTGTTGTCACTGCGCGAGGAATTCCTGGATTTCTGCGATCAGTTAAACATAGACGCAATTCTTGAACCGATAAAACGATAGGATTCCTAATGACATCGATCAGTCTTGGCAGCCCTGTGCCTGATTTTGAGGCGCTTTCTACCGGCGATAAAAGCGTTAATCTAAGGGATTATCGCGGTAAATATGTCGTGCTTTATTTCTACCCGAAAGACAACACGCCCGGCTGCACACAGGAAGGCCAGGCTTTTCGCGACAATATCGAAAAATTTACCGCACTGAATGCCGTCATATTAGGCGTATCCCGCGATACGGTCCGCGTCCACGAAGGCTTTAAATGCAAACAGGCATTCCCTTTCGACTTGTTGTCAGATGCGGATGAAAAACTTTGCCGCTTATTCGATGTAATAAAAATGAAAAATATGTACGGCAAGCAGGTGCAAGGCATAGAACGCAGCACTTTCCTGATTGATCCTGACGGCGTATTGGTTCGCGAATGGCGCAAGGTAAAAGTAAAAAATCATTGTGAAGAAATTCTTCAAGCGTTAAATGAACCGGCCTCTAAAGGACTCGCATGAAAAAAGCTGTGAATATCCAGACAACGCCCGATAAAAAGCTGTTTGTTTTAGATACCAATGTATTGATGCATGATCCTGCGGCCATTTTCCGCTTTCAGGAACATGATATTTTTATTCCCATGATCGTTCTTGAAGAGCTCGATCATGCCAAAAAAGGTCTGACCGAAGTTGCCCGCAATGTTCGACAGGTCAGCCGCTTTCTCGATGAATTAATCCGCGATACCAGCCATAAAAGCCTCAATGACGGCTTGCTGTTATCGCGCATAGAACATATTTCCAATGTCGATGCCGCCAAAGGCTTCGGATCCGGGCGCTTATACTTTCAAACCAGCGCGATGACATCTCTGTTGCCGGCAAGTTTGCCGGGTAGTATTGCCGATAACTCAATACTCGGTATTGTCCTGGCTCTCACTAAAAAGTTTCCGAGTATCAAGGTTATCCTGGTATCCAAAGATATTAACATGCGCATCAAGGCGGCGACTTTGGACCTGGCCGCTGAAGATTATCATAATGACCAGGTGCTGGACGATATTGATTTGCTGTACAGCGGCACCACCGCGTTGTACACCGATTTTTGGGAAATACACGGCAACAAAATGGAATCCTGGCAGGAAAAAGGCCGGACGTTTTACAAGCTGGAAGATCCCCTAATCTCTGAATGGTATCCCAACCAGTATTTGTATATACAAGGCTCAAAATTTGAAGCTATTGTCAGGTCGTGCGTCGGCCACGTCGCGGTATTGGAACTGGCAAAAGATTACCGATCAAAACACAACAATATCTGGGGCATCACGGCCAGGAATCGGGAGCAGAATTTCGCCCTCAACATGTTGCTGG
>SXIP01000041.1 GCA_005772825.1 Methylococcaceae bacterium | reverse complement strand
GGCTATTGTGCCGCAAAGGACGAAAAATACTACGGCTTTGAAGGCCATGTGGTGGTGACTGATGAAGGCGTCATTTGTGGCTATACCTTTGCTGCCGCTACTATTGACGAGCGTGACGTGCTTCAAGACATGACCGATGGCTTGAAGGGTTTACTCATCGGTGACAAGGGCTTCATTCGGCCCTTTTTAAAGGCCGAGTTGGCACAGCAACAAATTGATTTACAAACACCTTTGCGAAAGAACATGACAGACCCGCGCCCGAAGGCGGCTGTTAAACGGCTGATGAGGGTCAGGCGATTGGTCGAAACCGTTATTGGACAGCTGGCTGAGCGCTTTCATGTTGAAAGGGTTCATGCACGTGACCTTTGGCATTTAACCAACCGCTTTATTCGCAAATTACTGGCCCACACCCTGGGCGTTTTTTTGAACAAACTTTTGGGTAATCCGCCTTTGCATTTCGACGCTTTGGTTGAGGCTTAAAAGTCGAACATCACGTAACCTATGTATTTTAAACCCATATCAGAGAAAACACCCTTTGAACCATTTCTTATCCAAGACCCTTTTGGGATTAGAAAAGCTATAGTCCCAGTATTTAGACGTGATGTTAACGGTGAAATATATGGAATGGGTACTGCTTTTCATGTTGATGGATGGGGTACGTTCCTAACCGCCGATCACGTAATTGAATTTGCACGCGAACATCCAAAGTCCGCATCAACTTGGACTGAAATTTCACATAGTTCAAATGGTGATCATCCTATTCTGTTCCTTGGAGCTGGATTAATTATTGGCACAATCAATCTTCCTCAAGAAGCATTTGCTTCAGTAAATTATATAGTTTCGGCCATGCGAGAAAAAAACAATCCCTTAGCTAGCCTACGAGGAAGAACTGAACCAGAGAATTCTGCGGATTTAGCTGTAATGACAGCTATAATCCGGCCTGAACCCCAAAGAATGCCTCAACCTCACTTTGTTCCAGTTAGAGGATCTGGCTGGCATCCATCAATCGGAGACATAGTTTTGGCAATTGGTTTTCCTGAACTTGAATGTCAACAATTAGATAAACATTCCCAGAAAATCTTATTAAGTGAAGGAATGTATGGCGCTTATGGGCATATCACAGCGATACACCCTCAAGGAAGAGACATGTCAAATCCTACGCCTGTTTTTGAAGTCGAGTGCAATTGGCCTTCGGGAATGAGCGGAGGCCCAGTGTTCAATTCATCTGGCGAAGTAGTTGGAATTGTTAGTCGTTCATTATCTCCAGATAATGGTTTACCAGGTGTCGGCTGGGCAACATGTTTTGGGCTTATACCCTTTTTTAAGGAATTTGTACCAACTTTGGATATTTTAAACCCTAGATGGAGAAAAGGCTGGGCTGTTTTAAGACGCGACCCTTGGGATTTAGCGGGATTTTTTAAAACGGAAAAAGAAGCTCAGCAATTGGCTAGCTGCATGAACTCTGATTATCAAGTGGAATATGGTTCTAACAATTTTGGCACTGATGATTTCGTATACTGAAGGATTGATATTGTGGGCTCAGGGCAAGCCAGTTGGGCAACAGCTTTACCGTTGCCCAACATCCCAATGCACCGAAGCCACCGATAACAACCCTTGCTCAAATCCATTGGCATCGTTCGCGTTGGTTTCACTCAATTTGGTCTCACTTAAATCAAGGGCTCTGAGATAACCGTGGATGTCATGAGTAACCTCCATGCCTTCAACATCACCCACGGTCCCCGATATCGCCTAATTTGGTTCCGTTGGACATTCAAGGAAAACCGGAAACATGTACAAACTTTACGATTTTTTGCCATCAGGTAATTGCTACAAAATTCGTCTGTTGCTCAATCAATTAGGCATCGAGTACGAACGGGTCAATGTTGATATTCTAAATAAAGAGCCTCGCACTCCCGAATTCCTTAAAATCAACCCTAACGGTCGAACGCCTGTCTTGTGTCATGACGGCAAGTATCTTGCCGAATCCAATGCCATCCTATGGTATTTGGCTTCAAACACTCGCTTTTTGCCTACCGATCATTATGAACAGGCGCAAGTTTTGCCGTGGATGTTCTTCGAACAATATAGCCATGAACCCAATATCGCAACATCACGCTATTGGGTTTCAATACTTAAAGCTGAAAATGAATATAAAGACCAGCTTATCGGCAAAATGAAAGCGGGGTATGCGGCTCTTGATGTAATGGAACAACATTTGGACGGCAATAATTTTTTTGTTGCCAACCAATACAGCATCGCTGATATTGCGTTGTACGCTTATACACATGTTGCAGAAGAAGGCAATTTTGACTTGTCCAGGTACAGTAGAATCAAGAAATGGTTTAAAAGAGTTGAGAGTCAGGATAACTACATTAATATTAAAATGGGCTAATAGTTCAAGCACATATCTAGCTGAAATTTATCATTTTTCTTTAGCTGTGCTTAGTCTTAGCGGTTACTATCAAGCCCAACAAGTCGGTCAAATGGACGCGCCGCCGAGCGGCCTTGAAGTTTCATTATTTAAGCTCCGCGCGCCCGTTACCCTAACGTCAAGAACAAAGAAGCATCACAATGATTGACAAGAATTTCGCAGACCATTTCGCGCAAGAGTGGATTGATTCATGGAACAGGCATGACCTGAGCCGCATACTCTCGCATTATTCGGATAACTTTGAAATGTCCTCGCCCTTCATTATTCAAGTGGCCGGCGAACCGTCTGGAACACTCAAAGGCAAGGAAGCTGTCGGAGCGTATTGGGAGAAGGCGCTGACGCTTATTCCCGAGCTTCGATTCGAACTCATTACAACGCTCATCGGCGTCAACAGCATCACGCTTTATTACCAAGGCGCAAGAGGCATGGCCGCCGAAGTGTTTCATTTTGGTCCTGACAACAAAGTAATCAGGGCCTACGCGCATTACGCTCCATGAGCGCGGAATCATAACCCCCGGAGAAATCGGCATGACACCAAAACCTGTACCGGCGGAAAGCATCGCGCCTCCCGTCAAGAAAACAATTTACCCGCCGCCTTTTGCCGCGCTTGTGGAAGGCAGAACAAAACGTAAACTGGGCGATCATTTTGGCCTGTCCAATTTTGGCGTCAATCTGACCGAACTTGCGCCCGGCTCTGTTTCCGCTCTCCTCCACCATCATTCGAAGCAGGATGAGTTCATTTATGTGCTGCACGGTGCGCTTACTCTCATACTGGGCGAACAGGAATATGTGCTCGAGACGGGAGAGTGCATGGGATTCAAGGCGGGAACAAACATCGCGCATCAACTGGTGAATCGTTCCAGTGAACCGGCCATTTACTTGGAAATCGGCGACCGCAGTGAAGGCGATGAGGTCGAATATCCCAATGACGATCTTAAAGCCATGCAATTGGCAAATGGCGTGTGGGCCTTGACGCATAAAGATGGTCGCCCGTATTAACACGCCGGGCACTCCGCCGAATGAGGAGGAACGAAGTTTCCCTGAATAAAACATTCAAGGGCCTCATCTCTTCCATTTTTAGTCTGTAGCATCACCTCAAACCGACAATAAACAAGTCGATTATTACCATCCATTCACAAAGCCATTTTATGGTATGCTAGTTTTTTCATTAAATTCTCATATCACTTTATGCGAACTCGCGTTAAAATTTGCGGCTTTACTCGTGTTGAAGATGCTGTTTATGCCGCCAATCTCGGCGTAGACGCAATCGGGCTGGTTTTTTATCCACCCAGTCCGAGACATGTTGAGATTGAGCAGGCTGTCAGGATAGTCAATGCCTTGCCGGCGTTTACCACGGTAGTCGCCCTGTTTGTTGATGAGCAGGAATCACGTATTCGTGAGGTTTTGCAACAGGTTCCTGTTGATTGCCTGCAATTTCATGGCGATGAACCCGCCGAGGCTTGCAGACGCTACGGCAAACGTTATATTAAGGCGGCAAGAATGCAGGCGGACATTGATGTTCCTGCTTTGGCCCACGAATATCATGATGCGGTGGGATTGTTGCTGGATGCTTATCATCCGGGCGCGAAAGGCGGCACAGGCAGTCAATTTGACTGGGCGTTAATTCCCGAACACTGTAACCTGCCTATAGTGCTCGCGGGCGGCCTGGATGCATCAAACGCAAAGCTGGCGATACAATCAGTCAGCCCTTATGCGCTGGATGTCAGCAGCGGTGTAGAAACAGAAAAAGGTATCAAGAATCACGCTGAAATGGCGGCATTTATAAAACAGGTTAATGAGGGTGACAGAGTTAAACATGACAGAAAAATATAATATGCCCGATGATCGCGGGCATTTTGGTCCTTACGGCGGGATGTTTGTAGCAGAAACGTTAATACCGCCTATTCAGCAGTTGAATGCGGCCTATCAGCAGTATTTGAACGATCCCGAATTTATAGAAGAACTCGATACTGATTTAAAGTATTACGTGGGACGGCCCTCGCCTTTATATCATGCCGAGCGCTGGAGCCGCGAACTGGGCGGCGCGCAGATTTATTTAAAGCGTGAAGACCTTAATCACACCGGCTCGCATAAAATTAATAATACCGTTGGACAGGCGCTGTTAGCCAAGCGCATGGGCAAAACCCGTATTATTGCTGAAACCGGCGCAGGACAGCACGGTGTTGCAACAGCAACCGTGGCCGCAAGACTGGGCCTGGAGTGCGTGGTTTATATGGGCGCTGTAGACGTCGCCCGGCAGTCGTTGAATGTGTATCGCATGAAATTACTGGGCGCGACCGTTGTTGCCGTCGAATCCGGTTCTAAAACTCTGAAAGATGCGTTGAACGAAGCGCTCAGGGACTGGGTGACCAATGTCGATAATACCTTTTATATTATCGGTACCGTTGCGGGTCCGCACCCCTACCCTGCCATGGTCAGGGATTTTCAGGCCATTATCGGCCGTGAAGCCAAACAACAATGCATTGAAGCCACCGGACGTTTGCCTGATGCGCTGGTCGCCTGCGTAGGCGGCGGTTCCAATGCCATCGGTTTGTTTTATCCGTTCATTGAAGATGAATCGGTAAAATTGATCGGTGTTGAAGCCGCCGGTGACGGTGTCGCCACTGGTCGCCATTCGGCGCCGTTGTGTGCCGGTCGTCCCGGTGTATTACATGGCAATCGGACTTACCTGATGGCGGACGACGATGGTGAAATCATCGAAACCCATTCTATTTCGGCAGGCCTTGATTATCCGGGTGTAGGCCCTGAACATGCCTGGTTAAAAGATACCGGTCGGGCGACTTACGTCAATATTACCGATGACGAAGCGCTGGAGGGATTTTATGCCCTAACCCGCATGGAAGGCATTATTCCCGCTTTGGAATCCGCCCATGCCATGGCTTATACGATGAAACTGGCTCCTACTATGAAAAAAGACGAAATCATTATTGTCAATCTGTCCGGACGCGGCGATAAAGATATGCAAACCATGGCTAAACGCGAGGGGATAGAACTGTGAGTCGATTAGCTGCCAAATTCGAAGCGCTTGCCGAAGCCGGTCGTAAGGCCTTGATTCCGTTTATTACCGCAGGCGATCCAAGTCCGAATTTTACCGTGCCGATGATGCATGCGATGGTCGAAGCTGGTGTTGATATTATCGAACTGGGCGTACCGTTTTCCGACCCCATGGCCGACGGACCCGTTATTCAACGCGCCAGTGAACGGGCTTTGGCGCATAAAATGAGTTTACGGCGGGTATTGACTATCGCCACGGAATTCAGGAAAACCGATCAAGAAACTCCGCTGGTAATCATGGGTTATTTAAACCCGATTGAAGCGATGGGTTATGAAGATTTTGCCAACGCGGCCCAACGCGCCGATATCGACGGTGTTTTAACGGTTGATTTACCGCCTGAAGAAGGTCAGGAATGCAGCGACCTGTTAAAGGCGCGCGGCATCGATCCTATTTTTCTGCTAGCTCCCAATAGCAGCGATGAGCGCATCAGGAAAATGGATGCCGCCGGAAGCGGTTATCTTTACTATGTTTCCCTTAAAGGCGTCACCGGCGCCGGACATTTGAATACTTCGGATGTTGAAACCAAGCTGCAACAAATAAGGGCGAATACGCGTCTTCCGGTCGCTATCGGTTTTGGCGTCAAAGATGCGCAAACAGCCAACACGGTTGCCGATTTGGGCGATGGCGTTGTTATCGGCAGCGCCTTGATCAGTAAGATTGAAGAAAACCTGGAAAACCCGGAGCTTGCCAAAAGTGAAATTTGCAAGTTATTAGCCGCTATGCGTCAGGCTATGGACAGTAACCAGAAATCCGAACACGGAGAACAACAATGAGTTGGTTTGAGAAACTACTTCCCAAAACAATCAGGACGGAAGGCTCCATTAAAAAGAACACCGTGCCCGAAGGTTTGTGGAACAAGTGTCCGAGCTGTAATGCCATCCTCTATAACATCGAATTGGAAAGAAACTTCAGCGTTTGTCCAAAATGCGATCACCACATGCGCATTTCGGCCAGAGCGCGGCTGAATTTGTTTTTGGATGAAGGCGGACATGAAGAAATCGGCAAAAACATCAAACCGGTCGACCCGTTAAAATTCAAAGACAGCAAAAAATATAAAGACCGCATCATTCAGGCGCAAAAGCAAACCAAGGAAAATGATGCGCTGGTTGTCATGAAAGGCCAGTTGAAGGGCCGGGATATTGTCGTTGCGGCCTTTGACTTCAACTTTATGGGCGGGTCAATGGGTTCGGTCGTCGGCGAACGCTTTATTCGCGGCGTCAACAAGAGTCTTGAATTGGGCGTACCGTTTATTGTGTTCACTTCCAGCGGCGGCGCACGTATGCAGGAGTCTTTGTATTCCTTGTTCCAGATGTCAAAAACCAGCGCCGCTTTAACCAAACTGGCCGAGGCCGGCATCCCTTATATTTCATTTATGACCGATCCGACCATGGGCGGTGTTTC
>SXIP01000040.1 GCA_005772825.1 Methylococcaceae bacterium | reverse complement strand
GGTGTGCCGGTTTTCAGTCGGTCGATGCGAAACGGTAGTTCACGCAACCGATCCGCCAAGGCAATCGAAGCCGGATCACCGGCACGACCGCCGCTATAATTTTCCAGTCCGATATGAATCTTGCCGCCCAAAAACGTGCCGGTCGTCAACACTACGGCTCTGGCCATAAAATCCAGGCCCATTTGCGTTTTCACACCGACGACGTGAGTGCCTTCAATGATCAGATCGGCAACAGTTTGCTGAAATAAAGCCAGATTGGGCTGATTCTCTAGCGCCGTCCTGACCGCCTGCTTATACAGTTTACGGTCGGCTTGCGCGCGAGTCGCCCTGACCGCAGGGCCTTTGCTGGCATTCAGGATTCGAAACTGAATACCACCCAGATCGATCGCTTTCGCCATAATCCCGCCCAGGGCATCGATTTCCTTGACCAAATGGCACTTGCCGATGCCGCCTATCGCGGGATTGCAACTCATCTGACCCAAGGTATCGATATTTTGCGTCAATAATAAGGTCTTCGCGCCGCATCGCGCGGATGCCAATGCCGCTTCGGTTCCCGCATGGCCGCCACCCACCACAATCACATCAAAATTTTTTTTGAATTTCACAAGCTTTATCTACTCTGAAAGGTGCTATATTACTAATTTTTATATTATAAGAGCTAAACCATGAAAAAACGTAAAAATCCGCATAAAATAGATGCCACCCCACAGCAAAACCCGGTTGCCAAGTTTGCTCGCCAGTTTAACAAGGCGCATATTTTCGCTGATAAAAACCAGTACCGTCGTAACGCAAAGCACAGGAAGCAGGAGGCTTCTTCAATAATTTTACTAGTTAGAGTTATTGAAGAAGCCTTTTGTTTTATAGATCGGATTATCGGCGGAGACTGTATTATTCGTCCAGGCCGTAGCGGACTTTATGGACAATTGACTGAACACAAATAAATTCGCGCTCAAAATAGATATTTAGTATTTGGAAAATTGCTTTATTCACACATTAGGTGTGCATATCGCTTGAGGTTTTTACGCAGTCTGAATTAATCATCCTTTGCATTTTCAATGTCGGTTGGTTTTCCTAATATTGAAAATATGCATCAGTCTACAACTCAACAAATTTTTTCGCCCGCCTGGATAATCCGATTAATTATCAGTAATTCAGACTCATTAACATTAAAAATATCCTGCCTTATTTTTTCATCAATGCATGCCGAAGTTTCACTGGCGGGGTAAGTTTGTATTAAAAAATCCGAGATTTTAGCACCCAATTTTGGACTGGTAATCAATTTATTGACATCCAACATAAACTCGATTTCTTTTTCAGTTAAAGAGCGATTAACGACTGAATGGGAGGCAGTAAAATTAAGCCCTTCTGATGCTATATTGGCATATTGTAAAAAGTTCTCGATCAGATTTCTTTTATTGGCATCATAGGATATCACTTTCGAATCGCTGAAAATATCAAGGAATCGGCATACGCTTTGAAGATGTTTTCGCGCGAGTTTTGGATAATAGCTATCAAATGGTACAGTTACTAAATGACGCTTTAGATGTTGCATCCACGCTGAATAGGTCCAATCAAACGGATTTCTTACATAAATAACACAATTAATATCGGAAAAATTGTCATCAACCAAACTCTTCAAAGTTTTTAAGCAACTTTTATTAAGCCCGGAAAATGACTCGGATGATAAAACAATATGTTTAAGCCCAAGATCTTGAGCTTTTTTTACCTGAACTTCAATAAATCTTCTTGCTTTTAAATCGTTGCTGGCTCTTAAGTTTGTTGAAATAAGAGCTCCATTACCGGAAGTAATTACACCTACTTTTGGATTTGGATACAACACACCCTGTTTTTTCAAATTATCATGATTTCTTGATAAGAAATCCTGAATAGCTGTTGAACCCGTTTTTCCAGCACCTGCATGTAGTGTTAATTTCATATTAAAATTACAATGATCGAATTACGTTTGGCTTCGGTATTAACATAAATCTCTTTTACTAGTTATTCAGCGTCAGAAAACTTATTAAAATACAAAAACAGTCTGTCGATTAAAAACAGGTAAGGTTATTTATTGATAATGTTTTTATATCCCGGCTCGGATATTTGTTTTGCAATATCCAAAACCTCTGATTCGGCAATATTAATACCCAAACAAGCGTAAAAATCCTTACAAAACTCAACCGGAGAACGGGCAATAGTTTCATACTCAACAAGTATTACCGGCGATTGCAATCTTTTAAGTGTTTCTGCAAAATGCGCGTAGTATCTGAAAGCATGATTAAGAGAATCCGCGAAACCTCTTATGTTAGTTCCATAAATAGGATCTCTGGCGATAATGGACCTCGCGACTGAAGCGGGATTTCTCATAACATAAACAAAGACAGGATTACGCAGTTCTATATCAAGCCAGTCAAAGTGAAAGCCCGCCTCAGGTACTTTAAATCCCCATACATCATGATCCCTGTTACGCTCGATAAATAACTTGCGTAATACTTGCTTATTATTGATGGCTTTTACTATGTCTTTATCTTCATAATTTAAATCACCAACATTTCCCAAGGGGAAATCAGACCTTGCCAATAAATAAGCCAAAGTTGATGTTCCGCCTCTTGAGGACCCGGCAACGGCAACAGTGTGTTTAGCCGTTATTCTCTGCTGCAGCAAGCTTGGTCGAAAAACCACAAATCCTGTTCTGTTTTCGATGGCTATATTATTTTGCGTCATAAATTAAACACTCTCGCGTTCGTCCATTGGAATATCAAAAAACACTTTACAAACAAACCCGAAGTTTATGGTTTTTTAATTAGGTAATTAGTTGTGAACTGACCGGAAGCCAGACATCTAAGGAGCCCTGTTGGCGTCCCGAAAAGGCGCATCGAAAGTGTATTGAGTGAAAACAAAAGGAACACTGTCAGATTGCATGAGACATAATTTTGTGAATTCAAGGGATTGATAGGCTCTTTTCATCGGATCGCCCGGCATAATACCAATCAGAAAAAAGAGCACATCCCGGAGCTTGAAACTAAACTCCATCACTCGATAAACAATATTATTAAGCCCGAACATTATAATTTGATTCATTATTTTTGTACAAGGGACTTTTTAATAATGTCGCTAACACTGTTTGCAACATCTTCTAAACTTGACTTTCCGCCAAAAAACCAATCAATTTTTGCCTTTCCTTTCCAACCTATTTGCTTGTCCTTCATCCACATATCCGCGATGGATTTAATTTGTTTTGCAACATCATCAATATCAAAAGCTGAAAATGTAAAAATATTTTCGTGGGCCGCTGAAAGATCTTTTTGATCGTAATTATTAGCGATAACCAAAACACCTGCCTCAGCCATTTCAAGAGGCGGATAACTGGGATGAGGCGATTCCATTAACGAAACCGCTAATGCAGCATTGGATGAAAGAATTGCATACTCATCAATTGTCAACCGACCTAATACTTCGATGCGCTTACAAGATTTAAGCACATCGGTTTTAAAATCTTCGCCTATGGCTAAAAAGCGCCAGTCGGCCCAAAATTCAGGGTTTGCTTTAATAACTTCCTGAATCAACACATCTATAAAGGGCAGGCAATTTCTTTCCGCATGAGGTCTGGCATACAATAAAACCAATTTTTCTTTTTCAGCACTATGGTTAATGGCTTTTTTGTAATCCATGTTAATGCCTGGATACAGAACATTACCTTGGTCGTAATAATGATGCTCTTTAAAAAATTCAAACAATATATCGGTATTAAAAACCGGTATGGTTTTTTCCGGATGACGATAGGTTTGATCCGCCAGGGCGTATTTGGTTGACCAGGGATAAAATCCGCATTCAAAGTCCTGTATCAGATAGACAAATGCTCGACTGTCAATTGAAAAAATCTGCTCCTGCTGCTTTAAAATATCCAGGGCATTTTGAGCCGTCCACCACGCGGTCGCCATAAAAATATCATTTTCACGCACAAAAAACGGAAAGCGGAATCGTTGTGCGCCGTCAATTACCACATCCTGATCTTCAATATCACCGTCAAGCGGCTCTATAAAGGTATAACCCAAGGGCGGGTTATATTGATTGCTGGGTGAGGTATCTGTTGCAATCATGCGCGCATCATATTTATCGCCGAGCTTTTCTCTAATCGCATGAAAAACATCGAGCGCGGTTGAAACGCCTGCATAACCGACCGATGTATCAACAGTCGGAATAAGCAAATTCAATCGCGGTTTTTTGATGATGCTGGGGCGCACAAAAAACTTGGTGCATTCCGGATAGTAATGCCGTAATTCACCCTGCTCATTATTACAAGGCAGAAATCGATTGGTTTGTCCAATTAGTTGATGGGAAACGGCATTAAGCGCTTTTCCGTTAGCAACAGGGTGACCCACAACCCAGTCATAACCGGCACATTCAACAAAGTAAAAGAATCCTCTCTCAATAGCATGGGCCAAAGTTCCGTCAACCTGGCCTTTTTCCGCATCGAAATGATAAAAACGCAGATGGAGATCAAATAGCGGCTGCAATGCTTTGGGTTTAAACCAGAACATTGATCCCGATGGAAAATCAAGACAGTGTTCTTTAGTCAGTTGTTGCCCGCAAAGTCCCAGCATCGAAGCAAGCGTACTAAAATTACCTCCCCATTGAATCAGCTTTCTGATCGGTGCATAGTGATCCGGCGTATAGGCGCCGATTTTCTCATTAGCCAAAAGACCGAGTATATTCCGAACAAGCTCTTTACTGCCGAGGTTGCCGTTAATTAAATATCGCCTCCAGGATTCGAATTCGCGCGCATAATGTTTGGATTTCTTAGAATGAATGTGTACGGCATAATCCACCTCCAGCAAGCGATCACGAAAACCGACCAACATGGGAGCGATGTCGCGACCACGATTAGGCAGCAATCTGATTTCAAAAGGATGTTTAGAAACCTGCCGACAGGTTGCATCAATTTCCTTCGCCTTAATAGCCGTATCGGTAGAAATATAAATAGTGCATGTATCCGGTATGTTATTAGTGGCACTAAGCATTTCCTCGGCAAGATCCGGGTAGAAAATGTGCGCGAATACGCCTATCTTGCCAAAAACTTGTTCATCGCTAATTTCCTTTCCACCGAATAGCTTATCGACAGGCATCTCGATAACATTGCGGCTACCGGGTAGCGGCTTAGGCGTCTGATCAGGTTGCTCGGGAAATCGGCAGGGCAGGCCTTCCCCATAGCCTTTTGCAAGGTAATGAATCAATGGATTCAGTTCTTTTGCTCCAGCAAGTTTTTTTGTACCGGAGGAGCTCTGTAAATTCGACTCCTTTTCTCCAGGAAGGAATTGACTATAAAAATGCGGGTTAAATAACGGATGAAAATGACGACCTTCCTTGTAACCCGAATTTAAATAATGAATCAGCGGGTCGAAATTATAAATCAGGATATCAGGGGCATGCTGGAAATAATATTTTTTTGAAAAAAGCGGGTGCGGATCAATCGATCCATTCGGCCCTCTGGCTATATAGTCAACAACCGGATGTACGGTCAATTCAGTTTTTACCTGTTCTCGATAAAACGAAACGTCAAACAACGGATGAGAACTTGGTGAATCCGGGTTTTCCAACAAATATTGCAAAGGCGAATACTTAAACCCGTCAACCTTGCGATTCATGCTTTCCTGGAAATATTTCGCATCAAATAATTGATGCGTATTGTATTCTTTCCGCCAGCCGACATGGAAATAATGGGATAAAGGATCCGGATTGAGCGCCTCTTTAGACTGATAATTATTGGTGTAATAATTAATAGAAAACAATGGATTAGGATCGTAGCCCAAGCGCCAGCCGTAGACCAGATAATGATAAAAAGGATCTATGCTGCCGGACAGCTCTTTAATATACGTTTTGGTATACCATTCCGGCCAGAAAAGCGGATTTGGGCTAAAGCCTTTTTTCCAACCTTTGTCTAAATAATGGAAGAATGGGTGTTCTGTAGGCTCGTCTTCCGCCAGATATTTTTCATAGTACCACTTCAAGTTAAACAGGGGGTGCGGGTCCTGTAACTCCTTACAGCCGATAGTCAGAAAATGCGTTAAAGGATCGAGGTTTTTATTAATAAGCTCTTTATTGATTGTCAGATACCACGCTATATCAAAATAAGGCGTGGCCGAAATAAATTTTTTCCAGCCAATCTTTTTATAATGTTCAATTAAATCAATACTTATATCAGACAGCGACGACTGATAATAATAGTCATCAAATATAGCTTCGAGACTACGACTCACGTTCTTTATAGCCGGAAAAAGCACCTTGTGAATTTCCTTGCTGGTAAACCTTTTCGGAGAACCGTCTATCGATTGAGCGATTTTTGGGTCGATAATGTCTATAGTATGCGTCAGACCATCATAGACAATGCCCGGTAATTGAAAATTTACGCTAACGTATTGTTGAAGACCGTTTTTCCGCAAAACTTCCCATTCTTTAAGCCCAATCGGGCATTCGCTCCATCCAGAGAATGGCACATCACTTGCGGCTACCTGAACAAAGAACAAACGGGTAAAGAAAAAGAAGCTGCTATTTTGTGCCAACTCAGGATTTGTCGGGAGCTTTAGCAAAGCCAACCTGATAAAGGATGCCTGATGGGGAATGCGAATACACTCCGCTATGCTAAGGTAGTCTTCGAGAGACTGCCCGCCGGGCATAACAGGCAATATATCAATCTTTTTTTGTTGCAGCTTTTTTTTATCAGAATCGTAAAACTCTACGATTAAAGAGGCATCGCATCGATGACAACCAAAACTCCCACCGACCTGGTAGTATTCACCGGCACTAACAGGCAACAGCTCACCTATAACAGGATCATGATATACAAGCTCAATACTATCGTTATGCGTTTCGCTCTGGAATAAATAAGCCGTATGGCCATCCTGAAGCACCCACTTTTCACCAAAGTCAACACTGAGTGTAAAACCTTCGGAAGACTCGACAGTTGGTTGCCAATAGTCGTTTTTTGAATTAAACCCGGAATCACAGATTTGGTTGATATTTAACAGAGCAGGCTCACCGCTTTGCTTGGCGAAATCAATTACATCAACTAATTCACCATCAACACATAGCTCAAATGAATTATCACCGCCAAGTAAATCACTTTCCACCAAAACCTTATTGCGATAACCATCGCACGACAAAAATAGTCCGGACATATTTTTCCTTCGCTTCCTGAATTTAAGTTAAAACTTCGTATGGAATTATCGGTTTACCAATCTTCTCAACTGCTAAAACACAAGCCAACGATAGAACTCGCTGGTGGCGCTTATTTGCACAGCTTATCTACCATTATCCCGGTAAATTTAAGACGGGCGACACACCGGAGAGTTTTGCATGAAATTTTATTTTCCGGCAAAATTGCCGTAAAAATCCGGTTATTGTAGATTAAAGGCAACCCCGTCGCAATCGCCGCAATCATAGAAATAAGCCGCCTCCATAGCGTATCACGTATCAGAGAACCCAAAAACACCAACCAATTTATCTGTTAATAGCAGCAATCGTATCGCAAAACTCGATTTAACTGTGCTATTAACCGCCGCATTAAACCCTCACTTAAGTTAACCTTAAGACTTCTCGGGTTAGAATCAAACCCAGATTAACACAGTAGTACCGTGTGTTTTTACAAGAACAGAATTTAAAACAGCGGCTTCTTTGAAGTTTATTACGAAATACAACTACACATCATTATCTGCGCCGACCGTAACTATACAGCCGGCACATTAAGACTAATTATGAAAAAGGCATGTTCCATGAATAAACTCATACTGGCATCTTCAATTATTATTTGCGGCTATTTCACTAACCCGATTCAATGCACAGAAGCATCCGAACGACACAGCGGAGCTTCCAGACATCATCTAATATCCCACAAATCCAGACATCATTTGAAATCGGCAAGAAACAATCACCGAAGCACCGTATCGTGGTATGGCTCTGGATTTCATGGCAAAAAGACCGCTAGCGGAGAAAGATACAACATGTACGCCATGACTGCCGCGCACAGAACCCTGCCCCTTTTATCTTATGCTGAGGTAACCAATCTAAAGAATCATCGTAGCGTCATAGTTCGCATCAACGATAGAGGCCCTTTTCACGGCAACAGGGATATGGATCTATCCTACACAGCCGCAAAAAAACTCGGCATTCATGGAACCGGATCGGTAAGGATCACCCCACTAGGAAGCAATTTAACAGCATTACATCCACAGTCGTAATGCTGTATAGAAGCAAATGACCTCCTGCTTCCTTGCAATTTATAAAATTTCTTAATTCTCGATTTCCCGCAAACTTAACCACCGCGTAGTAGCATAAAAATATCGCAATAACGACTGCTACCTTAGCTCAGGCGACCAGCCGTATAAACAGAAGCTCTTTGTCCGTCAAATGCACTAAAGAAGCCCTTTCCGATGAGCGAATACGTCGTTATTGCTCAGCTCTTCCGGTACATGATAGAATCAAACCAATGAAGTGAACTCTTTAAATTCTATCTTTCTCCTTGTCACGTAATTTTGAATCAACCTTTACATAGTAAAGTCGCTCTGATCCAAAAAACTGCAGCAATAGCTCGGGTTTTAGAGGCTATAACTTAAGCCGCAAGACAAGCCCATATAACCTGAAAATAACTTTAAAACAATAGCTTTGCACATAACATAGCAAGAATTTTTGTTGTCTTTAATTAAAAAACAGCAAAACAATTGACACCATCAAGAACATAGTTTCTGCAAAAAACATGATTATTTTATTTTCAGGCACACCAATCATACTCAGCGCATGACAATAGAGACGGCAACCGACGAATACAACAGAAAGCGTCGATCATCAATATCCATCACGCTTTCTGTATGGAATGCGCTCTTTCTGCGTGAAGCAGTATCACGATTATCGACTAGCCGAGCGGCATGGGCGGGGCTACTTTTAGGACCTGTGATTCATATAACCTTTATGGTAGTTATGTTTACATTTGTCCGTATGCGCACAATGAGCGGCATTGATATCGCCGTATGGCTGATAGTCGGGGTACTGTTTTATAATTTATTCAAAAACACATCGCAACAGGTCAAAAACGGACTGGGCGCCAATCAGGCCCTTTTTACTTATCGACAGGTCAAACCTATTGATGCACTGCTTGTGCGCGCCGCTATGGAAGCTTCACTGTCGATTGTCATAATAATCATAATCTCCTTTGGCGCTACTTTATTCGGAATCGATCTTTTTCCTGACGACCCTCTCGCCGTACTTATAGCGTTCTTCGGGATGTGGCTGATGGGACTTGGTTGGGGATTGCTATGCTCCGTTATTTTCAAATTGACCCCCGAACTGGGCAAGGTGGTTGATATAATCACGGGGCCTATGTACCTCTTGTCCGGCGTAATACTTCCCATTGCCCATATGCCTCCTTTTATCCGTGAGTGGTTAGTATATATCCCTATGGCGCATGGATTGGAAGCGGCTCGACTGGGAGCATCATCTTATTATCACGCCTTCCCTGAACTGGACATTGCCTATCTCTATGAGTTCGCCTTGACAACTATTTTTCTCGGACTAGGCCTCCATAAACGCTTCGCAAGAAAATTAGTCACAAAATGATTATCGTTGACGATATATACAAACGCTATCAAACAGAACATGGTCCAGGCAGATGGATATTACAGGGAGTGTCGCTCGTTATTCCCCCCAAAGTCAGTGTAGGACTGGTCGGCCGCAATGGCGCAGGTAAATCCACTTTGCTAAAATTAATCGGTGGTGTTGATCAACCTAATCGCGGCCACATTGATCGTCGTTGTCGAGTCTCTTGGCCTATGGGCTTTAGCGGAGGCTTGCAGCCCTCTCTCACCGGCAGGCAAAACGCCAAGTTTGTTTGTCGCATACACGGTCATGAGGACGACATTCCTGATCGTCTGGCATATATTCAGGATTTCGCCCAACTCGGCGAAGCCTTTGATGAACCAATCAAGAATTATTCTGCCGGCATGCGAGGCCGACTTCAATTCGCCCTTTCGCTGGCATTCGACTTCGATGTTTACATCTCTGACGAAGTCACCGCGACAGGCGATGCGGCTATGAAAAAAAAAGCCGCCGAAGCCTTTAAAAACCTGTCCGATCACGCCAGCCTGATTATGGTTTCGCATGGCGAAGGCACGTTGAAACAATTTTGTAGTGCCGGCATTTGGCTGGATAACGGTAAAGCACATTGGTTTGACGACCTAAACGATGCACTCAAGGCCTACAAGGAAAGCCACCCGAAATGAAAGACCGAAACCCGCCACCGAGCTTCCTGCGCGCCCTGCTGAAGCATTCCATATTGGGCACTGCCGTCGTGGTGTCGTTGCTGGCGACGCTGTACTGGAGCCTGATCGCCTCGGACCGCTATATCTCGGAAGCCCATGTCGTTATTCAAAGCACCGATTCGATGAGCAAACAGAGTATTGATATCGGTAACCTGATGGGACGTTCGGGAGGAGGCAACCCCATGGATCAACTGTTGCTGCGCGATCATCTGCTGTCGGTCGATATGTTAAAACTCCTCGATGCCAAACTGAACCTGCGCGCACATTACAGTGATCGCAAACATGACCCGCTGTCCCGGCTCTGGTTCAAAGACGTCGACCTGGAAAAATTCTACAACTATTATTTGTCGCGGATCAGCGTCGAATTCGACGAATTTTCCGGCATCCTGGTGATCCAGGCACAAGGCTACGATCCCAAGACCGCCCATGCCATTGCCACCATCCTGGTCGACGAAGGCGAGCGCTTCATGGACGCCCTGGCGCGCGAACTGGCGCAGGAACAGGTGCGCTTTCTCGGCAAGGAAATCGATAAAATCAAAGGCACCACCATACAGGCCCGGCAAGCCTTGCTCAACTTTCAAAACAAGAACGGTCTGGTGTCGCCGCAAGGCACCACGGAAAATCTGGCCGTCATTATCAACAATATGGAAGCCAAGCTCACCGACCTGAAAACCAGCCGTGCCGCCATGCTGGGTTATTTAATGCCGGACAGCCCGAATATTGCCGAGCTCAACTTACAGATCAACGCCCTGGAACGGCAAATCGCCCAGGAGAATGCGCGCCTCACCGCACCGACCGGCAAGACCCTGAACCGTACCGTGGAAGAATACCAGCGCCTGGAAATGAATGCCGAATTTGCTCAGGACCTTTATAAAACGGCACTGACCGCGATGGAAAACGGCCGCCTGGAAGCCGCCCGCACCTTAAAGAAAATGTCCATACTGCAAGCCCCGACCCTGCCCGAGTATCCACTCGAACCGCGTCGGATCTACAATATCATTGTTTTTATATTGATCACCTTACTGATAGCCGGCATCGCGCAACTGCTCGCCGCCATCGTTCGCGATCACACGGACTGAAGCCATGACCGACCTGCCATTATCCCGCACCTACCGCCGACCCCAGCCGCCCTTGCCGCGCACACCGGTGCTTGACAAGCATCGCCAGACTGCCGGCGCTTTTTTATTGCTGACCAGCCTGCGTAGCGCGTTGACCGGATTGAGCGGCGTGCTCATGCTCCTGTTTGTGATAGGCCTGTCCAATACCTACGCCGCCAGCAGTGACCCGTTCGGCGTCAATCAGGTGCTCAACAACATTCCCGGCGGCGGACCGATCCCGACTCCGCCTGACAGCGTGACAGTGACAGCCCCGGCGGCAGCGCCATCGTCCTCTCAACTGGGCACCGCCACCCACCTGAACACCCCCTTACCATCGGCGCCCCCGGCGTCCTCGACACCGGACGTCGGTATCCAGACGCCGCAGAATTTCGACTACTCCTCGAACCTGCAAAGCGACGTATTCGGCGCCAACCTGTTCACCGGCGCCTTTGCGCGCGCCGGCGCCACCCAATTTAATCCCGACTACGCCATCGCGACCGGCGATAAAATCCAGGTGCGCTTCTGGGGCGCATTCGAATACGATGCTCCGCTCACCGTCGACCCCAAAGGCAACATCTTCATCCCGCATGTCGGTCCGGTCCATGTGCTGGGCGTGCGCAATCAGGACCTGCAAGGCCTGGTGGAAAGCTCGGTCAGACGGGTGTTTCGCAGCAACGTCTACAGCTATGCCAGCTTGGCCGCGGCGCAACCGGTGCGAGTGTTCGTCGGCGGCTTTGTCAACCGCCCCGGCTTGTACAGCGGCACCAGCATGGACAGCCTGCTGCACTACCTAGACCAAGCCGGCGGCATCGACGCCAACCGCGGCTCCTTCCTGAACGTCCAGGTCAAGCGCGGCGGCCGCCTGCGCAGCAGCGTCAACCTCTACGACTTTATCCTGGAAGGACGCATGCCGCTGATCCAGCTGGCCGATGGCGACGTCATCTTCATCCCGCCGCGCGAAAACACCGTCAAAGTCAGCGGCCTGGCCGGCAACGCCAAACGCTTCGAATTCAACGCCGGCCGGCACAGCGTTGCCGACCTGATCGACTTGGCCAAACCCAGCGCCCAAGCCACCCATGTGCGCGTAGTACGCAACACCGGCACCATTAAAAACGTCGAATACTACCCGTTAAGCGCCGCCGTTAACGTCGGCCTGGAAAACGGCGACGAACTGGAATTCACCGCCGACAAAAAACAGGGCACCATCACCGTACGCGTCGAAGGCGAACACCAAAGCTCGCAAGAATACGTCGTACCGTACGGCACCCGACTGGGCAAACTGATGCAGCAAATCCGCTTCTCGGATCGCTCCGACATCAAAAGCCTGCAACTGTTTCGCAGCAGCGTCGCAGAGCGGCAAAAAGAGATGCTGCAAACCGCGCTGAAACGACTGGAATCTGCAGTACTCACCGTGCGCGCCGGCACCACCGAAGAATCGCAACTGCGAGCGGCGGAAGCGGCGCTGATGCTGCAATGGGTGGAACGCGCCAAAAACATCCAGCCCTCCGGGCAAGTGATGCTCGCCCAGGCCGACAACCTAGGCAACCTGTTGCTGGAAAACGGCGACCGCATTAACGTACCGGCCCTGGACAACCTAGTGCTGGTCAACGGCGAAGTGATGTTCCCGAATACCATCGCGCTGGAAGCGAACAGCAGCGTGGAAGACTACATCAACAAAGCCGGCGGCTATTCCCAGAATGCCGACACCTCGAAGATCGTCATCGCCCATCGTGACGGCAGCTTCGAAGACACCGAAGAACATGACGGCTGGTTTGATACCGGTAGCGTAGTTCGCCCCGGCGATGAAATCCTGGTATTGCCCAAAGTCGACCAGAAATACCGCCAACTCTTCAAAGAAGTCTCCATGATGATTTATCAAATGGCTTTGGGCGCAAGGGTTATTCT
>SXIP01000039.1 GCA_005772825.1 Methylococcaceae bacterium | reverse complement strand
CTTCGCCATGCACCAACACGTCGAGCCCCAGCTTTTTCTGCTCCCTGACACAGAACTCAATCGCTTGTTGCATGTGCCGAACATAGTCGGCCTCACTGATCAAGCCGCGTTTGAAATCAGCGCGTGCTTTGCGGATTTCCGGCGTTTGTGGGAACGAGCCGATCGTAGTAGTTGGATAACCGGGCAGATTGAGTTTGGCGCGTTGCTGTTCCTGCCGCACCGGGAAGGCATTCGGGCGTTGAGTCAACGAGTTGTCGATGTTTCCGAGTTGCGCTTGAACCGCCGGATTATGAATCCAGCCGGCCTCACGGCGCGAGCGGACCGCTCTTTCCGATACGATTAAATCCGGTGCTGCCGATTCCGGTTCCTGCAAAGCCAGACGCAAGACTTCCAGCTCCCTGAGTTTTTGCCTTGCGAAAGACAGCCAAGGTTTGATCGCCGGCTCTAAAGCACTTTCGTGTTCCAGATCAATCGGCACATGCAGCAAGGAACAGGAAGGCGCCAGCCAAAGCTCGCCTTTAAAGCGTTTTTGTACCGTTGCGACGGTCGCCAAAGCGGCGTTTAAATCGGTCCGCCAGATATTGCGTCCGTCGATCAAACCCAATGACAGCACTTTGTGATTGGCAATATTATCCAAAACTGCGGTCAACTGTTCGGGCGCCCGGACTAAATCGATGTGCAGACCCGCCACCGGCAACTTGCAAGCTAACGAGGTATGTTCGCCCAGTTCGCCGAAATAAGTCGCAAGTAGTATTTTAACCGGGCAGCTTTGCAGCCGGTTATAGACCAGCTCAAATGCGTTTTTCCAGGCATTGGGCAAATCCAGCACCAGAATCGGCTCGTCGATTTGAACCCATTCCACGCCCTGATAAGCCAATCGCTGAAGGATGTTGCCGTAAACCGGCAGTATGCGCTCCAATAACTCGAGTTTGTCGAAGTCGCCGGTCGTTTTCGCCAGCCATAACCAGGTCAACGGGCCCGGTAAAACCGGTTTCGGCTGATAGCCCAATGTTTGCAGCTCGCGGGTTTCATCGAACAGTTTTGAACTGGATAAGGCAAACTGCTGATCAGCCGTCACTTCCGGCACCAGATAATGGTAGTTGGTATCAAACCATTTGGTCATTTCACAGGCGCGAAAA
The DNA here is from genome assembly GCA_005772825.1 of Methylococcaceae bacterium. Classification (GTDB taxonomy): domain Bacteria; phylum Pseudomonadota; class Gammaproteobacteria; order Methylococcales; family Methylomonadaceae; genus SXIP01. Next base: position 1,767 of record SXIP01000039.1, on the reverse strand, counting down.
GAAAGACCGTCGCTTACCCGCCCGCGAGCCATTCTGAAATAGCCGTCAAGGTCGATAGCTGCACCGAAGCGCTCGGGAATAACACCGAGCATGACGCTGGTATCCAAGATCTGGTCGTAATAGGAAAAATCGCCGACCGGGATAAAATCCAGGCCGTTAGCGGCTTGCATTTGCCAATGGCGTTGCCGCAGCTCGGCGGCCATCGCTTGCAAGGCTGCATGATCGATTTCGCCATGCCAATAGCGTTCCAGCGCAAATTTCAGCTCGCGGTTTTCGCCCAAGCGGGGAAAACCCAGGTTATGAATCTTAATCATCAATACTGCTCCTTATCGGTTAAAAATAAAAGCAGCATTGTAGGTCTTGTTATTTGTGAAAAATATTGATAGTTTCTCACTATTTCATGAGGAAAATTCATCGATATGGAACTGATCCACTTTCGTATTCTGTTGGCGCTCAAACGCCGAGGCACCTTGAATGCCGCATCGGAATCGCTGCATTTAACCCAATCGGCTTTATCGCACCAGATGAAAAACCTGGAACAGCGCTTAGGAGTCGTTCTCTGGCGCAAACAGGGGCGCACCCTGGTGCTGACCCAGGCGGGCAACTATCTTTCCGATGTCGCCGAATCGGTCATTGCCACCGTGGACTCCGCCGAGCAGCACCTGAACTTGCTGGCTGCCGGAAAAACAGGAAAACTGATTATCGGCATTGATTGCCACGCCTGTTATGAATGGTTTCGCACCCTTCTCCAGCCTTATCTGCAAGCTTGGCCGGATCTGGCTATCGAAGTGACTTCCCGCTATCGGTTTAATTCGTTTGAGGCGATCCGGCAATACAAGCTGGACGCCGTGTTGACGTCCGACCCGGTGTTTAACGGTGTGCTGCATTACCAGCCGTTGTTCGATTTTGAACTGGTCCTGATTGTTGCCCGCCAGCACCGGCTTGCCGGACGTCTATCCATTGAGCCGTCCGAGTTGCAACAGGAGACCATTCTGACTTACCCGGTCGAGCGCGAACGCCTGGATATGTTCAGGAAAGTCCTGCAACCCGCCGGAATCGAACCGCTCGCGCATGTCACCGTGGAAGAAACCGACATCATGCTGCAACTGGCCGCAAGTCGGCGCGGCGTGTGCCTGCTGCCGGAATGGTTATTGGCCGATAAAGCCAAAAATCCGGATGTGCTCAGCCTGAGGTTTAAAGACTTGCCTTTAACCAAGACCATGTATCTGGCAACCCGTCACGAAGACGTGCAACTGGAATATATTCAATGGCTGATTGAGCATGCGCAGGCCAAGACGATTGTGCTTTAGCATCTAATTGATGTAATACACTGCCCATTAATAACGCAATAAAATAGTCCAGGAATATCCTCCGTAGCGCTAAATGGCTTAATCCCAACTGAGCGCACCGCCGGTCTGATATTCTGTCACCCGCGATTCAAAAAAGTTTTTCTCTTTCTTAAGATCCATCATTTCACTCATCCACGGAAATGGATTGGTAGCGCCCGGATATAAGCTATCCAGGCCTATTTGCCGGCAGCGGCGGTTGGCGATAAAGCGCAGATATTCCTTGAACATCCCGGCATTTAGCCCCAATACGCCGCGCGGCATAGTGTCTTCGGCATAACGGTATTCGAGTTCCACGGCCTGCTGCATCAGCGCCTTGATTTCATCACGGAACTCAGTCGTCCACAGTTGTGGATTTTCCAATTTAATGGTGTTGATCAGATCGACGCCGAAATTACAATGCAGCGATTCGTCGCGCAGG
>SXIP01000038.1 GCA_005772825.1 Methylococcaceae bacterium | reverse complement strand
GTGCGCACCGCCGACCGTCTGCAACGCACCTCGGTGTGGATGGAAAATATGGAAGGGGGTCTCGATTACCTGAAATCGGTGGTGATTGAAGACAAGCTGGGACTTTGCGAACAATTGGAGCAACAAATGCAGCATGTCATCGACACCTATCAGTGTGAATGGAAGACCACGATCGAGGATGAGTCAAAACTGAAACGCTTCCGTCACTTTATCAACAGCGATCAGCCCGATGACAACGTGGTCTTCGTTGAAGAGCGCGGACAGCTTCGTCCCGCCGATGAAGACGAACGCAGGCATTTTAAAATGGTAGAGGTGGCGTAATGGCAGAGTGGATAGAAGTTTGCCCGGTTGAGGATTTACAGCCTGATTCCGGCGTTTGCGCGCTGGTTAAAGGCTTGCAGGTGGCTATTTTTTATATGCCGAAAGAGTCGGCGGTTTACGCCATTAACAATTACGATCCATTCGGCAAAGCCAACGTGTTATCACGCGGCTTGATAGGCGACATGAACGGTCAGCCGGTCGTGGCTTCGCCTTTATACAAACAACATTTCAATCTGCAAACGGGCGCCTGTCTGGAGGATGAAACAGTCACCTTACCCGTGTACGCCGTTCGCATCGACAACGGTAACGTTCAAGTCAGCGTATAAGGAACTGAACAATGAAGTATGACTATTATATTGCTGATGTTTTTACCACGCGTATTTTCAACGGCGCCCAGATTGCGGTTTTTCCACAGGCCGACGGTTTAACTGATGAACAGATGCGCTTGCTGGCCAGAGAACTGAATTTAACGGAAACCGTGTTCGTTTTTCACCCTGAAACCGACAGCACCACGCGAAAAATGCGCATTTTTACACCGCTCGGTGAAATCGATTTTGCTGGCCATCCGATCATAGCAACGGCTTATGTCCTGGGCAGCTGCGGCGATATTAAGTTAACCGAAGCGATTACGCCGGTGGTCTTTGAACAGAACGTAGGCCCGATTGATGTCAACATTTCCGCGGATCAGGGCAAACCGGTTTTTGTCCAGTTCAGCCGTAAAGTATCTTCGATAGTGGACCGATTTGCCCCAACCGATGAAGAATTGGCCGGCTTCCTGTCCATCCAGCAATCGGAACTCGATCACAAGAAATACTCGCCTCGCCTGGTGTCCTGCGGCGTGCCTTATCTGATAGTGCCGGTCTGGCGTTATGAAACGGTTAGAAATGCCAAATTTAATTATTCCGCCTGGAGCCAGTCCATCGCGCCGCAAACAGCGGCCCAGGAAATTCTGCTGTTTGCACCGAAAACACCGTTTGTGGATTCGGATTTTAATGCCCGGCTACTCGGCCCGCGTATCGGTATCCACGAAGACCCGCCGATAGGCAGCGCCATGCCGGCCTTCGCATCGTATCTGTGCTCCTTTGAACACACGCGTAAAGGCACCCATACCTTTGCCGTGGACAGAGGCGATGCACAGTCCCGACGCAGCGTACTGAATCTGGAAATGGATCATAAAGGCCAGGAGCAACTGGCGCTCCGGGTCGGCGGTGCAGCGGTGATGTTTGCTCAGGGCACGGTTATGTTGCCTGATTAACAGGATACGTATCTCAACATAGGCAAAAGACAAAAGACAAAAGACGAAAAAACCAATGTTTGAACAAGCCGCCTTTTAGTCTTGTGCCTTTTGCCGAATAGTTACACAAAATCAACAGAAACGATAATATTATGCTATTTGGACGTAACAAAAAAAATCCAATCAAAATGGCTGACAAAGGCGTGACTAAATGGACGTATTCGACCTGCGGCTATTGTTCAACCGGTTGTTCCATTGAAATCGGCAGCAATGCCGAAGGCAAGCCGGTTGCCTCACGCGGGGTAGGCGGTGCAGACGTCAATCGCGGCAAACTGTGCCTGAAAGGAATTTTTGAATACCAGGTTTTTGAAGCGACGGGACGCGGCACAACGCCGCTGATCCGCAACAAAACGCACGAGCCCTATCAGGCTTCGAACTGGGATACCGCGCTGGACAAAATGGCCGATGAAATCAAACGCATCCAAACCACTTACGGCCGTGATTCGTTTGCTATCGTATCAACCGGGCAACTGCTCACCGAAGAATTCTATACGCTGGGCAAGTTAACCCGCGGCGTGATCGGCACCAACAACTACGACGGTAACACCACGCTGTGTATGGCTTCCGCGGTATCGGGCTATAAACGCTCGTTCGGCTCGGACGGCCCGCCCGGCTGCTATGAAGATTTTGAGCATACCGATTGCCTGATCGCCTGGGGCTCCAATCTTCCCGAGCAGCACCCGATTATTTACTGGCGCTTGAAAGACGCCAAGGAAAAGCGACCGTTTCCGTTGATTGTCGTCGACCCGCGCGTGACGATTTTTGCACAGTTTGCCGATATTCATCTCGCCATCACACCGGGCACCGATGTCGTGCTGCAAAATGCGCTAATCCATGTCATTCTGAAAGAAGGTCTGGAAGATCGCGACTATATCAACGCCAACACCAACGGCTTTGACGAACTGGCGAAAGAAGTCGCTTATTATGATCCATGCACCGCGGCCAAAATTTGCGGCATCGATGAGGACACCATCCGCACGGTCGCCCGTCTTTACGCCAAAGCCGATCGGGCTATGAGCATCTGGACGATGGGCATTAACCAGAGCACGCACGGTTCCGACGGCGTGGTCGGCATCAATAACCTGAATTTGGTAACCGGCAACATCGGCAAACCGGGCGGCACCAGTTTGTCGATTACCGGCCAATGTAATGCGATGGGTACACGCGAATGGTCGTCCTGCTCGGGATTGCCGGGCTATCGGGTGCTGGAAAAAGCCGAAGAGCGTGAGGAAATAGCAAAATTCTGGGGCATCGATCCCGAATTTTTCCCCAAACAACGCGGCCTGACCGAAACGGATATTTTCCCTGCGATAGAAACCGGCGAGATCAAAGGCTTGTGGTTGATTGCCACCAACCCGATGACGTCGATGGCGAACACGGCGCGCATCCGCAAGACCCTGGAAAAGCTCGAATGCTTGGTTGTGCAGGATTGTTATGTCGATGTCGAAACCACGCAATATGCACATATCTTCCTGCCTGCCGGTACCTGGGCGGAAAAAGAAGGCGTCTTTACCAATACCGAGCGCCGCGTCAACCTGACCCGTCAGGTACAAAAGCCCCATGCCGATTCCAAATCGGATATGCAGATTTTTAACGAACTCGCCAAGCGTTTTGAGCAGGGCCAAAAAATCAATTTCCCCGAACAGCCGGAACAGGTGTTTGAAGAAATGAAAGCGCTGTCCAAGGGCCGCCTCTGTGATATTTCCGGCATGAGCCACGACCTGATTGAACAGCAACGCGGTATTCAATGGCCCTACTCGCAAGCCCAGGCGGAACAAGGCGGCAAAGGCCAGCAAAGGCTATATACCGAACCGGCCACGTTCCGCTATCCCGATGGCCGGGCGAAATTGATTCCCCTGCCCTTCATTAATAACAATGAAGTCCCGGACGAGCAATTCCCGTTCTGGCTGAATTCCGGTCGCCTGGTCGAACATTGGCATACCCGCACCAAAACCGGCAAGATCGGTAACAACAATAAATTCAGCCCGATTCCGTTTATGGAAATGAATCCCGACGCCGCCGAAGAGCTGGGTATTCGCCACCAATCCTATGTCAGGGTTATATCGCGTCGCGGCGATGCGGTGGTGATGGCGATGTTGACGCAACGCGTACCGCGGAACATGGTGTTTATCCCGTTTCATTTTTTTGATTGCGTCAATCGCCTGACCTTGGGGCTACTGGACCCGTATTCGCGGCAACCCGCCTTTAAGCAATCGGCGGTCTGTATTGAAACGATCGACCAGGCTCTGGCCGCACAACTGAATAAAGAGTCTCGTGAGTATTAAAAACTACGCAGAGACGCTATTGACCCAGGATTGATTATGTTTGAAGTACGTAACGACGAACCCCGATACGCTTTTTTGAGCGACAAAGACACCAAAGCTCAAAATCGCTACGGTCAGAATATCGAACTGACTGAGCCGAGTAGCGAGCTCAGGGATAAAAGCCTGTGCATTAACGGCGATTCCGGCATTGGCGAAAATCCCAATCGTTATAAACAGCACGGTTTCTATTTTAATTCCGACAACTGTATCGGCTGCCATGCCTGCGAATCGGCCTGTAGCGAAAAAAATGACGTACCCATTCATCTGGCCTTCCGCTCGGTCGGCTTTGTCGAGGGCGGCACTTTTCCGGATTATCAGCGCATGAATATCTCGATGGCCTGCAACCATTGCGATGAACCTGTGTGCCTAACCGGTTGCCCTACCCGCGCCTACACCAAATTCGCCGAATACGGCGCAGTATTGCAAGACCCTGACATTTGCTTCGGTTGCGGTTACTGCACCTGGGTCTGCCCTTATAATGCGCCGCAACTGGATCCGGTCAAAGGCGAGGTCTCCAAGTGCAACATGTGCGTCGATCGCCTTGAAGTCAACCTGAAACCGGCCTGCGTCGCGGCCTGTCTGGGTAATGCGCTGGACTTCGGCGTGATTGAAAATATCCCCGAAAACCGGGTGCAGGCCAAAGCCGAAATACCGGGATTCCCTACCACCGATATTACCCATCCGAATATTCGCTTTCAGCAAACCCGCTCAACGCACCGGGAAATGACCCGTACCGACGCCATGCCGCTGAAATATCATCGCGATGATAAAGAAGGCAAATTCAAACCGGTCGTTGATGAAAAACAGGGGCGTGAAAAATACTGGAACCTGCGCAAGCTACTGACCAGTCACGAAAGCGCACATGTGATTTTCACTTTATGCACCCAGGCCACCGTCGGTGCTTTCCTGTTATTGATCGTCGCGCCGCTGCTCGGACTGGATTCGCTTGCCGTGTTGCATAACCCGGACGTATTGCTACCGTTGCTGGTAGCTATGGTGACGATCAGCACGGTCGGATTGTTTAAATTGAATATGCACCTCGGTAAACCGCATCGCTTTTACCGCGGTTTTAATAATCTAAGACTGTCCCCGGTCAGCCGCGAAATTGCCGGCGTGTCGATGTTTTATACAGGCTTGCTGGGTTATGCCTTGTTTGCCTTGTTCGACAATGCCTTTAGCCAGTTTTTAGCCAATACCTGTGCTTTTATCGGTGTGATCAGCGGCGCAATCGGTTTATTCTACATGTACAAACTGTATCGTATCCCGGCGCGGCCTTTCTGGAACCACTGGCAAACCGGCTCGGCTTTTGTCGGCTCCATGCTCAGCCTGGGTGCATTGATTGTCGCCGTTACCAGTATTTTCAGCCTGTCGCCGGCAACGCTTGAAGCACAGGCTTTGCTGCAAACAGTCACGGCGATCATCGTGTTGGGTCTGGGGCTTGAAAGCGTCGGCCATTTTTTCCATGCCCGGGATATGCAGGCCAGCGCAAACGAAGGCGCCGCCTCTTATTACCGCCAGGTAACGCAATACGGCAAATCCTATATTTTCCGCAACTTACTGCTGGGTTTCAGCCTGCTACTGGCAATGAAGATGGCGTTGACCGGCTTTGATACCGGCACAGGGTTGCTATTGATGCTGTCTATGCTGGTCAGTTCGGCCTTTGGACGGTCATTGTTCTTTGTCTTGGTAATACCTACCACCATGCCGGGCGCCTTTTTCTGGAAAAATGACGGCTTTGTCGAGCATGCCAAAGCCACCGGCCTGGCCGATGCACCGCAGCACGGCGTTGCTTATGAAAGACATCATGCGTTTAAAATGAATGAATTAATGCAAACGCTTAAAGAAAATTCACTCAAGGATATGCTCGATCATATTAAATGGATCTTTGGAAAATAACCGGGAGGTATCATCTACATATATTGAGTGATTGATTCACCTTGAGCTATCCGTAACCCGTGCGCCGCTTCAAGAGGCTGCGCAGAACGCAAATAATATATGGCTGCAAACTTGAGACCCGACAGGTTTTAGAAACCTGCCGGGTTTGCTGCGTTAAGTGGAAATCTACCTTAAATGAAGACAATTCCAAGTATTTTATTTGGTTATTGCAACCATAGGCCTTTACTTTATTGCCTGAGGATTAGGATAATGCTCTTTACAAAAGATAAGTAAATTAATGACTCAAAAAAACGGGGCGTTACTTTAATTGTGTTTTTACCTTCCCGTCGCCAATAAGGCGGGACACTTCAATGGGCAACTTTTTATAAAAAAAACAAGATAAAGTGCCCAATGGTTACAAAATTAGAGAACAAGCAATGCAAAAAAAAGAGTACAAAGTGAAACATGGAAGTCCTTATCCGGCGGGTTCCAGACCGAATGCCGGCGGAGTTAATTTCTCCATTTTCAGTCGCTATGCCGAACATGTAGAACTGTTGCTGTTTGAAAGTGCAGACAGTGAAGAACCTTTTCAAATAATCACCCTGGAAAAAGAAAGCAACCGGACTTTTTTCTCCTGGCATATTTATGTCAGCAAATTACCAATCGGCACTTGGTATACCTGGCGCATGGAAGGACCGGATCGAGCCAGAGAATCCGGTTTTCGTTTCGACAGGGAAAAGCACCTCGTAGACCCCTGGGCGCGTGCCGTCAGCCAAAAACGCTGGAGCCGCAAAGCCGCCTGTTTGCCGGGCGACAACAGCGCTACCGCCATGCGTTGCGCCGTCATTAATAATGACTATGACTGGGAAGGCGACACCCCGCTACGCATTAGCAGCAATAAATCCATCATTTACGAACTGCATGTGGGCGGATTTACCCGGCACCCCTCGTCGAATGTCGCCAATCCCGGTACTTTTGCCGGTTTGATTGAAAAAATACCCTATCTGCAGCAACTCGGTATCACCCATGTCGAGCTGTTGCCGGTAATGGCTTTCGATGAACAGGACGTACCCAGAAATACCTATGATCGCGGCCTGAAAAACTATTGGGGTTACAGTACCCACAGTTTTTTCAGTCCCCATCCGGGCTATTGCGTTACCCCCGAACAGGGCACTCATGTACAGGAATTTCGCGACTTGGTCAAAGCATTGCACCGGGCGGGTATCGGCGTCATCATGGATGTGGTTTTCAACCATACCGCCGAAGCCGGTGCGAATGGTCCCGTTATCAATTTCCGAGGCATCGGCGGTAAAATTTTTTACCATCTGGACAAGTTCGATAAAAGTATTTTTCGTGACTACACCGGTTGCGGCAATACGGTCAATGCCAACCATCCATTGGTAGCTCGTTTCATTATCAGTTGCCTGGAATACTGGGTCAGGGAAATGCACGTCGACGGTTTCCGCTTCGACCTGGCCAGCGCGCTGGCGCGAGGCGAAGGTGGAGAAGTCCTCCAAGACCCGCCTGTCTTGTGGGGTATTGAACTTTCCGAACAACTGGCCAAAACCAAGCTGATCGCCGAAGCCTGGGATGCAGCGGGACTCTACCAGGTCGGCAGTTTCCCCGGTTATCGCTGGGCCGAATGGAACGGCAGGTACCGGGACATTGTCCGCCAGTTTGTGCGTGGCGATAAAGGCGTAATCAATGAGCTGGCAACCCGCATCAGTGGCAGTAGCGATATTTATGAATACAAGGGCGGCCTGCCGATCAGTAGCGTCAACTTTGTAACCTGTCATGACGGTTTTACCCTGTATGATCTGTTCAGCTATAACCACAAGCATAATGACGCCAATGGTGAAGATAACCGGGATGGCTGTAACAACAACATCAGTTTTAATTGCGGCACTGAAGGCGACACTGACGATACCAGCATTTTGCAACTGCGCAGAAAAAAAGCAAAAAATGTATTTGCTATTTTGCTGCTCAGTCAGGGCGTGCCGATGTTGCTTGCAGGAGATGAACTGCTGCATAGCCAACGCGGCAATAATAACGGCTACTGCCAGGACAACGAAATCAGCTGGATAGACTGGACCAGGACCGAGCAAAATGCCGATATACTGCGTTTTGTGCAATTAATGATAGCGTTGCGTAAAAGACATCCCTCTATCATGCGCCGGCGTTTTTTGACAGGCAGGCTCATAGAAGACAGAAAAATGCCGGACATTGCTTGGCATGGCGCTGAAATCAACAAGCCGTTATGGCATGATCCGGATGCAAGGCTGTTGGCCTATACTCTGGCAGGCGCCGACAGGCATGAAGCCGATTTGCATATCGTTATGAACATGTCGGATCAGAATATTATGGTAGAGCTACCTGAAATAACGGCAAGAACATGGTGTCTGGCCCTGGATACATCATTATCATCGCCTGGAGATATTATTCAACCTGAAGATCAAAAGCCACTCGGACATTCCACTTATCAGGTTAGCAGTCAATCTGTAGTGGTATTCGAAAATACTTTTTGAGCGCTAATCCGGAAAGAATGAAAAGCGGAAAGGATGGCGCAATTGGAAAGTGGAAAAGTCTGATTATCCTATCAATAATTCGTGACCCGGAGCCTTTGTCAGGCTCCGATGATCGCCGAATTAAACCGATGGATTAGAAGCCCCGCCCCAACTACGGAATTAATTTCAATATCGCCTGTCGGGTTTGCTCATCATTATCCAAGAAGCAAACGCCTGCACCAATCGGAAACGCCTCATCCTCTTTTGTTGTCAGATGAACAATCTCGCATTTTAGCGACAATAGTTCATCGTTCCTTTTGATTGTTAAATTCCCTATTTGAGAAAGGCATGAAAGCCGGAGTTTCGGTACAGGACTGGACAGATAGGCCCCGCTTATGCTGATATTCGCCGTTTTACCTGTGTATTCTTTACCATTGAGCAATAAATGATATTCCAGTTCAATAGTTATTCTTGCATGCCTACGTCTGTCTGCTTGTGAAAATGTCATGTTTTTATCCTTGATAATTAAACGGAATATAGCGGCAATTAACTGCTTATTAAATCAATTTTAAAAATGAAAAAAGAACTCGGTACCTTATCTACACTGTGAAAATATTTGTTTTGTGATATTTACAACATAATTATGATGGATATTGAAATAAAAAGACTGAATTTTTTCACAAGTCCTTAGCTTCAGCGGGTTTTCATCGACTGGTCAGAAAAGTTTGGCCGCTGAATGAATTTTAACACCCAGTTCCTGTACGATATATTCGCTAAGATCGAGACCCACTTCGACAGGATCAATGGCTTTATTAATTAACAGTAACGGCCTGCCGTCATGATCTCTGAATTTATCAAGATTTATTACTTGCGTGGGATGGCGGTTTTCACCGGTAACGTCGCGAACAATCATTACCGTCGGTAATAAATGTTTATCCGGTTTCATGCCAATGACAATCGCGATATCCCCATTACTGAGCTGCACGACACTGCCGACCGGATAAATTCCCAAACACTGGATAAAACTTTCAACCAGATTGACATCATAGAGCTTACCACGCATGGTATAAATCGATTTAAGCGCATCCGAGCAGGACATCTGCATTTTCAGATCGATGTTATTTGTGACTCTTTCATAAGCATCAATTATTGCTATTATCCTCGACATCAAACTGATTTCAGTATCTTTTAAACCACAAGGATAACCTTTGCCGTCAATTCTTTCATGATGGGAGTAGGCAACTTCAGTGACCTCCGGGGGCATTCCGTCAATTTTACCCAACAAATCGGCGCCATAATGCGTGTGCATTCTCATCAACATGATTTCTTCCGGCGTTAAATCATTACTACACCTGTCCAAAACAGCTTGGGGCAATTTGGCTTCGCCAACATCGTGCAGCAATGCGGCAATACTCAAGCGGGAAAGCTGGTCCTGATCAAACCCCAAATAACAGCCGAACAAGGTGGCATAAATACAAACATTGAGACTATGCGTAGCGGTATCGCGCTGCTTTGCGCGCAGATTTCTTATTAACAACAACGCATTAGGGTTACGCAAAATGTTATTGGTAACCTGTTGTACACAGGATTTAACCTCTGGTATCGAAATGTAATCGTTGATACGAAAATTATTAAGCATATTGTTCAACGAAACCGAGCTCTCTTCATAAATATCCCTGGCATCTGTCAAGTCCGCCTCAAAACGCTTTTTAGGACTTTGAGTTTCCTTATGCGGCGAAGACGCTTCAGGTACATTGGGTTTTGTCACCGGTCGCTTGAATGCTTCAAAAGACAATGACGATGCACTGAGCTCTTCGTCAACTTTAACGGTCTTACACAAGCGTTGTAGTTTTTCTATTTGGTCGTTATTCTCAATACGGAAACCTTGAAACAAAAATGATGTTTCAAGCCACGGTCTATCCAACTCGGCAACATACATACCAATCTTAAGTTGTGTTGTATTAATATCTATCATGTTAATTTTAATAAATAGGGATATTTAATATCTTTTATGATACTACGAACTATTTAATCTTATTCATCCTAATTCTATTTTCCTAATACCTATCGCTATCATGAAAAACCACCTTCCCTAAACACTAGAAAAAATGATCTGCTTTGAGCTATGCTTATCCTGAACTCATTTTATTTTAGGCTTACACCTGCCATGACGCGACAAGAGCCGAATAGGACAACGAGTGGGGTTGCCCAAAAAGACTGATTCTACTAACCGGCCAATTCTATTTGGCGATCTGGGATATTTTATCGGCGCGTAGCGGCCCTGGAAAACCATAGCCATCCATAATGGTGATCAAAGAACCGTTGCTTAGCAACACCGATTCGGTTTCCTGAGTCAGCGATAAATAGATCGGGACTTCTTCCGATATACGTGGATTAAAGACAGGCGCTCCGTTGGCATGGTAAGTCCGGTATAAATACGAGCGCCCGACGCCGACTGAAGAAACCCAGGTAATACAGAAATCACCGTTCGGCAACGCCAGAATATCCGGCGATAATTGGCTTCCCGCCTTGGCGGTATTGACCCGGAAATCGCTGCCCAAAGGTTTACCGGAGCTATCGAGTATTCGGGCGCGTATTTCCCATTTGTCAATGCCGCTACCTTCCATGCTGGTCCAGACGACGGCGATCTTGTTGTCCTTTAACCGTGCCGCTTTGACATTAAACGTCATAAAGTCAAAAACACTGCCTAACGGCATCGGCGTTACGTTAATCCGGTAAACATTTCCAAGCAAACCGCCGCTTGCGCCAAACTTTCTGGCCATAAGGTCGCCGGTGCTTCGATTGCGGAACAAGACCAGCCCGCCTGTTTGCAATTCGGTAATGGTGTGGTCGAAGGTATTCCAGCCGTCCAGTGGGACTCCTTGTTCATGTACCGAGGTTGCTTTTTTTATCACATTAAGTGACGGCGAGAGGATCAGAAAAGAAATTTTTTCGCGCAAGTCGAAAGGGTCGGAAATATCCGCCTTATCCATGACCATGGCAATATTACCGTTGGTCATCAGGGCTGTGTCATGGATCAAATCTTCGGGTTGATCAATCGACTTTATTCCTGAAATCTTGTTTTGGGAAAGGCTGATCAACCCGCCGACAATAGTTTCACCCCTGGCCCAGAAAGCCGCCACGGTATCGGCATTCAACGACAGCAGTTCAACGTATCCGACCGCGATTTTTTTCGGCTCTAAAATAATCGGCGGTTTGACAGGCTTACGGTACTGGTCGTATTGCCTGGCCATAATAGTCGTCGGTCCGGTTATTTCCCCATGGCTCCAGGCCGCGATAAATCCTGTTTTAGTGGCGGCGCCTTCAGCCAGGGCATCCTGCTCGATTGCCGGGTTGCTGATATTTATTGCTTCATTTGCCGCCCTAACAGACTGGGCAGAGACTGCAAATAAAGCTGAACAGCACAATAAAGCGGTAAACGCAGATGCTGATTTTTTCATCACTATTTCCTCATTGCTTAACGTAGTCACAAACTAGTTGCTAAACCTTTCGGTGCAATGATGCCACATAAGCATCTGCGTACTCGCCGTCCGTAATAGACATCTATTCTACAGTAACCGACTTCGCGAGGTTCCGGGGCTGATCGACATCGGTGCCTTTTAATACTGCGACATGATAGGACAGTAGCTGTAAAGGTATCGTATAGACTATAGGCGAAATCTCATTGCCGACTTGCGGCACCTTGATTATCTGCACGTTACTGTCATCGGCAGGCACTAAGGTTTCATCCATAAACACGATGAGTTGGCCGCCCCTGGCGCTCACTTCCTGGATATTGGATTTGAGTTTTTCCAAGAGGCTGTTGTTTGGTGCAACCGTAACGACCGGCATGTCGGCGTCAATCAACGCCAG
>SXIP01000037.1 GCA_005772825.1 Methylococcaceae bacterium | reverse complement strand
TTTCCTGAAGGCCTGCATTTGGCCGCTATTTTGACGCGAGAGGACCCGACCGATGCTTTCGTATCGAATCACTACGCCTCGTTTAATGAGTTGCCGCGCCATGCCAGGATCGGTACTTCCAGCTTGCGCAGGCAATGCCAGATCAAGGAAAAATACCCTGACGCTGAAATCATCTCCTTAAGAGGTAATGTCAATACTCGTTTGGCCAAGCTGGATGCCGGAGACTATGATGCAATTATTTTGGCCTCGGCAGGTTTAAAGAGATTAGGGATGGCTGCGCGCATTACCCAATGCCTGGATACGGCAGTCAGCTTGCCGGCAATAGGGCAGGGTGCGATTGGTATAGAATGTCGTACGGATGATGCCGAAATTAATCAGATTTTGGCTGTTTTGCATGATCCTGAAACGGCTTTGTGCGTGATGGCCGAACGTGCGATGAATGCGCGTTTAAGTGGCGGTTGCCAGGTGCCTATTGCAGGCTTTGCCGAGTTGCAGGGTGAGCAATTGTTGATGCGCGGATTAGTCGGCAACCCCGATGGTACTGTGTTATATCGATCCGAGCGATCAGGTAGTTCGGCTAACGGTGTGCTGATCGGCAGGCAGATTGCAGAAGACTTATTGGCGCAGGGTGCCGATAAAATTCTGCAAGCGCTGTTTTCATAACCTATCGTTATGTTATCTGATAAGCCTTTGAACGGTTGTCGTGTTTTGGTGACGCGCCCTGAACATCAGGCGGGAAATCTGGCGCGATTAATAACAGAACAAGGTGGCAATGCCATTCGCTTTCCAACTCTCGCTATTGTGGCATTGGATAATGTTGACGAGATCAGAAATGCTCTGGTAAGCCTCGATAGATTTCAATGGCTTGTTTTTATTAGTGCAAATGCAGTAACAATGCACCATTACTATTTAGATGGTGGTAAAATAAATAAATTGCAGTCCATGCGCCTTGCTGCAATAGGACGGGCGACGGCGGAAGCGATGAAAAACGCCGGTTTGCCGGTTGATTTGGTGCCGGAAAACGGTTATACCAGCGAAGCCTTGTTGGCTATGCCGCCAATGCAGCAGGTTAGCGGACAACGTATTTTGATTGTGCGCGGAGAAGGCGGACGCGAGGAACTTGCATCTACCTTGCGTAGCAGAGGGGCGGACGTTGACTATCTGGATGTCTATAAAAGAATTGTTCCCGGCATTGATAGTTCAGAAGTTCTGTTATTGCTGAAACAAGGTGGGCTCGATATTATCACCATAACAAGTGGTGAAGCGTTGCAAAATTTATTAACTCTGCTGGGTCAGGAATATCATGAACTATTGTTCGCAATTCCTTTGGTGGTAGTCAGTGATAGGATCAGGCAAATAGCCGACAATATGGGATTTAAACAAATTGTTGTGACGAATAATCCTTCAGATACAGCAATTCTTGAGGCAGTAACAATGTGTGTAGGAGGAATAGAGTGGCCGAATTGAGTGAACAACAACAACAAGAAGTGGGCGAGTCTAAAAAAGCCCGCCGGTCACGCAGCGGATTCTGGTTTGGCGTGATTATTTTGCTCATTATCATTAGTGTGGCGGGCGCCGGTTTTTATCTTTTTATGCAGTTGCGAGACAGGCAGGAAGGGTTGGGCGGTGAAGTCAAGGGTCAGATGTCCAAGCAGATTGCCGACTATCAGGATCAGCTAACAGCTATTCAACACCAACTGGCAACCGTAGAAGCGACTATAGCCGGTAAGGACAACCATTTTACTAAAACCCTGGCCGATTTTTCCCAGTTACATAATGAAAAACTGGAGAGTACACGTAAAGAACTGAATGAAGCAATTCAGCATATACAACGTCAACTCGGAAAAACACGCGGCGATTGGCTGGTTGCCGATGCGGAATATCTGTTAAGTGTTGCGAATGAGCGCTTACACTTAATTGGCGATGTCAATACCACTCGTGAAGCCTTGGAAGCCGCTGACCAGCGCTTGAGAGAAAGTGGTGATGCCGGGGTGTTCAAGGTGCGTGAGCAAATTGCCAAGGAAATCGCTCTGCTTCGAAGCGTTTCGGTCCCGGATATTGTCGGTATTTATGCGGCCATTCAAACTGTGGAAGGTCAGGTTGATAAACTGACATTGCTACTGCCTTATTCAGGAAAGGCATTAACTCCGTCAACAGAAGTTCATGATCATGCCGATAAAGAATCCAAAGAAAAACATGAGTTGCTGGATTCGGCCATCAACAAGCTGCAAGGCGTCGTAACCATCAGGCATACTGATCAGCCGATCAAGGAAATTTTAACACCCGAAGAGGCTCAATTTATCCGCGAGCAACTTAGAGTGAAATTGGAGATGATAAAAATCGCCTTGGTTCAGCATAATGAGCCTCTGTATCAATCCAGTCTGGCCGATGCAAAAAATTGGGTAGAGCGGCATTTTACCAGGAACGATGATTCAAGAGCGTTACTTGCCGAACTGGACAGATTTAATGCGATTAAAATCCACAGTCAATTTCCCGACATTAGTTTGTCCTTGAAAATGCTCAGGGATATTAGCAAGCTGAGAATAGAAACCGATAAAGCAATTCAGCCGGCTGAGACGGCAAAGCCTGATCAAGAAGCAAAGCCCATTCAAGCTCCCGAAGCACTTAAACCTGTTAAAGTTTTACCGCCGGTTGGGGTGAAAGCGCCTGTTGAAGTTGAACAGCCGGCTATCGTTGTACCTGAAGAGCAATAACTCAAGAGTTCATGATGAAAAAAAATATACTTTATTTTCTGGGTTCTCTTGTTGTTGCCATTGCTGCCGCTTATTTTGTCAATAAATGGTTTGATGGGTTTGATAATCCGGGATATGTCCTGATCGGCATAGGGCATTGGTCATTAGAAACAACGCTGGCGGCTTTTACAGTTAGTCTGATTATTGGTTTTTTCGTATTCTATTTTTTCTTTCGGATATTGGGTTGGCTGGTCAGATTGCCGGGTCAAATCAAACGCCGCGGAACCAATGTAAGATTTAATCGTTCCCAGGAAGCATTAATTGCAGGTTTGGTTGATTCGGCCGAAGGGAACTGGGAAAAAGCGGAAAATGTGTTGATTAAACACGCGTCTCACAGTGGCGCACCGTTACTTCATTATTTGACAGCGGCACGGGCGGCACAATCGCGCGGTGCATTTGAGAAAAGGGATGAATATTTGCAAAAAGCTGCGGCTCAAGCGCCCGATTCCAGTGTGGCGATAGGCTTGACCCAGGCGGAGTTGCATCTATCCGGTAATCAGTTTGAGCAGGCGCTGGAAACGCTGACACGCTTGCATTCAATCGACCCGACGCATGCCACCGTGCTGAAATTGATGCATCAAGCCTATCAGCATGTCGGCGACTGGGAAGGCATACGGAAATTGCTTCCGTCATTGAATACAAATAAAGTGTTGATGGAGGCGGAAATAAAGATACTGGAGACGGAAGCGTTCAGTAAATTATTGAAGCAAGCTGCTGAAGCGGGCAATGTCGGCGCTATCAGGACATTATGGATGGAGATTCCTAATTACATCAAAAAAATGCCCGGTATTTCAGCGATCTATTTTGCCGCGATGATTAATATTGGAGCTGGGGCGGAAGTCGAGGATGATTTGGCGACCGCTTTGTCAGTTGGTTGGGATCAAACCCTGCTGGCCTTGTTTGGCAGCATTCAATCCGATGATGTTTCTGCCCAGCTTGAAATGGCTGAACGTTGGCTTTCCTTGCATCAGGATGACGCCGTATTGCTTACTGTTTTGGGTAAATTGAGCTTAAGATGTGCAGACACCGAAAAAGCCGAAAGTTATCTATCCAGAAGCATTGCTATGGAGCCTACCGTACAAGCCTATCAATTACTTGGCGAGTTGTTGTATGCACGAGGCGATAAGGACAAAGCCAGTGAATGTTACCGTTATGGTCTGGAGTTGGCATCCAGTGAGGTCGTCAGCCGGATAGATACGGTATCGTAAAGGTGTAGCCTATGACCGCGCTGGCTTTTGATACTCACGAGTTTGTTAAGGAGCTGAAAGGTGCAGGGTTTAGCGAACTACAAGCTGAAATCATCACCAAGCTGCAAAAGGCCACGATTACCACCACACTGGAACAGGCCAGGCATGACTATCATTTGGATGAGCTAGCCACTCGCCGTGATTTAAAAGACATGGAGCTGGTTCTGAAAAGGGACATTGAGCAGTTGCGCCTGGAATCAAAAAAGGACATGGAGCAGCTACGTCTGGGATTAAAAGCAGACATTGAACAGCTACGCCTGGAATCAAAAAAGGATATTGAACAACTACGCCTGGAATCAAACAAGGACATTGAGCTGCTACGCTCTGACACTAAGGCGCAAATTTCAGAAGCAAAAGCCGAACTGATCCGCTGGGTCGTTGGTGTCGGTTTGTTACAAACCACGCTGATAACCGGCGTACTGTTGAAATTGGTGCATGTACTATAGACAGCTTAAAACAACGTATCCCACATTGCATCGACTTTTTTAATAACATCAGGGGACATGACAATCGGTCTGCCCCATTCCCGATTAGTTTCCCCCGGCCATTTGTTAGTCGCGTCAAATCCCACTTTCGAGCCAAGACCGGATACCGGTGAAACAAAGTCAAGATAATCAATCGGTGTGTTTTCAAGTATCGTTAAATCCCTAGCGGGGTCCATGCGGGTGGTGATTGCCCAGATTACATCTTCCCAATTGCGGACATTGACATCATCATCAACGACGATGACAAACTTGGTATACATGAATTGGCGCAAATAGGACCAAGTTCCCAGCATGACCCGTTTGGCATGGCCTGCATATTGTTTTTTCATGCTGATGACGGCCATACGGTAAGAACAGCCTTCGGGAGGTAAATAAAAATCAACGATTTCCGGAAATTGTTTTTGCAGAATCGGTACAAAAACTTCATTCAGCGCAACGCCTAAAATGGCCGGTTCATCGGGTGGTCTGCCGGTAAATGTGCTGTGATAGATAGGCGCTTGCCGCTGGGTAATGCGTTCTATCGTGAATACCGGAAATTCATCGACCTCATTGTAATAACCGGTATGGTCGCCAAATGGGCCTTCCGGCGCGGTTTCATCAGGATAGATAAAGCCTTCCAGGACTATTTCGGCGCTGGCGGGTACTTGCAAATCATTAATCAGGCAATTGGCGACTTCGGTTTTACTGCCGCGCAACAAGCCGGCAAAGCCGTATTCAGACAGGGAGTCAGGAACCGGTGTGACTGCGGCGAGTATTGTTGCCGGATCGGCTCCCAGAGCGACAGAAACAGGGAAGGGTTTGCCGGGATAGGCTTTTTGCCATTCTTTGAAATCCAGAGCGCCGCCTCTATGCGCCAACCAGCGCATGATGACTTTATTCTTGCCGATGACTTGCTGGCGATAAATGCCGAGATTTTGCC
>SXIP01000005.1 GCA_005772825.1 Methylococcaceae bacterium | reverse complement strand
GGCGCCTGCCAGCACCAGCATGGCTTGAGAGGGCGCGGTAACCGCCTGGCGCTGTTCATCGTTTAAGGGGTCTATTATTGAAGTTACATCCATTGCCTAAAGCACCTACTGTTGATATTTTTTATCGCTTGCACATTTTTGGGAGCTGTGTATATTTGTTTCGTTTTATGCCATGGTCTTGCAACCATGAGTTTTTAATAAATAATTGCTAAAAATAACAACTAAACACAGGGGATTTAAGATGAGTTTCGATTATAAGCGTATGATTAAATTTGAACACAATGTTGGCGATAAAGAAAAAAACTATCGCATGTATGCCGGTGCGGCATTGATTTTTATTTCAATTTTTAATGCTTCGATTGCTTTATTGCTGATAGGCCTGATTCTGGTCGGTACCGGTTTTTCAGGCTGGTGTCCCGTGTATTCCGGGCTCAATAGAAATACCTGTACGCCTGATGGTGAAGCCGCTGTGACTGCTGTCGAATCCGCCGTTGCAGAAGCTGTAGAAAAAGTCGAAGATGTCGCTGCCGAAGTCGCCGAGACGGTGAAAGAAGCCGTCTCTGAAGCTGTCGAAAAAGTCGAAGAAGTTGCCGCCGAAGTTGTCGAAACTGTCAAAGACGTTACCGTTGATGCTGCTGAAGCCGTCGAAGCGGCTGCGGCTAAGGTCGCCGCTGCTGTGAAGGGCGATGATAGCGATAAGCCTGCCGAAAGTTAAAGCTGCAAAGGACTACAGGGATGTAGTTCTTCATCATCAGAACCTCAGTCTTCCTTGCGAAACTCACCTTCCAGCACATTTTTTTCAGCCGCTCTTGCCTGTTGGAAATTCCCTGCCGCCTGAAGCAGATGATTTTCCAGCACATACTGGGCGATTTTTCGGCGCAGTGAGGGAACCAGGCAGGCAAAACCCAACATATCGGTAATAAAACCCGGCGTTAACAATAATGCACCACCCAACAGAATAATAGGCCCTTCAATCATTTCATAGGCCGGAATCTCACCTTGCGCCAAACTGGCTTGAAAACGCTGAAAAGTTGCAAAACCTTGCTGCCTTAATAACCAGGCGCCCAACGCCGCGGTAAACACGACTAAAAAAATGGTCGGCAATGCGCCAATTATGCTTCCCACCTGTAACAACAAATAAATTTCTGCAAAAGGAATGATCAGCACGACCAGAAACAACACTTGTAAAACTCTCATTTCAATACTCTTTACGTTTAAACATGATTGACAATATAAAGGCAATTGCTGTTAATTTCTAGGATAATATCGAACCTCAAGTTTTAGTGACCCGCAAAAATGCCGCAAGCCATCGAAATAATCTTCTGTACCTGTCCCGATAAAACCACTGCCAAAAAACTGGCCCGCCTGCTGGTAGAAAAAAAACTGGCGGCCTGTGTGAACATTTTGCCCGGTATAACCTCTGTTTACGAATGGGAAGGGAAGATAGAATCAGTGCAGGAGCAACTGCTATTGATTAAATCGAGTAAAGACAAATATCAAGCCATTGAAGCGAGTCTTTACGAACATCACCCTTACGAAATACCTGAAATCATTGCCGTACCTGTACAACGCGGTTTATCTGAATATCTCGATTGGATCGATACATGCCTATCTTCAAAATAATTTTTTTCTGGTTGCTTTTAATCGTTAATCAATCGGTTAACGCATTAGATAGTGCCGAGATTTTGCCGCCTGAACAAGCTTTTAAAATGTCTGCCGAGGCAAAATCCGGCAATTAGGTTGAGGTGGTCTGGGAGATTGCCGAAGGCTATATGCTTTATCGCAACAATATGGTTTTTGAGTCTCAAACCGACCATATCCAGGCCGTCACTCCCGTTTTTCCAGAGGGCAAAACCAAGCATGATGAGTTTTTAGGCGATGTTATTCATTACCGAAATAACCTGAAAATCCGGGTTCCGTTAACCCACGTAGACGGCGCATCGTCAATGCGGCTTCTGGTGCAGTATCAGGGTTGTTCCGACCAAGGTATCTGTTATCCGCCGCAGAAAAAAACGCTGGATATCGATTTGCCTGCCGCAATGCCTGTTGTTAAAGCGAATATGCTTGAGCAATTGGTCAAAAAGATGCCGGCATTAAGTTTTAGTTCAACCACTAACGAACTGTTGCCGCCTGATCAGGCATTTCAATTTTTTGCATCGGTCAAAGATGCTAATACGCTGCACATTAATTGGAAAATTGCCGAGGACTATTACCTTTACCGGGAAAAAACCCAGCTTGAATTAATTAAAGGGGACGGCGTCCGCTTGGCGACTTATGACATTCCCAGAGGCGAGCCAAAACATGATGAGGCTTTCGGACAGGTCGAAATTTTCCACAACGAGCTGGCGTTTGATGTGCCGATTATTCGCTCGAACATGTCTGCGCAAACTATTACCCTGAAGGCCGGTTATCAAGGTTGCGCGGAGCGTGGGGTTTGTTATCCGCCGATGAACAAAGAAATCGAGTTGCAGCTTCCCGTCGCACAAGGCCTAACTCGGCCCGATAAGGCCGACATCAAACCTGTTCCGGCTGCTTCCGAGCAGGACAGGATAGTACAATCCTTAAAGCAGGATAGCTTGTGGGTGACACTATTCAGCTTTTTCGGGTTCGGGTTTTTGCTGTCGTTGACGCCCTGTATTTTTCCGATGATTCCGATTTTATCGGGGATTATCGTAGGGCATGGCAATCACATTACCACCACACGAGCGTTTCTGTTGTCTTTCAGTTATGTCGTTGCTTCGGCTTTGACTTATACGGTATTCGGCATTCTCGCGGCGCTATTCGGCAGTAATCTGCAAACGACTTTTCAGCAGCCCTGGATCATCGGTTTGTTTAGCGCCATTTTTGTCATTCTGTCCTTGTCCATGTTTGGTTTTTACACCTTGGATCTGCCTAATTCCATCAAGACCAAGCTGCATAATTCCAGTGTCAGGCATCGGGACGGCTCGCTTTGGGGCGCGGCAATCATGGGCGCTTTATCTTCGCTCATTGTCGGCCCCTGTGTTGCCGCGCCCTTGGCCGGGGCATTGATTTACATCGGCCAGACCGGTGATGCCGTATTGGGCGGCAGCGCCTTGTTTGCGATGGGTTTGGGTATGGGGCTGCCGTTATTATTGTTGGGTGCGTCTGCCGGAAAACTATTACCCAAGGCCGGCGATTGGCTTAATTCCACTAAAGCCGTGTTCGGCGTTGTAATGCTGGCTGTGGCCGTCTGGATGCTCAGCCGTATTTTGCCGCCGACCGTCACGATGTTGCTGTGGGCTATGCTGCTGATTTTACCGGCAATCTACCTGAGCGCCATTGATCCGTTACCTGCGCATAGTTCCGGCTGGCGCAAGCTGTGGAAAGGCATCGGCTTGATGATGCTGGCTTATGGCTTGTTATTGTTGATTGGTTTCAGCATGGGTAACAGTAATCCTTTAAAGCCCTTACAGGGATTCGCCGTCAACAATGCCGAGGCGGCAGAGCAGGGACTCAGCTTTGAGCGCGTTGCGTCATTAAAAGAACTGGAAGCCAGGATTAAACAGGCGGCAGCTAATAAGCAATGGGTCATGCTGGATTTTTATGCCGACTGGTGTATCTCCTGTAAGGAAATGGAAGCCTATACCTTTAAAGATCCTCAAGTTAAGGCGTCACTGGCCGGTTTCGTATTGTTACAGGTGGATGTTACAAAAAATTCCGATGAGGATAAGGCGCTGTTAGCAAAATACAGCTTGATCGGGCCGCCTGCAATTTTGTTTTTTGGCACCGATCAGCAGGAAAATTCGGCTAACCGGGTTATCGGTTACCAGGATGCCGGCACCTTTATTAAAACCATACAACGAGTTAAATCATGAAGCAAATAGCACTGATTCTGTTTGTTGCCGTGATTGCCTTAAGTGGCGGCATTGTCACCAAGAGATTGCTTTTAAGCGGGCAACAATCAGACGTTATGATTCTGCCTGATTTTAATTTACCCGATTCATCGGGTGTTCAGCATAGTATTTCAGAATGGAAGGGCAAGATACTGGTCATAAATTTTTGGGCGACCTGGTGTCCGCCATGTCGTAAAGAAATTCCCGAGTTTATTGCTTTACAGGAACAACATGCGGCGAAAGGTTTATCTTTTATCGGTATTGCTATTGATGAAAGGGAAGCGGTTGAAGAATACATGAAATCAACTAAAATCAATTACCCGATGTTAATCGGCGGAAATAACGGTATTGTGCTTGCCAACCAACTCGGTAACAGTGTCGGGGCGGTTCCTTACACCGTCATCGTTAATCAGGGCGGACATATTATCTACCGGCATCCCGGTGGATTATCTGGAAAGCAGGTGCTGGAAATTATTAAGCCGCTGATCAAATAACAAAACGGCATAAAATAATCTGTTTAAGATGGGGTTTTTCGTTATTTTAAGTTGCTTGTCTTTAATAAGGTATTTGATTCAATGATGGTGTCAACGGGTATCCGGGATGTTTAAGCAAATGCAGTAATTTTATTAATCGACTATAATCAAAGTTTAATTCCGCTTTGCCCTCTTAACTCAAAAAGAAATCGAAGAATTACTCTGAGCGGCGTCACACTGGTTTGACGACCTAAACGATGCACTCAAGGCCTACAAGGAAAGCCACCCGAAATGAAAGACCGAAACGCGCCACCGAGCTTCCTGCGCGCCCTGCTGAAGCATTCCATATTGGGCACTGCCGTCGTGGTGTCGTTGCTGGCGACGCTGTACTGGAGCCTGATCGCCTCGGACCGCTATATCTCGGAAGCCCATGTCGTTATTCAGAGCACCGATTCGATGAGCAAACAGAGTATTGATATCGGTAACCTGATGGGACGCTCGGGAGGGGGCAACCCAATGGATCAACTGTTGCTGCGCGATCATCTGCTGTCGGTCGATATGTTAAAACTCCTTGATGCCAAATTGAACCTGCGCGCGCATTACAGTGATCGCAAACATGACCCGCTGTCCCGGCTCTGGTTCAAAGACGTCGACCTGGAAAAATTCTACAACTATTATTTGTCGCGGATCAGCGTC
>SXIP01000036.1 GCA_005772825.1 Methylococcaceae bacterium | reverse complement strand
GGCGGTCAAAACCACTGAGGAAAAGCCGGGCCTGTTCCAGATTCAAACGGAGCTTGATTTCCTCGCGGGTCTTTTCGTCTGCGGTCGCCGTCAACGCGATGCGGGGAATTTCGGGATAACGCTCATGCAGCAGCGACAACTGCAAATAATCGACACGGAAATCATGACCCCATTGGGAGACGCAATGCGCCTCATCGATTGCAAACAAGGCGATTTTGATTCTTGAAAAAAGCGTCGCGGTGCGTTCCGAAGTGAGTCTTTCCGGGGCAATATAAAGCAAGTCCAGCTCGCCGTTGATCAGCTGTTGTTCAATCGCACGGGATTCGTCGAACGACAATGTCGAATTCAGGAAAGCGGCCTTTACCCCCAATTGCAGCAATGCACTGACCTGATCCTGCATCAACGCAATCAACGGCGAGATGACGATGCCGACACCCGGCCTGATCAGCGCCGGAATCTGGTAACACAAGGATTTGCCGCCACCGGTCGGCATTAACACCAGCGCATCTTGTCCCGCCAACAGTTGTTCAATAACCGCCTGCTGCTGCCCTCTAAAACTATCGTAGCCAAAAACAGTCCTGAGTATTTGAATTGGCTTGCTATTCACAGCATCTCCCCCACTACGATAATGTTTCTTCAAACAGTTAAACCCTTTTATAATGGAACGATTATATCAGGACTACAAGGTACAAACGCCCACGCTATGACTTTTATGAATAATAAGCTTCCGACACGCCTGGACCGGCTGCTGGCAAACGGTCATGAAAACCGGCTCTCAGGAGGCCTCAAAGGAATTGAAAAAGAAAGCCTGCGCATATCAAAATCCGGTTTAATCGCCCAAACACCGCATCCCAAAGTCCTGGGTTCGGCACTCACGCATCCGTACATCACCACCGATTATTCGGAAGCGCTGATCGAATTAATCACCCCGCCGTTTGCCGATATAAAAGATACCTTGCAGTATTTACGCAACATCCACCAATTCGTTTACGATCACCTGGATGACGAAATCCTGCTGGGCGCGAGTATGCCTTGTGGTATTGACGGCGATGAAAGCATTCCAATCGCTGAATACGGCAGTTCCAATATAGGCCGTATGAAACATGTTTACCGGCACGGTTTATGGCATCGCTACGGACGCACCATGCAGGCGATTGCCGGCATACATTTTAATTATTCGGTTCCCGAAAACTTGTGGCTGACCTTGCACGAACAGGAAAAGAGCCCGCTCGGCCTTGAGCAATTTACTTCCGACGGCTATTTCGGTTTAATCAGGAACTTCCAGCGACAGGGCTGGTTAATCCTGTATCTATTCGGTGCATCACCGGCCATCTGCAAAAATTTCTTCAAAAGCCGCCCGGCATTAATGGCGCAATTCGAGGAATTCGACCAGGGTACGCTCTATCATCCCTACGCCACTTCGTTACGCATGAGCGATATAGGCTATAAAAGTAAAAACCAGGCCAACCTGAAAATTGATTACAATTCCTTAACGGGCTATGTCGAGAGTTTAAGTGCCGCGATAGCGACCCCCTACCCTGATTATGAAAAAATCGGCACCGTCGTTGATGGCGAATACCGGCAGTTGAACAGCAATATCCTGCAAATTGAAAATGAGTTCTACAGCATCATCAGGCCCAAGCAAATTGCCGAATCCGGCGAAAAACCGACCCTGGCGCTCAAACGCCGCGGCGTTCGCTATGTCGAAATGCGTTCACTGGACCTGGACTTGTTTAACCCGATCGGCATTGATGAAGGAAAGGCGCGCTTTATAGAAGCCTTACTGCTCACCTGTCTGTTAAATGACAGCCCCGCCATTTCGGAGCAGGATCATCGGGTTAACAACGCCAATCAATTGGCCGTTGCCAATTATGGCAGAAAACCCGGCCTGGAACTCGATAAGGGCGGTGAAAAAGTGCTTTTACAGGACTGGGCTTACGACATTCTCGACGATATGCAACCTGTGTGCGCCGTCCTTGACCGGGATAACCCGGAACAACCCTACAGTTCGGCTTTAGCCGAACAGCGCAAATTAATTGAAAATCCCGATTTAACGGCATCTGCCCGCCTGCTGGACAGCATGACTCGGAGCCGGCAACCCTTTGCACGTTTTGCATTAAACACGTCTGTCCGGCACACCGACTATTTCAGGCTCAATAAACTCGATGCCGCCACCACGCAACAATTTAATGAGATGGCGGCCGTATCCCATGCCAAACAGCGGGAAATCGAAAGCAGAGAGCAAATCCCTTTCGATGATTTCCTCAAACGTTATTTTTCGCAAAGCTGATAAAAATTAAAATAAATCAAGACCATGACCATGACCACCCTCGATTTCCAGCAATTACAAGCCGACCTGGCCCAGAAGAATCCACGCCCCATACTTAAAAAAGCGTTGGAATTGTTTGATAACATCGCCATTTCCTTTAGCGGCGCGGAAGACGTCATTCTGATCGATATGGCTTTAAAAATAAGGAAAAACATTCAGGTTTTTTCGTTGGATACCGGACGCTTGCACCCTGAAACCTACCGCTACATCGAAAAGGTCAGAAAGCATTACCGGATAGATATTGAATTACTGACACCGGATAGGGACGTACTGGACAACTTTGTAAAAAATAAAGGCTTGTTTAGTTTTTATGAGGACGGGCATCATGAATGTTGCGGTATTCGCAAGGTTGAACCGTTACGGCGCAAAGTCTCGCACCTGGATGCCTGGATCACCGGACAACGTAAAGATCAAAGCCTCGATACACGGCAAAACATTCCTGAAGTGCAAATAGACAGCTCGTTTTCCACTACCGACCATACCCTGATCAAGTTTAATCCCTTGCTGAACTGGAGTTCGGCGCAAGTCTGGGATTATATTAACGACAACCAGGTGCCTTATAACGAACTGCACGAAAAAGGCTTTATCAGCATAGGCTGCGAACCCTGCACCCGTGCTGTTCTGCCCAATCAACATGAAAGAGCCGGGCGCTGGTGGTGGGAAGAAGCGACCAAAAAGGAATGCGGCTTACACGCCGGAAATTTAAAAGAAATTGCCGGCACTCCGTCCATAACGCCATTTTTACAATCCTGAGAGAATACCGCCATGCTCGAAAACATCACCCGCGCAGACTTCGCCGATCTTGAACCGCAAGCCCTGACATTGACTATCGCGGGCCGGCAGTGCCATCCGCATATCGATACCCTCAAGGAATTCACCGCGCATTCCGAACGTCCTCATGCGCCGTTTACGCTGATATTAACCGCGCCGCACGATTGGCGTTATCCACAAGGTATCTACGAGTTGCAACATCCGACACTGGGGACACTGCAACTGTTCATGGTGCCGATCGGACTTTGCGAACAGGGCATGCGCTTCGAAATTATCTTCAATTGAATGCGTTCGCATTCTCTGAAGATCGGGAAAGAGCATCAGACCCTTTCACAACTCCCGCCCGGCTTGCCAAACCAGGAAATGATGCGCGCCGCGCTCTTCGGCCAGCTTGAAACCCAGGCGTT
The DNA here is from genome assembly GCA_005772825.1 of Methylococcaceae bacterium. Lineage (GTDB taxonomy): Bacteria > Pseudomonadota > Gammaproteobacteria > Methylococcales > Methylomonadaceae > SXIP01. The sequence continues at coordinate 9,733 of SXIP01000036.1, read as the reverse complement.
GATACAAGCGTTGCGCGGGATTGTCCGGCTCCACATGCAGACTAACTTCGATACCCTGCTGCGTCGCAGCAGCCAATATCACTTGCAGCATCCGTGAGCCTAAACCCCGGTTGCGTAGTTCCGGCAGCAAAGCGATATCCATAATCCTGATTTCAACGCTGCCCGCCTGGATATACAAACGACCGACGGCGCCCTCGCCGCTACGCTCGAGTATCCAGAACCGCCCGTTAGCAACCGGGGCTACAGGCGCCACCGGCGCTACGGGCGCCACCGGGATTTCCACTATTACCGTAAAGACAGCAAGCACAACCGGATTAAGCGTTGACGTGCAATGCGGTGCAACAGGAGGAAAGGCAATACAAGGCAGTTGTTATGACACGGCAACATCCGGTGTTACGGGAAGCGGTATGTTTTCCAGTGTGCCTTTATGCGACGGAGGCACTACTCCCTGTACGGACGGCAACACTAATACAACCGGATGGCATTGTGAATTTACTGATCTTTCACCAGGCAACACAAATACCGCCTATGCGCTTTGCGCCCAGTAAATCTTTGCTTTAAATACGTTTGCTTATCCATGTAAATTCAGTCGCAAGTCTCCGAATCTACATGAAACATACACTTCGCGCAATACAATTGCGCGAAGTGTAATTACCGATATAAAAACCCCGTCCTAATTAAAACGGATCCCTAAAATCATCCGCGTCTGAACGGAAAGGCACCGTCCGCCCGTCTATGCTATTCAGGAAATCTTTCAGGTTCGCTTGTTGCGTACCGGTTAACTGGTTTGCAATGGTGCCGCCAAACAATTTATGTACAGCAAAAACATTCGTTAAAGTACCGGCTGACCCGTTATGCAAGTACGGAGCATGGTAGCGCAAACCCAACAGGGATGGGACATTGAAACCATCGCCGCCGAATGCCGTTGCACCGCCCGCTTTAATTTCTATAGGATTTGCAACACCCAGGAAAGTATCCACATCTTCAAGATAGGTAAGCGTCTTTGAATCCACCGTATAGGATTGAATTTGCCCACCGCCGCTAGCCGCCAAAGTCACACCGGGGTCACGCGGAACGCCTGCCTGAAGCGCCGGATTATCGCGATAGAGTATCTGGCTCTTGGTCCATTTTGCCCCGCCGTGGCAGGAAGCGCAATTATCCTCGAATACCTTCCTGCCCGCAGTGATCACACCGGCCGGTGCCGTTTGCGGCAACACAAAAGGACGCACAGACTGAATCCACAAGGTTTCCAGATCCAGCGCCTCGCTCGCACCCTGGGTAATACCATGATTGAAAATATTGGGATTCGGAGCTGCGGCGCTGAATGGAGCTTCACTGGCAAAACCGACGCCACCTTGCACACCGCGCGAATTGTTATTGAAGTCGGTGTTGCTGCCGCGTACGGCGCTCCAGTTAAGAATCCGTTGATCATGCGCAAAACTGCGTTTGGAATAAGTGCTGTCCAGCGGTACGGTTTGACGCGGGCCATCGGCGAAAATCCAGGTCACACCGTCGGCGAGTCCTGCCGGATGACAGGAAGCGCAAGTGCTCCAGGCATTATCGGATTGTTTACCGCGAAACTTCAACGGATTAATGCTACGGATAGGGAGGGCTGACAAGCCGTTGTCGGGGACACCCAAAGCAGTGAAAAATGTCAGTTTTCCCATCAGCAAATTGTGATCGAAACTACCTACGACCGGCAATGCGCTGGACTCGACATCTCTGGCAAGCACCGTGTTGTTGGCCAAGTTAAGCACTGATACGGAACGACCCACTTCATTATTGGTATAGGCGCGATTACCGGCGCTGTTCATGACGATACCGGTCGGGATATGCCCGGTCTGCAAGCGCACCACGTTGGGAGCGCCGATATTGAGTTTACCTGCCACCAGTCCGGCCCGTAAGACATAGTTACCGCCACGGCTGACCAGGACAAATTGATTACCTGCACTATTGGCGTCTATGGCGACGATGTCGTTTCCGAACAATTTGCCGAGACTGTTAAACGGATCGGCAGGGGCTACTTCATTTTTAATTTGAGCATTGAGGTTGACATGCTCGGGTTTAATCTCCACGTTGGTTGTCGCATTGACGACATGCACCAGAGCCTGAACATTGACGTTGAATTTAACCGGCGGCTCAGGCGCGGCGCCTATACTGGGCACATACATCTTATTGCCGCGTATCAACAGCGCATGTAACTGATTGGGAAAAGCGCCCTGTTTGTCCTGGATAATTGCCGGGCTGCCTGCGGCCGCATTGAGGCTAGGACAATAGACATTGCTGTGTAAGCTGCCGGGTGCTGTTTGCGGGCAAAAATTAGTGCGATCGGCGGTAAAGCCAGAATCGGCCAAGGGCGACAAGAAGATTTTTTTAACAAATCCGCCGGCCAGGCCAAAAGGAAATGCTCGTATTACCCCTCGCTTGCCGTTATCAAAAGGTTCTCCAGGGCCATTTGGAATCGCTTCTGCAAGAAAATCACTAACAAATATGGTTTCGCCCGTATCAACCGCATCACCGTTATTGGATATAGCGATCGCGTATGGCCGGTTAAAACCGGTTGCGGTAAAAACAACCGCCTTGGTTGTCGTATTGATAATGGAAACCGTACCGTCTGTATGGTTAGCCACATAAAGTACACCACCTGACGGCGTTACTGCACAGCCGCGCGGTTCGGTGCCCACAGCAATTCGTTTGGTGACCTTGAATTTGTCTGCGCCCGTCAGTGCGACAACGGCAACAAAGCCATCGGCAGTCGTAATATAAGCCTCACTGTCATCCGGCTTGATGGCTACGCAGTGCGGCTCATAACCAACAGGGATTTCGACCAGCTTTTTCAAGCCTGTCGGAATAATCTGAAATACGGTAATGGAATTACTGTCCTGGTTGACGTTAATGAGTTGTGTATCATCATTGGTGATCGCGATATTGGTTGAGCGACTCGGTTCAGCGGCGGGACTGCTAATGGGTATAGCCGCTGCAAGGATTAGGCTAAGGGCAAGCGATATTTTTCGAAAGCTAAAGGCTTGGCTCTTGCCGTTATCCGGATTTGTTATTTCACACATGGTATTCCTCCTCCGGGTTACCGGAATTATGCGCTTTGTAATGCATTGGTTTTACTGTTGTTATGCTTACAAAACATGAGCTGGTGAATTATCCAAACACCCGAGTGTTATGACTAATACGGTTGACCTTAACAAAACGCCTCGCTTCTATCGAAAGAGTTTATCCCGCTTAAGCCAACATGCCGAACTATCAAAAATACACGTTGCTTGGAAATTTGAGTGTAGCGATAAAACCTGCCTACTTCAAGACATACTTTGTACCCTCCCCCGGTCTGGCGGATTTACCGGGCTATGTCGATTAATTAATATAACTTTTTGTTTTTTAAAAATTTTCATTATAGGTATTAAACGGATTTTAAGGACACCCAACCGCCGCACCAAGATCAGCCAATGCCTGACAGGCATTAACCAGTACAAACGAGCGGCTGTCTTCAAGCGGATGCGAGGCTTGCAAACGGCCTGTGTTTGTCAACACCGATTTAACCGAATCCGGCTCAAGTCCCGGCTGATGCTGCAACATCAAGGCAACCACACCGCTGACATGCGCGGCGGCCAATGAACTCCCTGACAAGAAATCGTAGCTGGCGCGCGGTGCGGTGGTGAGTATTTCAACACCGGGGGCGACCATGAGCGCTTGTTTTGTATGCCAGCGCGGATAAACGGTATCGCCATGAGGGTCGGCTGAAATAACAGGGATGACCTGATCCAGGGATGCAGGAAAACCGGGATCGTCCCCGTTTTCCAGGGCGGCTGCAACCAGCACGATATGATGCCGGTCGGCCGTTATTAACAATTTTTTAAGCAGGGCGTCCTCGGTGCCGCTGAGGCTGAGATTAATAATCCGGCAGTCGGAATTGATAGCCGCATCAAGGGCTTTGGCTAATGTCCAGCTACTGCACAAGGCCTTGTCGTTGTTGTCGTCAGCATACCAGCAAGCCTTAAAGACTTTGACGCCGGCCTCGGGAGCAACACCGGAAATACCGATACCGTCGTTGGCGCGCGCCGCAATCACACCGACCACAGCGGTGCCGTGCCTGTCCTCTGTAAAGGAAGACTCACCACCATCGACAAAATTATGGGTAGCCAGCACACTGCCTTTCAGGTCGGGATGGTCCTTGTCGGCACCGGTATCAATCACCGCGATGTTGACGCCCTTGCCGGTTACCGTATTATGCACCGAATCGGCGTGAATCATTTTGGGCCCGTAAGATAGAGCGCCATAAGACGAGGACTGGCGCGTATTAGCGCCGCCGGCCTGCAATCCGGCAAAAACCTGATTGGCTTGCACCAACTCGATACGGCTATCCAGACTCAGGCGGCGAATAATTTCATCCATCTCGACCATGTCCGAAACGCGATAAACCAGGCAATTAACCCGTATCGACTGAAGCGGAAACTGACCTACGGCTTGTACATCGAATTTGTCCAGAATCTCCCGGTTTATCGACGGCCATTGATCACGTATATCTTCAGAGAGCGTCACGATAATCTGCCGCGACTGAAATTGCTTAGGGCTGCCGACGACCTCTTTCAATAGTGTGGTCGGCAACGGCGTACAAGCGGACACGGACAACAGACCCGCTAATACGCCCAGGTATAATCTGTAGCAGCGAATCCGATTCATTGCCGCCCCTCCCCGCCGACAGCCTCTACCAGTTTCACTTTGGGATGACTGCGCAACTGGTTCATGGCTTGTTGCAACTTATGCTCGCTAGCCGCCGCCAGTTGCAATGTATATACACCCAGCATGGACGGGCCTTGCACCAGTTGTCCATGTTGCGATTGCAAGAGCCCGCGGATTTCCCGCTCGGTGATGTCTTCGGCAAATACGATAGACAAACGCGGCAGACTTGCATTAACAGGCGGGCGCTCATTCGACAGCGTTTGAAATAAGTGCTCTTCGGGTGGCGGCGGTAACCTTACGATCACCAGTAGCACTAAAGCGGTCAGCGCAAGTGTTTCCAGCGACATAAACCAGAATACCGGTCTTGGCGTCTCTTTCAACCACGTTGAAAATGTAGCCAATCGCCCCGGTGTTTTTTCCGAAGACAGCCTTGTATCGTTGCCGCTTTCCAAAGCATCAATGCCTTTCAGGATATTCGCGAATCCGGCAGGTGACGGCTGCCAATCGGCAGCATGGCGACCGGCTGAACGTTGACGATCGAGTTGCCGGTAAAGAAGGAGTTCTTGCCGACATTCGGCGCAAGATCCGAGATGCCTGTCCACACGGGCTTGCTCGGCAGAATTCAGCGTGCCGTTCACATACCACGGCAACAATTCGATTACGACATCGTGGTCCGGGTTATTTGGTTCCAGGTTATTTGAATGAGTCATCAGCGAGCCTCTTCAATGTCGTAAGGGGAATAACCGCGCTTTATCAGCAGTTCGGCCAGTTTTTTTCGCGCATTAAACATGCGTGTCTTTACCGTGTTAACAGGACAACCGGTAATAAGGGCGATGTCCTGATAAGTACATTGTACGGTCATGGTCAGTTCGACAACGATCCGGTGTTCCGGCGTCAGTTGATCCAATGCCCATAACAGGATGTCGCCCAGCTCCCAGCCCAATACGGTGCGTTCCGGGTTGTCGGGACCGGCATAACCCAACCCGGCATGCGCGTCATCCCATTCATCTTCGCCAAAGCCGGATTCTTCGGTTTCCAATACCTGTTCAAGCCGGTGCCGTCGTCCCCGCTCCAGGGCTTTAAGCGCCTTGTTGTGGGCAATGCCGAACAGCCAGGTCGATAACTTGCCTTGAGCGGAATCGAAGCGATCGGCGTTTTGCCAGACCGTCATCATGACTTCACTGACGACTTCATCGACCAGTTCCGGACTTTTGAGTAATTTCATCAGAAAATTTCCAATCCGCGGGCTATAGCTATAATACAAGCGTTCAAAGGCCTGTCGGTCTTTACCTGCGATACCTTGCATCAGCACTGCCTCGCATTCCTGTTCGCCTAGTGCGGCGGCTTTCGTTTGTCCGGTAGTATGGATCATCTCTGCTCCCATGCAGAAAAATTGAATCCCTTCATTCTACCTAAAACCTAGACCTTTTAACCGTTCTTTCCCGGCATCTGAAAAAGGTTCACGTAACTTGAAAATAATTTGATTTTGAAAATACGCTGAAACTGAGTAGCCCGAATGAAGCTTGCGGAATCCGGGAGCTACGTGACTCCGATGTCCCGTATTACGCTTACTCTACTATACGAACTACTTGCTACGCGCTTCTGCTAAACTGAATGTAAAATTGGGGTAGGCAACGCACAGCGTCTCTGGTTGTATTGCTTTGCATTAAGCTTATGGGATAACTGGTTAAAAAACCCGCACCGCGCGCACTCTATATGATTCGTTCTTAGTGCCGATGACACCATTACCGGTGCCACCCGACCCATCGGAGAAAAACACGGCAAGTGCGCCATTGCCAAAGGGATCAGGGTTAATATCATCAACCGTGTGTTCCGTGGAAGTCCAGTAATAAGCGTTGGCAAAACCACCAATAGCGGTTTTTTGCAAAAACATTAAGTTTAACTCGCCTTGTGACGGTAAAAACCAATCTTCATAGCCATTTAATGAATATTCGTCGGCAATTCTGGCCGCTATACCGAGGGTTGGGCATCCCGCCAAAATATCGGCGGTATTTTGAGCGCCTTCTCCAACGTCCCTACCTATGGCTCCGATAGGTGTCCCCATACACCCCCATTGACCGGAATCTTGGTCAACGGGGGCGGCCTCAAAACCGTGTGTTCCACCGTCAGTGACATAAAACACTTTACCCCCAGCAGGGCCGTCATCACCTATTCGATAAGTCCAAGTCGGTACGCCATTATAAAACTTTAATGTTGCGCCGTTGCTGCCTGGCAGCATCACCCATGCCGTTCCGTTCCAATATTGCATATCGCCAAGTGCGTTCCCTGTCGGAAAGGAACCGGTTGCGCCTGTCGCGCCAGTATCGCCTTTTGCTCCGGTTGCACCAGTCGCGCCAGTATCACCTTTTGCTCCGGTTGCGCCTGTCGCGCCGGTATCACCTCTTGCTCCGGTTGCGCCTGTCGCGCCAGGGTCGCCTTTTGCTCCAGTTGCGCCTATCGGGCCAGGGTCGCCTTTTGCGCTTGTAATTTTATTCAACACCACCTCCAATACCGCCTGATGACCGGTCGCCGTATTCTCCTTGCTATCGATTAGCGCATCCAACAAGCTGCCGTTCTCGGCTGTCAAAGCTAGGCCTTTGTTCGTCGCAGGCAGCGCAATCCAATCTTTAACCAGGTTGGTGATGTCCAGCTCTATCCAGTGTCCGGCATAGGCTTTGCGGATTCGGAAGGTTTGGGCAGGCGTCAACAGATCCAGAGCGGGCGCAATGCCGCTGACCGGAATCGATGCCTCTTTCCACTCTTCTGTCACCCGTCGGATGCTCAGCTTACCGGCACGGTTCACCGTGGCGATAAAAAGCTTTAAAGTGGCTTTATTGATGTCGGCGCCGGTGACACCGGTCGGCAACGATGAAGCTAAAGCAAACCTCAGAAATCCGCTATTACTACTGTTCACCTGCACATCAGGATCGGCTCCGTGTCTAACACCCGGCACAAAGGGGCTTGACACCGTGCTGTCGGCAACCAGTGTCGGGCTGCTCCAGGCAGAAGTGGAAACGCCGGTCAAAACGGCCATAACACCGGTCAGGCTGAGTGTTTTAAACCCATAACCGGGCGTGAGAGTCTTGGTTAAGACGGGCAGTTTCATGATGGTTTACTCCGAAAATTATTGAATGTAATCTGTCATTGCACTGGCATTATTATGATCCAAGGTTAATGACCTGTCGCCTGTAAATATTCTGTCAAGTGACCGTAAGAGCCGTTTGTTAATCCGCTCTCGTACCATGAGTTTCCTTGATCGACAAGAAAGGTTCAAAAAGTTTTAAACTTATTTTCAGCTGACCTGGGGGGATGGGGCTACCGGATTTTGAATCAAAATCCGGTATTAACGATTAATCAAAGAACACCAGAGAAAAGGATTATTTTCGCTGAAGAGTTGTTTGGAACATCAACGCAGTTGCGTATTCGATACGCTAATCTGGAATTTAAAATCTATCTTCAGTTAAACTGGTCTTTTCCTGACAGATACAATTGTTCAACTTTATCTCTCGCCCACGCTGTTTTTCTCAAAAACTTCAGGCTGGATTTGATGCTCGGTTCATGATTAAAACAGCGGATAGGAATCAGCCTGCCCAATTCAGCCCAGCCGTATTCAGCGACCAATTGGGTCAGTATCGTTTCCAGCGTAATCCCGTGCAGAGGATTACCTGCTTGCCTGTTACTCATAATAGGGTTCCTGATTGGTGTTATCAGCTGGAGCTTCCAGCCTCACTGCCATTAAGTTACGAAAAAAGATGATTGGAATTTAAATCTATCGCTACCCGGAATACTCTAAGCGAAATCATTATAAACAGGATAACATTAATGCCGAATTGCTATTGTTTTAAACTTAAAGGTACCTCATGAACAACACGCTACAATCGCCGATTGACATCGGACCCTGTCATTTACCCAACCGGATTATCATGGCGCCATTGACCCGAATGCGCGCGCCGGACAATATCCCCACCGAGCTGATGAAAAGCTATTATGTTCAGCGCGCAAGTTCAGGCTTGATCATTACCGAAGCTACCCAAATATCGACGCAAGGCGCCGGTTATCCGGCCACACCGGGTATATACAACACACAGCAAGTGGCCGGCTGGAAGCAAATCACCGATGCGGTGCACGCCGAAAACGGGCGTATTTTCCTGCAAATGTGGCATGTCGGCCGTATTTCCCATCCTGATTTTCATGACGGCGCTTTACCGGTAGCGCCTTCCGCCATCAGACCGGAAGGGAGCGCGGTGACGCCGTCCGGCATGCAGCCGTTTGTCACGCCGCGCGCGTTGGAAACCGATGAAATTCCGGGCATCGTCGAGCAATATCGCCAAGCTGCAAAGAATGCTTTAGCTGCAGGCTTTGACGGTGTGGAAATTCACAGCGCCAACGGCTATTTGCTGGATCAGTTTTTACGTGACGGCACCAACAAACGGACCGATCTTTACGGCGGCTCTCTGGAAAATCGCAGCAAGCTTTTACTGGAAGTGACTGAGGCGGTGGCGGATGTTTGGGGCGCAGAGCGTGTCTGTATTCGTTTGTCGCCCAGCGGCACGTTTAATGATATGAGTGATTCCGACCCGGCAACGATGTTTGTTTATCTGTTGGGCCAACTCAACCGCTTTGGTTTGGCTTATGTGCATATCGTCGATGCATTGGAAGGCGATATTCGGCACGGGGCCAATGTGATCGACCTTGCCGTTTTGCGCGCGGCTTATAATGGGGTATTGATCGTGTGCGGCGGGTATGACCAGGTTCGTGCTGAAGCCGTTATTGAGAAAGGCTTGGCCGATGCGGTGGCGTTCGGGCAGTTGTATATCGCCAATCCTGATCTTGTCGAGCGCTTCAAAGCGCATGCGCCATTGAATGAGCCTGATCCGGGTACGTTTTATGGCGGCACTGAAAAGGGGTATACGGATTATCCGTTTATGGCTTGAATGCTCCCTTCTCCCTTTGAATACCCCGGTGGGCTAGGATGAGGAGATTTTAACGAAATTTTTCCTTTTTGATTCTCCTCTCCCCGGCCCTCTCGGCAACTGCTCCTGCG
>SXIP01000035.1 GCA_005772825.1 Methylococcaceae bacterium | reverse complement strand
GGCAGGCATTCCTGCGCGGCCATAAGGGTGTGATTAAAAGTGCGCACCGGTATGTCATTCAGAAACGGCTCAAGTTACCCGGCGCTTGGTGGAAAGCCGCTAATGTGGAGCCCATGCTCGCGCTACGCATCGTCAGAGCTAATGATGACTGGGAAAAATACTGGAAAAAACTGGCCGCCGCTAGGGCAGCATAGCATCGTGGTTTCACCGCACTTTTAATCACACCCGTCATGAAATGTTACGGTTATCTCGGAAAAAACAGGTGATATGCCTTAGTCAACTGTGGCATATCACGCAATGGATGATTATTCTTGTTTTAACTATCTGTTTTAAATCAAAAAAAAATTGGCATGAATAATGTAATGTTGGAAAGACCTATGACGACAGAATTTTCCGATCATGAAGACATCTTCAGCCAATTGCCCTTACGAGTTGGTGCTAACAGAGTTTTATCATAAAAAACACGCCCGGCTAGAGCATTATCTTTTCGACCGGGTGCATTGCATTGAAATTGCCAAGGAGCTTGCTCAGGAAACCTATGTTCGGTTTTTAAGGCAGTTAAAACCAGAAACGGTGCTTGATCCTGATGCTTTTTTGTTCGCGGTCGCCAAAAATCTGGCTGTGGATTACTGGCGCGCGCAAAACCGGCTGAATCGTTTTGGCTTTGTCAATGTTGAACATCAACACATTGAGGACGGCATCAATGTCGAAACATCGGTGTTGCATGATGATTTGCTGCAAATCTTGGCGGCAGCGGTAGCGGCTTTGCCGGAAAAAACCCAACAAATCTTCCTGCTGTACCGGATCGACGATTTAAGCTATAGGGACATCGCCTATCGGCTCAACATCTCCGAGCGCACCGTTGAATACCATTTGCGCAGGGCGCAGACGCATTGCCGGGAGGCATTGGCCGTTGTGCCAAGCCATTAATGGAAATTTTCCCTAGCATCCTAGGGATTACAGTCCCGGCGGCGTCTCTATTAAAACGGCAGTACTTGAACGAGGTATGCGCCGTGACCTTAAACAATACCAATATGGAGATTCATGATGAAACAACGTCCATCGCAATCTGGCCGGACTATTATAAAAACATGGCTGAGTTTGCCCTTGTTCCTGGTTATCGCCTTGCCTGGCCCAACACAAGCCGAGGAGGAACAAACCTTACCGAAAGTGACAGTGAAAGCCGTAGCGGAAACCGATGATGATTACGACCCGGACAACACCGACGATCCTTACAACAAATCCTACGCCGTCAGTCGTTCGTCAACCGCAACCAAAACGGATACGCCGTTTATGGAAACACCGGTGTCCATCCAGGTTATCCCGAAAAGCGTACTGCATGATCAACAGGCTTTTCGTTTGGAAGACGTCATTAAGAACGTCAGCGGCGTACAAACCCAGCATTCATTCGGCGGTGATTATGAAACCTTCGTCATGCGCGGTTTCCTACAAAGCACCGCCAATTACCGCAACGGCATCCGCCTTCCGGCAGTCAAATTTGACCTGGCCAATGTCGAGCGCGTCGAGGTGTTGAAAGGTACGTCCGCGATGTTGTACGGTTTTGGCGATCCGGGCGGCTTTATCAGCACGACGACTAAGCAGCCGAGTTCCGAGCCTTATTATTCGCTGGAGCAACGCTTTGGCTCTTACGATTTCTACCGCACCGAAGCCAGTGCCACCGGACCCTTAAGCCGGGAACACGGACTGAATTACCGCTTGGATCTGTCGTATTTGGACGCCAACTCGTTTCGCCAAACCGACAAAGACCGCATCTTTTTTGCGCCGTCGATCAGTTGGCAGGCCACGTCCGACACCAAGCTGACCCTGACCTATGAGCATTTTGACGAAGACAATTCCTACGACCACGGCACTCCGGCCCTTGGCGATCGCTTGGCGCCGATACCGCGCACGCGCACGTTCATGGACCCGGATTTAACCAATACCAACACGAATGACTTGATTGATTTCAGGATTGACCATCAAGTCAACGATCACGTCAAGCTCAACGCCGGCACGGTGTATTCGCAAAACAAGAAGCAATGGGAAACGGTCTATCTGGGCCGGGTGAATGAGGATGCAACAAGTTCAACATTTGGCGACGTCAGCCGCAACTACTGGTTTGGCCCGGAAAATCTTGAGTCACTGACCGCTTGGGTAAACGGCACTGTTGATTTTGACACCTATGGCGTCAAACACAAGCTGTTGCTGGGCGGTGAGTATTACAACAACGATTTTGGCTATGACGTTGCTGTTGGCAAAATCGACACGATCAATATTTTCAGTGATGCCGTACCGGATATATCGGCTGCGCAATTGCAACAGTACAGGACTGAAGCGCCGATTTATAATCCCAGCACGAACAGCACCTCCAAGGCGATTTATCTGCAAGACCAAATGACCTTTTGGGAAAAGCTGCACCTCACCGGCGGCTTCCGTTACGACTGGGTAGAGAGAAGCCAAAGCCTGAACTGGTGGGCGCCCGATGGGAATGACACCCGCAGCGATGACTATGTCAGCCCCAGGGTGGCATTGTTGTATGAAGTCAGTCATTGGTTGTCGGTATTCGGCAGCTTTAGCGAGTCTTTCGGCCCCGCCTTCGATTATGACGCAGGTGGTCCGAAGCTGTACGGCTTATTCCCGGCCACCCAGTTTGAAGGCGGCCTGAAAGCGCAATTCATGGACGGGAAACTGAACGCCAACCTGGCGTACTTCGATTTGGAACGGACCCAATTCGTCAACAATGACTTCGGCAACCCGTTCTCGTCGGTGCCGTTTAAAGGCCACAGCAACGGCGTGGAGCTGGATGTCCAAGGGCAAATCTATGAAGGTTTGAGCATGATAGGCACCTATGCTTACACCAACACCGAAATTCTGGAGGACTTGTCCAACACCGGCAATGTCGGCAACCGCCTGCCTTATGCGCCGGAACACCAAGGCAGCGTCTGGTTGAAATACGACTTTAACAGCGGCCCGCTCAAAGGCTTCACCGTGGGCAGCGGGGTTTATACGTCGGGCGAGCGTTTCGGTAACAATGAGAACGACTTCGCCGATGACGCCTATGCCAGACTGGACCTGATGGCGGGCTATAAGATGAAGTTAGGCGGAAAAACGCTGACCACTCAGCTTAACATCAACAATGTCAACGACGCCGAGTATTTCAACTTACGTAGACGGCGGGGCAATTTGCCTGCCGAACCACTGATGGTGTTCGGTTCGGTTAAGTTGGAGTATTAGTTTTTGTTGGCTTAACATGGTATCTATAATAACTAAAGCACAATAGATTGATGACGGCTGCGTGTCCCAAGAACACGCAGCCGTTGCAATAAGACGCTTGATGAATCCCCCAATGCTTCTTTTCCTCAAACACAAACCATCGCCCACGGCTGCGGCTGCCAATCCGTGCCTCAAACGCAGGCAAGCCCGCCGCAAATACTGGCTGAAAATCCATTTATGGCTGGGCTTGAGCCTGGGCTTGCTGCTGTCCATTTATGGAGTCACCGGTAGTTTTTTGGTGTTTTACGCCGAAATCGACGAATACTTACACCCTGAGTTACTGGTTGTTGACGCGCCCGAAAAACGCCACTACCGCCCAATCGCGGACATTTTCGCAGCCGGTAAAACCGTGATGCCGCCGATGGCCAAACAGATATTCGCCATTTATCCGCGTAATGAACACGCCGCCTTCAAACTGCGTTATCAATTCTCCGTTGCCGATAACGCCAGCGAGCGCTGGATCGTCGGCGTCAACCCTTACACCGCTCAGGTCACCGGTAAAATGCGGCTGACCCGTTCCAGCGATTGGTTGCCGCATACGTTTATCGACTGCGTGTTTGAGCTCCATTACGCGCTGTTGATGCCGGTAACGGACATCAGCTCGCCTATTGTCGGCGTGTCCGCCGCTTTACTGATTATCTCAAGTTTGACCGGCTTAATCGTCTGGTGGCCGCTTACAGGCCACTGGCGCAATGCTTTGACCTTCAAATTAGGCGCCAGCCGCGTCCGTTTTAATTACGACCTGCACAAAACCAGCGGTTTTTACACCTGTCTGGTGTTGGCGCCGCTGCTGTTTTCCGGCATATTTATTCTGTTACCCGAGCATCTGCTGCCGGTTGTGGAATTATTCTCGCCAACGACTTACCGTTACAACTTCCGTTCCAAGCCGCCTCAAGTTAAGGCGCCGGCCCTGGGTGTGGATCATGCGGTGGCTATCGCTCTTGACCGCTACCCCACCGGTCGTCCGCATTGGATTTCCAGTCCGGCCAACCCCAGGCAAACTTATACCGTTTGCCAGGACGGAGTGGCTGCATCGGGCAGTTGGTTGCAGCGCCGTTGCACGGTTATCGATCGCTACAGTGGTCAAATTCTGGACCTAGACGACCCCAGTCTGCCTGATGCAACGGCCGGGGAGATTTTTAGCCACTGGCAATGGCCGCTGCATTCGGGTCAGGCGTTCGGACTCACTGGGCGTATTTTAGTGTTTATCACCGGCTTATCGTGTCCTGTGCTATTCGTCACCGGCGTGATTCGCTGGCGACAGAAGCGACGTGCAGCCGACAAACCGCGTTAAAATCAAGCGGACAGGTTAATATATAGAAGCCGCAATTAATAAATTAATAAAGCGACACTCATGTCTTAGGAATGAGCATGAAATAACTTGATTATTTGTATCCCCTCTCCCTAACCCTCCCGGAGGGGACAAGTTGTCCAAGTCATCCAAGTCATTTCATGCACGTTCCTAACCTGGATAACTTAAATTTCCTCACAGCCTACTCCCTGAAGGCCAATCTATGCAGACAATTTGTTCTATATTTCCGCTTAATCGACCGGCGCCAATCGCTATGTCTGCGCCGATTTCGATCATGTTGTCCGGGTAAATACCGCTATAAAGATAATTGCGTGCCTTTATATCATCGGTAATTGCTTCTACAAGCGTAGAAAATCTACTGGAATTCTTTGTCATATTTCAAAACCTTCCTTGATAAGCAACTCTTCCAGCTCTTGTTCCGCTTGTTCCAATGCGGCCAATTTTTGTTTGAAGTCCAATAGTGCTTGTTCGACAGTTGTGGTTTCCTCTACCAACGGCTTTTGCACGTAACGGGCGATGTTCAGGTTAAAGTCGTTTTCTTTTATCTCTGTTAAATTCACCCATAGAGCAACGCCTTCAATCTCTTCGGCTTTGTCAGGGCCTTGTTGTTGCCGGCTTTGATAGAGGTGATAAATCTGATCGGCTTGCGTTACCGATAGCGTATTTTGGGCGCGGCCTTTGGTATAGATTTCTTCTGCATTAATAATCAGCACATGATCTTGATGGTCGCCGGGTCGTTGCTTTCTGAGCACCAAAATACAGGCCGGAATGCCGGTACCGTAGAGCAGGTTTGGAGCAAGGCCGATGATTGCTTCTATGCGGTTTTCTTCCAGTAGTTGGGTACGAATTTTCCCTTTGGCGCCGCCACGAAATAACACGCCATGCGGCAGTACTACGTCGTTGGCTTTATCGGCAAATCGTTTGATGAGATATTCGTAAGTCCGCCCCATGTCATCATCGCGAACGCTGGAGACGCCCAGATTCACTTTGTTGAAGTGATTGAGCAAGGTGCCCGGCAGTTCGTCAGAAAGCCGCTCTTTATTGGTCCAGCCGGCATCACCGAAGATGCCGTGTAGATGTTCATTGGCTAATTCGATGCCGCGAAACGCTTCTTTGAGGGCTTGGCCGATGTCTTTGGGGCTGAATACGTGCTGCCAGTGACATTGCTCCGGGATTTGAATGCGGTGAAACATGTCGCCTTTGGTCAGTTCCGCATTGCCGATTTGCGCTAACGCTTCGGTAAATTCTTCATCGTAAACATCGCAAATGCGTTTGAAGAATAATATCGGGAATATGTAGGTTTTATAATCGGAGGTATCAATGGGACCCGTGATAATGTGGGCCGCATGCCAGAGGTGGGCTTCTAGGTCCTTTAAGGTGATCAGGGTCATTTAATATCCGGTTTTCGCAATTTGCCTTTTTACAGATAAGTAGCTTTGTTGTATTCCGTTGGACAATAAAAAACCCGCTAAGCCTTGTGACTTGCGGGTTTATGTATTTTATTGAACTGTAAAAAACTTTCTGATGGAGGCTGCGGCCGGAATCGAACCGGCGTAGATGGCTTGGCAGGCCACTGCATAACCATTTTGCTACGCAGCCCTAAAGAGAAATAAAAAAGCCGCGAATGTTCGCGGCTTTTTTATAATTATTGGAGCGGGAAACGAGATTCGAACTCGC
>SXIP01000034.1 GCA_005772825.1 Methylococcaceae bacterium | reverse complement strand
GCAAACGCCTTGTCATCCGCAACAAATCGAATTTGCCAGGTTGCAGCTCGAATACACCATCGTCAGCAAACGCAAGCTCAATCAATTGGTCACCGAGAAACACGTCAACGGCTGGGATGATCCCCGAATGCCGACCATTGCCGGTTTGCGCCGCGCCGGTTTTACGCCGAAAGCGATACGGGATTTTTGTGAGCGCATCGGCCTCACCAAGCAAAATTCATGGATAGAAATGTCGGTGCTGGAATACTGTATCCGTGAAGACCTAAACGAGAACGCGCCGCGCGCGATGGCGGTGTTACAGCCTTTGCGCGTCGTTCTGGACAATTATCCCGAAGATCGGGTTGAGCAACTGGAAATCAGCAATCATCCGCAACGTCCCGAGCTCGGCAAGCGCCATGTCGCGTTTTCCAAGGTTGTGTTGATTGAGCAGGATGATTTCGCCGAAATACCGCCGCCCAAATTCAAGCGCCTGATCGCAGGCGGCGAGGTGCGTCTTCGCGGTTCGTATGTGATTCGCTGCAACGAAGTCATCAAGGACGAGAACGGCGCTATTGTCGAACTGCGTTGTACTTATGACCCGGACACGTTGGGTAAAAACCCCGAAGGCCGGAAAGTCAAAGGCGTCATTCACTGGGTTTCCGAGCCGCATTCGCATCCGGCTGAAGTGCGTTTATATAACCGCCTGTTCACGGTGCCGCAACCTGACAATGAGGAAAACTTCCTGGATGTGCTGAATCCCGATTCGCTGGAAGTGCTGACCGATTGCAGGGTTGAGGCCAGTCTTGCCGAGGCGCTGCCTGATAGCCGCTATCAATTTGAAAGAACCGGCTATTTTTGCTTTGATGCGATAGACAGCGTGGCGGGCAAGCTGGTGTTTAACCGTACGGTGACATTGCGGGATAGCTTTGAGAAGGATTGATTGGGGAGCATTCGCAAGGGAAATCGCTCAAAATATCCCACCAGCCTAAATTTATTGACGCTGGTTCTCAAGCTTGAACTGTCATCGTGATACACCACTCGGCGTAGGCCGGAAACGTCTGTCCGCGCATTAGCGCAGGACAGACGTTTCCGGCACTTCGAAGCTACGTGATGCCGGAAACACACGCCCTTGCTACCGCCGGGCGTGCTTATTCCTGCCTACATTCTTTTACCGCAAAGGACACGACGTTTTATTTTTCTTCGTGCTCTTCGTGGTAAATAGGAATTTCGCCGACATTGCCCGCGCAAAATAATCAACGCAAAATCGGCATTTGATTATAAAATACGCGCCCTCATAAATTTATTCAACCTGGAACTACTATGAACCAAGAAGACAGCATTAATCTTGTAGAACGATACTATGCAGCCTTTAACGGCGGCGATATGGACACTTTTTTGAGCCTGCTGACCGATGACGTTATCCATGACATTAATCAGGGCAGACGGGAAATCGGCAAGGAAGCTTTCACGCAGTTCATGGCGTGCATGAATTACAATTACAAGGAACAACTGGTTGATATGGTCATCATGGCGACTGCCGACGGTAGCCGTGCAGCGGCTGAGTTTGTCGTGCTAGGTGAATATATCAAGACCGATGAAGGCCTGCCTGCCGCAAAAGGACAAAAATACCGCCTGCCTGCCGGCGCATTTTTTGAAATTCGCGATAACAAGGTGGCGCGTATCACCAATTACTATAACTTGCAGGACTGGATTGCCCAGGTTAGTCAGTAACAAATCAGATTAACAAGGGACGCAAGGATTTGCTATTCGTGGAGAGTTCTTTGACAGGACTCTCCTGAAGTGTAGCCGAAAGGTTCGGGTCAGTCTTTTAATGGGAAACCAAGTGAGTCACTATGAGAAAGTTTGAAGTTATCATCAACACAAAGCAGCCTATACCGGCCATGTTGAAAAAGAACTATACTCTCGAATCATTTCAAATCTTATTAAAAGAACTTGAAACCAATTATGAGTTAGTTCTACACAATTTGGAGACGCTCATAAGTTCAAGCGATAGAGCTTTACTGAAGAAAACAAGCTTTGATACAGAAAGCGTTATAAAAGGAGCCTTAAAACGCCAACTGGCTATACTTTGTTCCATGACCAAGGAAGAAAAAGAGCATCCAGACATTATTCGTCTTTCTCGCATGCATAGAATAGCAAACGGAAGTGGTAGAGAAATCAGCGATGTAGTAAAACTATTAAAACAATATGAATTCATGAAGAAACTCATGTCTCGCTGCAAGCCAAAACCGGGTGGCAAACTACTTCCTCCGGCAGGAGCGGCCAGAATGCCGATTCCATTGCCTCCTGTTAACACCGTAGCAATTGGTCGAAAGTTTGCCTCATAAGTTGCTTGATAGAAAAAATTTCATTAAGTCTGAGGATGGCTCGAGGGATAGATTTAACTCGACAATTTCCTTCGATGCGTCAAGTTATAACAATCTCCTTTTGGTAAATCAAACCCGTTGTTCTAAGCCGACACCGTCGTCTTTAAAGCCTGCCCACTGAATTGATAGTTTTTTTTCAAACAGTGATCCAGCCATTTTTGCAGAAAATAATTGAGCCGCCATTTGTAATTCATGATCTCACTGCTCAAGCCGGGATTTTTAAAAACCTGCGATACCCGCGCACGGGCATGGTCGCTTAACACTTCAGCGAGTTGCGCATCCAGATAAATCCTTATTTGCACAGCGGGTTCCAGAAATTCATGCAGGTTCCTGTTGAAGCAATGGCTGAGTTCAACGGTTATCGTATAGGGCGTGCGCTCAATCACCGTAAGGTATAAAGTGGTGTTATGCGGCGCCAGCCCAATGGCCGCTTCTTTAAAGCCGAGCAGGCCGGGGATGAGCTTGAACAATTTTTGGTAGTTGGATTCGCAGATTTGTTCCAGACAAAATGATTTGTTGGACGGATTCAGAAGGCTCATGACGGCTGTCAGTTTTCCTGGTAACAGGCGTAGGCGCTGGCGGTTTCCCACAGCACAACCTGGGCTACATTGAAGCCGCTCTTTTTCAGGTGTTGATAAATCATTTTGCTCAGCACTTCGGCAGTGGGATGTTCATCAAGCGCCAGGAAGCGTTCGTTGTTTTCAGTCAGCATCGGGATAATGGGATCGTCTTTATGCAGCAGAAAGTTATGATCCAGAGTTTCATCAACATAGGCTTCCACACAGTCCCTGATATCGGCAAAGTCGCAGACCATGCCTTGTTCGTTCAATTGTTCCTGCTGAATTGAAATCGACGCCTTGACGCTGTGCCCGTGTAAATTACGGCACTTGCCGGCATGATTCATCAGGCGGTGTCCGTAACAAAAATAAACTTCTTTGGTAATGGTAAACATGGTGAATAAAAATGATTTTAAAAAGGCGATAATTGAGCCCAGTATACTTCATCGAGAGCGTACTATGCGATTAGCTGTATGTTGTTTTGCGCCTCTGTTGCGCAGGCCAAAAATTGGATTGTTTTGTTGTCAGCATGATAGTTGTAGAGAAATTCCTTATCCAGCAGGCCGTGTAGTAGCCAATAGTTCGGGTTCAGCTCGCCCTGCATCCGGGCTTTCGTGGCATTGCATACTGTCGGAAGGTTTTACAAAATAGAAAAGATAGTGCGCCACCCTATGGCCTTACAGCCTCGAATGCCTGTCAACATACTCCAAAGCCGCTTTTGCCAATAGCCCGGAACGGGTGTCGCCAAACCGGGCGGCGGCTTGATCGATGGCGGATAATACCCGTTCCGGCAAGGTGATGTTCACCCGTTTGGCTTTGCCCGACAGCCTGGACAAATCCACTTCCACAAGCGCCCAAATCCAGCCTGCGAAATCGGGATCGGCTTGATGTTTGGTAATGGATGCGGCTGCCGGGATAGGTGTCCCTTCTTCGATGACCGATTCCATCCACAATTCAATGGCTTCCTTGGTATTCATGATAGCCTCATCCAGACTGTCGCCCGCCGAAAAACAGCCCGGCAAATCGGGCACCACCACACCATAAGCATGGGTCATATCACCTGGTTCAATCGCAATTGGATATCTCATTTCAAGCCTGCTTGTTTTAGTAATTTGCTCACCAGCCCATTGCCTAAATCCTTACGAGGGTGCGGTAGGCTGATGTGGCCGGGCTTGTTGGGATGGGTAAAGATATGATGCGAACCTTTAACGCCTCTCAGTTTCCAGCCGTCGTCTTGTAAACGCTTAATCAGTTCTGTGCTGTTCATGATGTGTATTATACGCACTATAAATGGTCAAACAAATCGTCCGCTCGGAGTTTTTCTGCGCAGCAATTTTGCCGTGTCGCTTTGCCAACTTAGGGACGCTATCTGGCAACCTGCAATGCCCACCGACTGGGGAGAATTGTCGGTGCCAGAGTTTATTTTTAAGCTTATGCATGGTCAGGATAGAAATATATTCATAAAGTTTACATTCCTAACGTACTCACTCACAATGGCAACAAAAAGCGAGCAGCTCGAAGCGGGTAGCCTTGATGGATCGCGTAAGCGGAATCCTGACTACTCGCACCCCTTTTGATAAATAACCCGCAAGACCCAGGATCCATGCACCCCACCTTTATCCATCTAAGATTACACACTGAATTTTCGCTGGTAGACGGCATCGTTAAAATCAAGCCTTTGGTCAAGCGTCTGGCCGAATTGAACATGCCGGCCATTGCGGTTACCGATCACGCCAACCTGTTCTCGCTGGTCAAGTTTTATAAGGCGGCTTTGGGGCAGGGTATCAAGCCGATAGCGGGTGCGGATGTGTTGGTTTTCAATCCTGAAGACCCCGCCACGCCTTATCGCTTGACCTTGCTGGTCAACAATCACGAAGGTTACATTACGCTGACCGAGTTGATTTCCCTGGCCTATCAGGAAGGCCAGCATCAGGGCGTGCCGATGCTTAAACTCGAGTGGATAGAAGCCAATCATTCAGGGTTGATTGCCTTGTCCGGGGCGATGAGCGGGGATATAGGCAGGGCGCTGTTAGCTGAGAATACCGAGGCCGCCAAGCGGCTGGCGGAATACTGGGGCGCATTGTTTACCGACGCTTTCTATCTGGAATTACAGCGGGTCGGCAAGCCCGATGAAGAACGCTATATTGCTGCGGCTGTCGAGTTGGCGCTGGCGACGGGTTTGCCGGTGGTCGCCACCAATGATGTGCGGTTTTTGCACAAGGATGATTTTGCCGCACATGAAGTGCGGGTCTGCATTAATCAAGGCCGGGTTCTGGATGATGCGCGCCGTCCGAAAGATTATACCGAGCAGCAATACCTGCGCACCGGCGAGGAAATGCAGACCTTGTTTGCCGATATTCCCGAAGCGCTGGAAAACACCGTGGAAATCGCCAAGCGCTGCAATATCACGCTGACCTTGGGGAAAAACTTTCTACCGGATTTTCCGGTGCCTGAAGGAATGACGCTCGGTGAAGTCATGGCGAGCGCTGCGCAAACCGGATTGGAGGAACGTTTGCAGCACCATCCTGCGGTAGGTAAGGGAACCGCCGAGGAGAATCGGCGCGTCTATGATGAACGCCTGGATTTTGAGTTGAAAATGATCACCCGGATGGGTTTTCCCGGCTATTTCATGATTGTCGCCGACTTTATCCAGTGGGCAAAAAACCACGGGATTCCGGTAGGGCCGGGACGGGGTTC
>SXIP01000033.1 GCA_005772825.1 Methylococcaceae bacterium | reverse complement strand
GCCGCTGCCCTGCCAATCCAGCATCTCTTGCTGCGCTTGTTGTAAAACCGACTCGGGAAATGCTGACGGGCCTGCACTAAAATTATACACTCTGGACATTAGGGTTCTCTTGGTTAGGTTTTATTACGTTAAGTTTGAAAATATTCTGCTGCGTTATTTAGTTGTTGTGATAAGTACCGCTTTTGAAATCTTTGGGGACTGAAAAGGTGCGCGTAACTAATACTACTCGCCTTTAGCTACCGCTAATGCCCATTGCAAATTATTAATTAATGTTGCATTTATTCTATTCAGTTCTTCAGAGATTAAAGGGGCATTAGCCTTTCCATAATCATTTGAGTTCGAAGTAACAAAATATATTTTTCCTCTATAGCCGAGTGTTCTTGCTTTCTCTGAAATATCCAGGAATGCCTCGAAAATAACGCAATCTTTGGGTTCAGACTTGCCTTTTTTTGCAGGAGCAAGACACTCTATAACCCTGTGCATTCCTTTCGTATAGTGACTATTATCCTGCTTTATTATCAAACAATGGCTCAATAAGTAGTACGATAAGTTTTTAAGGTGTTTGTGTAAATTTAAGGATGTTATTTTGTGTCCATGAGTGTGTTCTATTTTTAGCATCACATCAGCGGCCGTCACAAGTTTTTCTCGAATGCGTTCCAATTTTTCCACCTCCCTTTCTAGCTCTTGTTCTACGCTAGTAATATTTGCCTCCCATTCGTTATATATCGTTTCGTTTGCTAACAACCAAGCTTTACAAGGTTTATTCTCTGACATCTTTATCAAATTTAATGCAGATGATATTGCGTCGACATGGATATTATCCCGATAAGGTGAGCGTAAAATATCCAGGAAAATACAGGTGTCGATGAACAGCACAGGCGCTGAAGAATTACAGATACGCTGGCTAATCTGTTCCGAAGAAAGAAACAAGCCTATGCTTCCTTGGCGAAATCAAGTAGGGCTTGACTATACTCAAATTCACAAGCCAAATCATGCGCCCATTCTTCCGACCAACCTTGCTCTATCAAGGTTGCTTTTAAAACCTCATAAGATAGTTTTTTCCCTGATTTCTGGACCGTTGATAAAAACTCAAACCATCTTCTTTTATCGTAAGGATGCGAATAGCCTGTCGATTTATTTGCCAAAGAAGAAAACCGTCTCAGTGCATCTGCCGCCTCATTACCTACTATATCTTCCAAAAAAGTTTGCTCATTTGTTAATTCAACCTTAATAGGAGTATTCTGAACAGAAGGATCAACGAGAGTAGTCTTAAAATCGACTAATAAACTATTGTATTCGTCCACGCTAAGCTGACTGGATTTTAAAGGAACGATATTAGGTACGTGCCAAACGCCCTGGTCTTTTTCAAATAATGTTAACCCTGCTTGTGGTAAACCGTTTTCCCCACCATATTCAAAAGCAAAAGCCTTTTCAGTGAAATATCTTGCATTTTCTTCGCGGTCAAAATTTCGTTTCCAGCTTTTACCGCAGTACCTTGTTAGCTGCTCAATAAAACTTTCAATATCATAACCATGTAGATCAATATACAAATCTTGAAATATTTTCATCTTGTAAACCCTAAATCTATTCATGTATGCAGTGTACGCATCGCGTACCACACCAATACCGCAACATCTCACAATCTAACAAAGAACGTGGTATATGCGCCCGCTATGACATCATTAATTGAACCGAAAAGAAAGGAACGCGGAGTACTCTACAATACTTATTCTTCGCCTGAATCCACTTCATTATCGGCATTATCGTCTGAATCCAAATCCTCGCCTGACGCTGAATCATCATCCAATACCGCATCGGCATCCGCGTCATCTTCTTCATCTCCGGCCAATCCTTCAATCCTGTCAACCCCGATAACCTTTTCCTTTTTATCGAGGCGGATAATCGTGACGCCCTGGGTATTCCTGCCTACCACGGAGATGCCGTCAACGCGGGTGCGCACCAGCGTGCCGCCGTCGGTAATCAGCATGATTTCATCATTATCATTGACCAGCACTGCACCGACTACCGCGCCGTTGCGCGCCGAGGTTTGTATCGCGATCAAGCCCTGGCCGCCGCGCTTGTGGCAGGTGAATTCCTCCAGTTTGGTGCGCTTGCCGTAGCCGTTTTCGGTAATATTGAGTACCGTACCGTCAGTGGCAATAATCAGCGAAATGACTTTCTCACCCTCTTTCAAACGCATGCCGCGCACACCCGATGCGGTCCTGCCCATCGAACGCACGTCTTCTTCGTTAAAGCAGACGGCTTTACCGGTGCTGCTGAACAATAAAACATTCTGCTGGCCGTCGGTAATAGCGACGCCGACCAGCGTATCGCCTTCGCGCAAGTCGATGGCGATTTTTCCGGTGGCGCGCTGCCGTTCAAACTCGTTCAACGGGGTCTTTTTTACCGTACCGGCGGAGGTCGCCATAAAAATAAATTTATTTTCGGTGAATTCCTGGACCGGCAACATGGCGTTAATTTTTTCGCCCTGCTCCAGCGGCAACAGATTCACAAAAGGCTTGCCCCTGGCCGCGCGACTGGCAACCGGCAATTGGTAAACCTTAAGCCAATACACCTTGCCCAATGACGAGAAACACAAAATGGTGTCATGGGTATTGGCGACAATCAACTTATCGACAAAATCCAGCTCTTTGGTTGCCGTGGCCGATTTGCCGCGACCACCGCGCCGCTGTGCCTTGTAATCGCTTAACGGTTGAGCCTTGACATAACCTTCATGCGACATGGTGACAACCATATCTTCAACGGTAATCAGGTCGCCGTCGGATAAATCCAGTTGATTCTGGGTAATTTCGGTGCGCCGTGGGTCTGAATATTCTTCCTTGATGGCAACCAGCTCTTCCCTGATAATTTCCATCAGGCGAACGTCATTAGCCAAAATGAATAAATACTCGTCAATCTGCTCCAGCAACTGCTTATATTCCTGGACGATCTTGTCCTGTTCCAGCCCGGTCAGTCGATGCAAACGCAAATCGAGGATGGCTTGAGCCTGAACCTCGGAAAGACGGTAAATGCCATCGTGAATACCGAACTCCATCGCCAAGTCTTCAGGTCTGGAACGCGTTGCGTCGGCCCGTTCCAGCAAGGTGGAAACCAACCCAGCGTCCCAGGTTCTTGATAAGAGGCCGGTTTTGGCTTCTTCCCGGTTGCTGGATGTCTTGATCAGTTCGATCATGTCATCGATATTAGCCAAAGCCACCGCAAGCCCTTCCAAGACATGGGCTCTTTCACGCGCCTTGCGCAGCAGGTAAATGGTTCGGCGGGTTACAATCTCGCGCCGGTGATCGACAAAAGCACTCAGAATCTCTTTAAGATTCATGCAATGCGGACGACCATCCAGCAAGGCCACCATGTTAATGCCGAAAACCGTCTGGAATTGTGTCTGCTTGTACAGGTTATTCAGCACGACTTCGGCGACTTCCCCTCGGCGCAATTCGATGACCAGACGCATGCCGTCCTTGTCCGATTCATCACGGATGGCGGAAATGCCTTCGATCTTGCCTTCCTTAACCAGATCGGCAATTTTCATTTGCAAGGCGGCCTTGTTAACCTGATAAGGCAATTCCGTGGTGATGATCGCCTGTCGGCTGCTGTCGCCGATGTCTTCAAAATGGCAACGTGCGCGCAGATAAATCTTGCCGCGCCCGGTCGTATAAGCGCTGTAAATGCCCGATGCGCCGTTAATGATCGCGGCGGTAGGAAAATCAGGCCCTGGGATATAGGCCATCAAGTCATGAACGGTCACATCAGGATTATCAATGATGGCGAGACAAGCACTGACGACCTCGGCCAGGTTATGCGGAGGAATATTGGTCGCCATACCGACG
>SXIP01000032.1 GCA_005772825.1 Methylococcaceae bacterium | reverse complement strand
TATAAAAAAACAAACAGGACACGAAGTTTTTATTTTTCTTCGTGTCCTTCGTGCTCTTCGTGGTGAAAAACCTGCCCGCAATCGCGACCGTGTCGAGTAAGGTTATTGCAGGTATCAGCGCAAAAACCTGCCGCCGCTGATGTCGATCAGGGCGCCGTTAATATGCGACGACATATCACTGGCAAGAAAATGCACGGCGCTGGCGACTTCTTCCGCGTAGGTGTTACGGCCCAGAGGTGTTTGCTTGCGATAGTTTTCCATCATTTCCGGCGTGGAATGAATCTCGTGATGCTGCGTTTCCACCGTGCCCGGCATCACCGAGTTGGTGCGCACTTGCGGAGCCAGTTCTTTAGCCAGGGTATGGGTAAAGACCATCAGCCCGCCTTTGGCCGCCGCATATGCACCGCCGCCGTTGGCGCCGCCGGTTTGCACCGAAAGCGAGAGCAGGTTGACGATGCGTCCGTTGCCTGTTGCACGCAGATGCGGGATAGCGCGTTTGGTTACTAAAAAGGCGCTGGTCAGGTTAATATCCAGCGACTTGTTCCAGTTTTCCAGGGTGCAGTCTTCGATCTTGGCGCGTTTAACCAGACCCCCGCTGTTATTGACTAAAATATCCAAACGACCGGCTTTGGCAACCAGCGAATCGACGACCGCGTTGGCTTCGGTCTCGTTGGTCAGGTCTGCCGGCAACAGCATGGCCTTGATATCCTGCGCCGCGAATTCATCAAGCAGGCTCAACGCCGACGCTTCGCTTGAGTAATAATGAATGCCGATAAAAGCGCCCGCCTTGCCGAGCGCCATTGCCACGGCTCGGCCGATGCCGACGCCGGCCCCGCTGATCAGGGCGACTTGGCCTGTTAAATTTAATGTTTGTTGCGGTACCATAATGGATACTCCTTCTATATAAAGAGGATTACGCGATTTTTTCACCTGCAAAATTTAACTCCACCCGTATTCCAACCGGATCGACTATAAATATTTGCGTCATCTCGGGCTCCGATTTGTAATCGGATTCATAAGGGATAGCGTGACGATCCAGGATTTGCAGGCAACTGTCCACACCGGTGCAGGTTATGGCTACATGATTAAAATAGGTATCGGCGCCTGAGTACGGCGTTTCTTCGACGACTGACAAATGAATGATGGCTGTGTCGCCGCAGTATAGCCAAGCCCCGGCTCGCCTGGATGCGGCGCGCAAGCCTTGCTTCAAACCGATGACCTGTTCATAAAATGCCGTCATCTCCGGCAATTGCCGGAGAGTGACGACAATATTGATATGATTGATGCCTGATACTTTCATGCCTGCCCACATACCGATGCAGTGCGGCTCCTGTCAATCAATGACGCGCCGTTATGCTTCATTTTCAGGCTGCTTGGTTTGTTCTGATTGCTCTGATTGTTCTTGTTCCGGTTTACCCAGGTTTTTTATTTTTTCTAGTACTTCCTGGGCATGGCCTTCGTGATTGACCCCATACATGACGTCAGCCAGCACGCCTTCTTTATCGATGATGAACGTGGAGCGCAGGATAGCCATGCTCTTAACGCCGTTTTTCTCTCTTTCCCGCCATACCCCGTAGCTTTCACAAAGTTCACCGCTGGTGTCGGCCAGCAAGTCGACTTTTAAACCGAATTTGTTGATAAAATCGGTATGGCTTGCACAAGTGTCCTTGCTTACGCCGATAACGACGGTATCGAGTGCGGCAAACTCGCCGGCCAGTGCGGTAAAATCGTTGGCTTCAATGGTGCAGCCGGGCGTGTCGTCTTTGGGATAAAAATATAACACTATATTTTTTTCGCCTGCATAATCGGCCAGGCTAACTAATTGATTGTTTTGGTTTAGCGATCTGAACATCGGTGCATCTTGTTGCTTTTCTAACATAAAACCCCCCATGAAACGCATAAATGATTGAAAGATAACGCCGCCTACGCAATTGGCGTGCATCGCATCATAGATAGCTGGAGGATGAAAGTCCAGTCATTAGATTGTAAAAATTATTCAAGGAGTTAAAGGGAGTTGGTCAGCCTATTGCATAACATAACCTTGGGAAATTATGGCAAAATGAGAGGATAAAATCTTGCAATTCGGAAATGGATACAACACAACCTACATGAATAATAAATTACTCGCTATTTTCAACGTGCTGTCAAACGATGAGCAAGACATATTACTGGCGTTGGCCGTTATTTATGCGCCGATAGGCCAGAGCAACTTGCAGGAGGTATTAAGAGCCGCCGGCGCTTTCGAGGCAACTACCATACTGTCCATTAACAAATCATTTCGCGAAAAATTTCAAAAATCAGGGATGATCGTTATCACCCAGGAAGGTTGGCAGTGCCATCCCGATATTGTTGAACCGTTGATGCGGATAGCGGTGCATAAACCCTGGTTTGCCCAATTAGCTCACCGCTTGCTTGTCGGCAAGGATCCGTTTATCTACTACTACAAGGAGTCGATTACCGTTCAGTATCGAATAAAAAGGGTACGGCTCTTTTTGTATCAAGGTAATGAGGCTGAATTCGCCGCCCATATCGAGCGGTTTCAAGCGGATTATCCGCAATACTTTATTGATACTATCGATCGACTGTTCTTTAAAGACTTTGCCGCCGACTGGTTTGCAGCATTGCCGGAAGCCATACAGTTTTTAGCCTTGAAATATTACCTGAACAGTAATCGCTGGTATTTAAATGATGTAACCCTTCAATATCAGTTATTGGAACAGTTGTTTGGCGCCGCCAAACCGGCTGATCCTGAAATTGTGCATACCGTAGTTGAACAGCGTCTGCTGCGCGGCAAGGTCAGCGATGCGGAAGAATGGATAATTAATGACCTATCCGCAGACGGCTTGAAATTATTGGCCACCCTGCGTTTTTTACAAAATCGTTACGATGAAGCGCTTGAGCTATTTAATGCCGCACTGAAGGCCGTTAAAAAAGCCAGCAACAAACGCAATATCAGCATCAGCGGTTTGCACGGTTATTTTTTCAGCTTGTGTTTATTACGCACACGTTCGGCGGGCAATCTCTTGATATTAAAACAGCAATTGGCGATAACCCTGAAGCAGGGCGGGCAAGATGCGTTTTATGGACTTAACCTGATCTTGCAGGAAGCGGTGGATATTTACCAGGGTAAACTCCCTGTCGAGCAAAGCGTGTATTTGTTTCGAACCAACACACTGGCTTACGAACGCCTGTTTCATGCCTTATTGCTGTTCTGGCTGGGGGAGATTGAAACCTTGAACAGCCGTAAAAAAAATACGGAATTCCAGTCTCAATTGGCTGAGTTTTGCCAACACGCGCGTCATCTCGGTTATGAGTGGTATGCCGCCGTTAGTTCATCGCTATTGCAGCGTCTGGCTTACAAAAATATTGCCTGCGAGCAAATAGCCGCATCCTACAGCGATTCGCCGTTTGTTAAAATCATCGATTTATTGCCGCAGATTTCCGCCTGGCAACGATCGCTGGATGCCTTGACCCAGTTAACGCTGGATAGTCCGGAAGTCGAGATTGAACAGGAGTTGCGCTTGATCTGGACGATCAGCCTGGATGGCAACGACATTTATCTAGCCCCGAAAGAACAGCGACTGGGTAAAAACGGTCACTGGACGAAAGGCCGCCCTATCGCTTTAAAACGCCTGCATGATGACTTGTCGGATTTTGATTATCTATCCGAACAGGATCGTCGTATTTGCTCAAGGATTAAAATTGAAAAGGAATCCGATTATTACCGGTATTACGACAAGGAAATCTACAGACTTCCCAATGAAGCCCTGTTGGACGCCGTCGGTCATCCGCATGTGTATTGGGCGGAACAGGCGCAATATGACGCGCCGATAGACATCGGCATAGCCGCTCCGCAATTGCTGGTGAAGGAACAAAAGGAAAATTTGCACATATCGCTGATACCGCCCATTGTCTCCAATGAAAAAATCATTGCCCAACGAACCGCAAGCAACGGGCTGTTGCTTTACGTGATTAACAACCAGCACAGGAAAGTTGCGGAAATCCTGGGCGCCAAGGGTTTGACCGTACCCGCCAGCGCCCGCCAGCAGGTGATTGATTCGATTTCCTCGATTGCGTCGATGCTGACCGTACAATCGGATATCGGCGGAAGCTCCAGCCATGCCGAGAGCGTTACCGCCGACAGCCGGTTACATATTCATTTGCAACCGGTGGGGCAGGGCATACAAATCGAAGTTTTTGTACAGCCGTTTAGCGGTGGCGGGCCGCTTTATAAACCCGGTGTAGGTGGAACCACCGTCATGGCCGAAATCGACGGCAAGCAACTGCAAACCACGCGCGATTTCACGCTGGAAAAGAAACATATGAAGCGGTTATTGGCCGATAGCCCCGGATTACATGCGGACAAGGATTGCAAATGGTTGGTGGACGATCCTGAAATGGCGCTGGAGGTATTGCTGTTTTTACAGGGGCTGGGTGATTTTGCCGTGCTGGAATGGCCTAAAGGCAAAAAAATCCGCATCAGCCGCGAAGCCGGTTTGTCGCAGGCCCGGTTTTCCGTGCGTAAAGAGAAAGACTGGTTTAGCGTGGAAGGCGATCTGGAAGTCGATGACCAGCAGGTGTTGGATATGCAGCGCTTGATGCACCTGTTAAATGCCTCATCGAGCCGTTTTCTTAAACTGGAGGACGGGCAGATTATTGCGTTGACCCGTGAATTGCGCCAACGTCTGGATGATTTATACGGACTCGGTGACGTGCAGAAAGACAAGGTGCGTTTTCATCCTTTAGCCGTACAAGCCCTGGATGAAATCACCACGGGCATGAGCATTACTGCCGGCAAACCCTGGAAAGACCAGTTGCGCAAACTGAATGAAACCGGTGATTTAAACCCTAAAGTACCGTCAACCTTGCAAGGCGAGTTACGCGATTACCAGCGCGAAGGTTATCAATGGATGTCTCGCTTAGCGCATTGGGGAGCGGGTGCGTGTCTGGCTGACGATATGGGCCTGGGTAAAACCGTGCAGGCATTGGCGTTAATATTGTCGCGCGCGCCGGAAGGTCCTACGCTGATCCTGGCGCCGACTTCCGTTTGCATTAACTGGCTCGAGGAAAGCCAACGCTTCGCGCCTACTTTGAACGCCTACCAGTTCGGTAGCGGCGACCGGCAGGATATGCTCGATAATGCCGGGCCTTTCGATTTGATCGTTTGCAGTTACGGCTTATTGCAAACCGAAGCCGAGCGTCTGACGCAAAAGCACTGGCATACGCTGGTTGCCGACGAAGCGCAGGCCATTAAGAACACATTGACCAAACGCTCCAAGGCGGCGATGGCCTTGCAGGCGGATTTTAAATTGATCACGACCGGCACGCCGATAGAAAATCATCTCGGTGAATTATGGAATTTATTCAATTTCATTAATCCCGGGCTGTTGGGGTCGATAGCGAAATTTAATGAACGTTACGCCCAGGCTATCGAAAACCAGCATGATTACGGTGCTTCACAGCGTTTGAAAAAATTATTGCGGCCGTTTATTTTACGACGGCTTAAAAATGACGTGTTGACCGAGTTACCGTCACGCACCGAAGTAACCCTACATATCGAACTCAGCGCCGAAGAGCGCGCATTTTACGAGGCATTGCGGCGTAACGCCTTGCAGGCTATGGCGGAAGCCAAAGCCAGTGATCAAGCGGGCCAGCAACATCTAAAAGCCCTGGCGGAAATCATGAAATTACGCCGGGCCTGTTGCAACCCGCGGCTGGTGATGGAAGAGAGCACAATGGGCAGTTCAAAGTTGCAGGCGTTCGAGGAGCTGGTCGATGAATTGCTGGATAACCGCCATAAGGCACTGGTATTCAGCCAGTTTGTCGGGCATTTGACGCTGATCCGCGAGTTACTGAACAAAAAAGGCATTAGCTACCATTACCTGGACGGTTCGACGCCGGCCCCGCAACGAAAAAAAGCCGTTAATTCCTTTCAGGCTGGTGACGGCGATTTGTTTTTAATCAGCCTGAAAGCAGGCGGCACCGGTTTGAATCTGACCGCTGCCGACATGTGATCCACATGGACCCGTGGTGGAATCCCGCGGTGGAAGACCAGGCCTCGGACCGCGCGCACCGAATGGGCCAGAAGCGTCCGGTGACGATTTATCGGCTGGTCGCCAAGGACACGATAGAAGATAAGATTGTCGACCTGCATAAACATAAACGCGATTTAGCCAACAGTTTGCTTGAGGGCGGTGAAGTCAGCGGCAAAATGTCGGTTGAGGATATGATGGCTTTAATTAAAGATATTGAATGAAAGGTGATTAATAATGCGTAAAACAATAATCCTGCAAGCCACTGAAAACAATCCCTATGCCGACCTGGAGTTTTTGGATCTGGAGAGTATGGCCCAGGTCGAAATAACCTCGGAATGTGAAGAGCATCCGATAGAGGCCGCTTTGATCGAGGGCATGGAGTCGGGCTGGCAGGCCGTGTTGCCGGGCGAGCAAACCATCCGTATCATTTTTGACCAACCCCAGGCCATCCAGCATATCATTCTGATGTTTGATGAACATGAACAGTCACGTACACAAGAGTTCATTTTGCTGTACCGAGCCGATAACGACGATTCATTTCACGAAATCCTGCGTCAGCAATATCACTTCAGTCCTCCGACCACCACGCGGGAAATCGAGCATTACAATGTCAATCTCAATCAGTTGATGGTGCTGGAATTAAGGATTACTCCCGACATCAGCGGCGGGGTAGCCTGCGCCAAACTCAAGCAACTGCGTCTTGCGTGATTTTCCTCGGCTATGCGCTGCAAAGCGGTTGGCCCCCTTTAGATATGAACAGCCGGGGCGGGTTAAAATTAATTAAACTGTGTCATATAACACACTTTTACTGCGTCATATCACACACTTTGAGCTGAGGTCAGCTGGAATAAAGGCTACAGCTTGTCATAAAAACCGGAAACACGTCATATCCCTCAATTTATTGGTTCTGTCGCTGGAAATTCGGGTGTTTTTATAAATAAAAAATATCGGCATTTTGAATGCTCACGGCTGAAAAACGCCTGGGTTGTTATTCATACCAGCCGACTTTTTCCTGGTCTACTGATTAATGGTATTTAAAATCAATAGATTAAGTTTGTTACTTGGCTTGTTGAGTATGTTTTAGTGGATAAGTAAAACCTGGCACGGTCCGTGCTTTAATGTCATTGTGCGGTGACTTCATGAAGGATGGGCGAAGAGGTAGGGGCCTGCCTTTGTTACTTTCACAGAAGCCGAATCAAATTACTCACAAACAATAAGAATGTTCCAGGAGAACGTATAATGATATTAAAAAAAGTCGCTCTTTGTTCCGTAGCCGCCGTACTGTGTGCAGCCGGCCAAGGTGTTTACGCCCATACAGGGATCAAGGACAAGCTGTTTGTTGAAGGCGTTGGCAATACCGGCTCAGGCGCTACAGCTTACAACGCCATGACTATTACGCACGGTTGCGCCAGCAATGCGATTCCTGAAGGCGGCGCCGCTGTGCGCGGCGAAGTTATCGCCATGGCCGCCTTGTTCCCGAATTCGATATCTTCAGCCAAGACCATCGTCTACCGCTATAAAACCGGTAGTATTGTTCCTAACGTACCGGGCGTCGACGGCACCGTATTGACCGGTGTTGCTACGACATTACCGGTTGCCAATCCAGGCGATCTTTCCGATGATATTAACGGCGCCACCGCCGGTGCAGGTTTCAGCAACATGGGCCTCGGTCTGGTCAGTCCAAACCTGTTCGGCAACCTGATCATCCCCAAAATTGACGATCTTGGCACGACACGCGGCTATGCCGTGTTTAACGGCCCTGTTTTTGACGGCCCTTATACCTATATTTCGGCACCACTGTCGGAATCCGTTCTCAGCACTACCGGTTTGTCGCCATTCAAGTTTACCGTGCCAACTTTCAAGACAACTTCCTGTGCCGCCAACCTGATTGTGCGCGTCGCCGTCACCAACTGGTGTAAAAGAGGGCTTCAAAGTAAGAACAGCGCCGATCGCAAGGACGTCTGGATCGGTACCGATACCGGCAGCGTGATGTACAGCATGACCGGAAAAAATCACGACATCATGCCGAACAGCCGTACCACGATGGGTATGCCTGAAGCCGGCCCATACACCGAACAAGGCAACGGCAAGAGCTTCTGGCCTGCGTTTACCGTTACCCGTAACCTGACGACCAACCCGCTGCCTGCCGGCTGTAACGGTCAAAGTTATGACGTGGTTGTCGAGCCTGAAGGTCTGGATATCGATAAAAACCTGGACATCGAGCCGGGCGCATATCCTGCCGCAGCACCGGGCGCAAGGTTCTTCTAAATCCGGCAAAAACAGCGAGCAACTCTTTCGACTAGCTTGATGACAGTCGGTTATTCCGACCTCCTTTGGGAGGGGGGTCGGAGTTTTCATCCGTCCAGGGATGGATCTCCTCTCTCCCGGTTTGCAGTATTGTTGATTGAACATTCTTTCCGGTTTGCCCCCATAATCGGTAAGCCTCAATCAACATAATGCTTTAAAAGCGTTCTTGTAAGCACTTCGTGCCGAAACAGTTTAGTGTGCAAGGATGCGTACTGATTGTTTCGGTGTTTTTTCGATTAGCGGCTGTTCATATTTATTACAGAAAAATACAAGATAGACTAAAATGCTCCGCCATGGTTAACGAGTCGGGTATTGATGTTCGGGATTTCAAAAAGGTTCTAGTGAATCACTTGTTGGCACGAGAAATGCCTTATTTTAAGGAAAGGTTTCGAGTCTATTTCTTACAGGATTGTTGAGGTGTTGACGTGAATGCAACCCGATGGGGCCTTATAGGCCTGTTCCTGTTGTTATCCGAGACAGCATTAGCGGATCGGAAAAACATTCAGTTCGTTGCGACCGACAAGGCGGGCGGCGAGTTGCAACTGGAGGTCAGGCAAGCGCCTTTGGCCGCAGTGCTGGACGAAATAGCCGATGCAACGGGCGTGGCTATACATTATTCGGTGTTACCGCAGGAATTGGTCACTGCATCTTGTGCAGGGTCAAACGTCAGCGGGATTTTGACCTGCCTGTTGGAACGAAAAGCGGATCTGGTTTATAAATACCGGGGTGTTTCGGCGCAAGACACTCAATCGCAGCGCGAACCTGAAGAAGTGTGGGTACTGGGAACTGAGTTGGCAGCCGACGGGGTTAATTCCGCCGCTTTTAAAGCGGCTGACAGCGAGGGCCTGTTAAAGTCGAGAAGCACCGATAGGGATAATCGCGGCGATCAGACCGACTCCGGACAAGACGGCGTTGATGATACCGATACGCTGTTGAAAATGACGGGGTCCAATGATCCTGCAGAGCGGGCGGATGCCCTTGCTCTTTTAGCCGTCAACGGGCCGTTCGGCGATGCGGATATTCGTAAGGCGCTCGAAACGGCGCTGACCGATAAGGACGCCAATGTAAGGGCTCAAGCCCTTTCCAGCCTGGCTCGACGTGACGGCGACGGTGCCGCAGCACAACTACAGGCCGCGCTTGCCGACAGTGATGTGTCGGTGCGCCTGATGGCCGTGGACAGCGCCGGAAATAATCCGGCTCTACTGCAGCAGGCCGTTACGGATAGCGATGAGACGGTACGGACATTGGCGACAATAAAACTGGAGGCGCTGGTAAAATCGGGCGGCTGGTATTGAATGACGGTAACGACTCAATCCCAGTCATCGCTGGTTCCCAAACTCTAACCGCTAGTAAGGAATGAGCATGAAATAACTTGATCATTTGTATCCC
>SXIP01000031.1 GCA_005772825.1 Methylococcaceae bacterium | reverse complement strand
GGTGACGATTATGTCACCAAGCCGTTCAGTCCGAGGGAGCTGGTCGCGCGTATCAACGTCATTCTCAAGCGTATCCATGTTGCGCCGAAACCGCTAAGCGAAACCAGCAGTTTGCAACAGGGTAAACTGCAAGTGGATATTGAACAACATATCGCCAGTTGGAACGGTCAATTGATCAACTTGACCGCGACCGAATTCGCGATATTGCTGCTGTTGATGCGCCAGCCCAAGCGTGTGTTCAGTCGTGAAGTGATCATGCACAGCGCTTACGCCAATCATGTCTACGTTAGTGATCGAACTATCGACAGTCATATTCGCCACATTCGCCAAAAAATGGCTGATGCCGGTTGCGGGGCGGTGATAGAAACCGTTCACGGTGTCGGCTACAAGCTTGCTTCATGCCTATAAATGCGCAACTGCCGGCTCTGAACCGCCGCCTGTTTCGGCTCAGGAATATTTTGCTGATCGTCATGGTGATGGTATTGGGGCTGCCGTTGGGCAGCTTGTATTTCTTTCGGATTTACGAAAATGAACTGGTGCAGCAAACCGAACGCGAACTGATCTCGCAATCGGCCGTGCTGTCGGCGGCTTTTCGCCAACTCGTGCGCAATTTACATCATGAAAACCGGATTTACGGAAAACCATTGCCTTTGCTTGCTCCACCTCGCGAGACTTATGAACCGGTCATTCCGATATTAAACCTGATTAACCCGATTCAGCCGCCACGCCCGGAAGCGCAACCGGCGCAAAACCGCGCCGATGAACTCGCGCAAAAAATCGGTAAGCTGATGTACCCGGTCATGCGTGATGCCCAGCATATCACGCTGTCCGGCATGCGCCTGCTGGATATGAACGGTACCGTGATTGCCGGGCGCGAGGAGGTTGGTTTATCACTGGCCGATATTGCTGAAGTGCGGCGGGCTTTGCAAGGAGACTATGCCGCGGCAATCCGTCAGCGCATTTCCGATCAACCGCCGCCGCCTTTGTATTCAATGAGCCGGGGCACCCATATCCGCGTCTTTGTCGCTTTTCCGGTGCTGGAAAAGCAACACTTGCAAGGCGTCATCTATCTGTCGCGCACACCCGATAATATTCTCAAGCACCTGTTCGCGGTCAGGAAAAAAGTGCTTGTCGCTTTTTTGGGCGTGCTGGTGCTGGTCGTCTTGCTGGTGCTGCTGGTGTCGGCCTCTATTTCCCGTCCTATTCGTGAACTAATCCAGCAGACCGAGCGCGTCAAACAAGGCGAGCAAAAACGGATCGAGCCATTGAAAAATCCGGTGACCGTCGAAATCGCCCAGCTTTCGGAAAGTTTCGCGGGCATGTCCGAAGCACTGGCTGAACGCACCGATTACATCCGCCGCTTTGCAACGCATCTGTCGCACGAATTCAAAACCCCGCTGACGTCGATGCAAGGCGCCCTGGAGTTGTTGCAGGATCACCT
Organism: Methylococcaceae bacterium; assembly: GCA_005772825.1. Lineage (GTDB taxonomy): Bacteria > Pseudomonadota > Gammaproteobacteria > Methylococcales > Methylomonadaceae > SXIP01. Next base: position 4,297 of record SXIP01000031.1, on the reverse strand, counting down.
GGACACGATGCCCGGCGAACAGCGGCAACGCTTTATCGACAACCTGCTGGCCGATACTCAGCGTCTCCGGCAATTGGTTAACCGCCTGCTGGAACTCGCTCATGCCGACGCCCTGGAGCCCAGTCGTCAGGAGAGTTCCTTGCCTGCGGTGCTTGCCGCACTGCACAATCGCTATCTCGAACGCGGCTTGCAATTACAATACACCGACCTGCCCGATACCGCGCTGGCAATTGCCCCGGATGCACTGGAAAGAGTGCTCATCAATCTGTTTGAAAACAGCCTGCAACACGGGGCAAAACGGATGGAAATCAGCGCCGGGATTCAAGCTAGCACGCTGCAACTAAACCTGCATGACAACGGCACTGGTGTATCACCGGCCAATCGCAACAAGATTTTTACGCCGTTTTTCACGACCCGCAGAAATACCGGCGGCACCGGTTTGGGACTGGAAATCACGCTGTCGTTGTTGAAAGCCTACGGCGGCAAGATCGAACTGGAGAACAGCGAAGAGGGCGCTTTATTTGTGGTGTATGCGCCGATCAGCGGTGTGAACAAGTCAGTATGATGATAATTCCGCATTTATGCCCGGACAGGTGGCGAGCAATCGGTTACGCATCGTATTGATCATGGCGGTTCAGCCTTATCAAACTAGTAAATACATCAACACCAGATTTGTCACCAGCAACAGCGCCGACAGGCATCTCCAGAACAGCAGCGGATTGCGTTCTATCAGCGGAATGGCCTCTTTGGTGCTCAGGAATTTTGGGTTGGGCGTGGACAGGTCATACAGGAATTCCGATAAATCGTCGTAACGGAGTTGCGGGTTGATCGACGTGGCTTTTTTTAATGCCCCATCAATCCAGATCGGCACCATGTCGTTACAATGAAAACTGGGCACATAACTCAGCTTCGCCAGATTTGATTTGTCGGGTTTTTCCGGCATGTCGCGGCCAAAGGGCAGGGCGCCGTTGATCATTTCATAAGTGATAACGGCCAGGGAAAACAGGTCGGATTTTATCGAGCCGCGCTGCCCGATATGATATTCGGGCGCGGTGTAATTCAAGGTGCCGAGCACATTATCTTCCGGGTTCGAAGCCATATCCTCGGTGGTCGCAATGCTTTCGGTGATGCCGGCGATTTTAACCGAGCCGAAGTCGATAATTTTAACCACGCCGTTGCTATCAAACATGATGTTTTCGGGTTTTAAATCCTGATGCAACATCTCCATGCGATGAAACGCACGCAAGCCCTTGGCAATCCGACCGACTATTTTTCGGGTTACGTTTATGTCCGGCTTTGGATTGGCAAGCATCCATTGTCTTAATGTCGGCCCGTCGAGAAATTCAGTGACGTAATAAATGCAGCTTTTTTCCCGGTCCGACTGTAGGACTTTCAGCACATTTTCATGTTGAAGGCGTTTCCCCGCCCATTCTTCATGCAGGAAATGTTCGATGTAATGGGTATCGTCGTCATAGAGAATGGACGGTGTTTTTAAAATAACCCGGGTCCCGGTCAAGGTATCGAATGCGCGATAAATCTGGGTGCGCTTGCTGGAATGCAATTCGGCTTCAATACGATAGCCGTCAAGCGTCATACCGGGCTCCAGTGGCGGCGGGAAGGGCAGGTTGGCGTGGCGGCGAATGATTTCATCTTCCCTGGCTTCCGGCAGGTCATCAATTCTGACCAGTTGACAGCTCAGGTTGTCATCGCTTTTATTAAGGCTTGCCTGCCGGATAATGTTATTTGCAATTTCGGTTAAATCTTCTCCATCCTGTAGCAATAATTTAAACGATTTCTCATCGATAAAATCATGTACCCCGTCCGTGGTCATCAAAAAGAGGTCTCCCCTGGCCAGCGGCAGTGCCTTATAATCGACATCCAGTCTCGGCTCGATGCCCATAGCCCGATTAAGATAGTTTTTTTCTTTGGAAATCCAGACCCGGTGATCGCGGGTTATCTGCTCAAAATTACCTCGGCGCAAACGGTAAATCCTCGAATCGCCGATGTGGAAAATATGCGCCGTGGTTGATTTTAATACCAGGATGCTTAAGGTGCTGACCATGCCCTTGGTCGATTCGTAGCGAATCTGGCCCTGGCTGTATAGCCATGAATTGGTGGCGGACAGGATTTTTTGCCCCGACTGTTTGACCGACCAGGAATCCGGCGTACTGTAATAATCACTTAAAAATCCGGCCACACAACAATGACTGGCCAGTTTTCCGGCATCGCTGCCGCTCATGCCGTCGGCAATCGCGGCTGCTATACCTTTATGAATCAGTGGCTGGCCGACCGGAACCAGTGCGCCGACAAAGTCTTCATTTTCGTCTTTGACGCCTTTGTCGGTGGCATAGCCGATGCTGGTTTTAAGTTCCGGTGTTGGCGTCATTTAGTGATCAATCAGGTGGATTGTAGAATGTAAGCAGGCTGGATTAATTCACCACGAAGACACGAAGTTCACGAAGGTTTTATGTTGATCTTCTTCGTGAACTTCGTGTCTTCGTGGTGAAATTATTTACGTTGACGGTTTATGGGCATACTGAATTTTACCCCACCTCGATCATTTCCACTGAGCCATCTTCCTGGATTTCCGCCATGTGGCCTTTGGGCTCATCGATAAACTGTATCGCAATCAATACGGACAAGGCCACAGCGGCTATGACCATAAAAAACACGGCAGGTGACACAAACGACAGGATGGTCAGGAACAAGACGCCGCCGACGTTACCATAAGCGCCGACCATGCCGGCAATCTGGCCGGTCATGCGCCGCTTGATTAACGGCACGATCGCATAGACAGCCCCGCAACCGCCCGATACAAAGCAGGAGCAGGCCATGGTCAGTAATACCGCGAGGGCGATAGACCATCCCGAATTAATCATCGACATGCCGAAATAACCGGCGGACAGGCCTAAAACAAAAATACTTAAAGACAATTTACGCCCGAATTTGTCGCTGATCCAGCCGCCGAGCGGACGTGCAACCAGATTGATAAAGGCGAAGCTGCCGCCCAGCAGACCGGCTTGAACCATGGTAACGCCTTGGGATTCATGGAAGGTATCGAAGAAGAACATCGGCAGCATCGAAACGACCGCCAATTCGGAGCCGAAGGTAATGAAATAAGCCAAGTCCAGGATGGCCACCTGCTTGAATTTGTAGCGATGGATTTCTTCTATCGGATGTTGCAGATGCTCTTTATTGACATGGACAATTTTATAGACATTATAGAAAAACAAAGCCCAGATACCGATGTAAACGCCTATCGCAGCGGGCATGGATAATAAATTGGTATCCGCTGCCGATGACAATTTCCAGGTTAACAGGCTCAAGGTCGCATATAAAGGCATCGTCATCAGGATATAGAAATAGAGATCGCCGGTGCTGGTTATTTCCATTGCGCCGGCTTTTTTCGGCTTAAAATAAGTTGAACCTTTCGGTGTGTCCGATACGTTAAAGAAATAGACGGCTGAATAAAGCAGTGAAATAACGCCGGTCGTGGCGATGGCATAGCGCCAGCCTTCATCGCCGCCGTAGATCAATGCGAGTGCGGGTAAAGCGCCTGCGGCGGCGGCTGAACCGAAATTGCCCCAGCCGCCATAAATACCTTCGGCGATACCTACTTGCTTGGCCGGAAACCATTCACCGACCATGCGTATGCCGATGACGAAGCCTGCGCCGATAAACCCCGATAGAAATCGCGCCAACGCCAATTGTTCAAAGCTGGTGGCGAAAGCAAACATGAAGCAGGGAATACTGCCCGCCGCCAACAATGTTGAATACGTCCGTTTGGGGCCGAACTTATCGACCAGAATACCGATAACGATACGCGCCGGAATGGTCAGGGCGACGTTTAAAATCAGCACGGTTTTAATCTCCGATTTGCTCATACCCAGCGTTTGCGCTATGACCATCATTAATGGCGCATGATTGAACCAGACCACAAAGGTAATAAAAAAAGCCAGCCAAGTCATGTGGAGGATTTTTATTTTCCCGGAAAAGGAAAGCAGATTGAGTTTTTGAGATGACATGATTGATAGTTGTAGAGTAAATTGAATTTGCTAGGAGAAAGCATGTTTTATACCAACGAATAAGAGCGTTAGAAATGAGCATGAAATCACTTGGGCAACTTGTTCCCTCTCCCTCCGGGAGAGGGCTAGGTAGAGGCTTACAAGTGTAGGTTTTTAAATAAAAGTAGACAAAACAGGATGTTGAGATAAATTAACAGGTGTCAATACAAATTTTCACTGGAGGATATTGCCATGTCTCAACATCCTGAACTATCGCAATGGATCGATACGGT
>SXIP01000030.1 GCA_005772825.1 Methylococcaceae bacterium | reverse complement strand
CGGCAGGGATTGCCGAAATCCAGACGCCACGGATGGCAAGGCTTGGATCACATCCCTGTGACCTGGATACCGGCAGTCCACTTGTGCCCCAGAGGGTATGCCGGTATGACGCGCTGTTGGAATTAAGTGATAGGTGGTAAGCCATGATTACGCACTATGGTACAAGATTTGCTTTGATTTAGCCGGATTTCACTCAATTTGATCCGGTGTGGTCAGAATAATTTGCTGCGCCGTACCCCCAACAGAAGCAATCAAAACAAGGCAATGTCAACTCTCACCCTTAGCCACGAGCAGATCACCGGGCTTTTTCAAGACCATCGCGAAGCGCTCACCCTGTTCCTGATGAACAGGATTCGCTGTCCTGAAACCGCCCAGGACCTATGCCAGGAAACTTACCTGCGCTTGCTGCGCAACAATGCGATAAAGCATGACGAAAACCTGAGCGGTTTTCTTTTTCGTGTGGCTGATCGCCTATCGATCAATTATCTGAAATGGCAGCGACAAGCGAAAAACAACTGCGCGCCTCTCAATGACGACCTGGTTTGCCCGCAATACCTGCCTGATGAAATAACGTCATTGCGCCAGCAATGCGAAATGTTGCTCGATGCGATCAACTCTCTACCGGCAAAATATCACCATGTGTTTTTACTGCGCAAAATTGATGAATTAAGCTACAGCGAAATCGCGCTGAAACTGGGTATCTCGGAAAAAACCGTGCAAAGGTACTTGGTCAACGCCATGCTGCATTGCCACCAGCGTATGCAGCCGCCCGAAAACCGGCTGTCGTAAAAACAGTGATGGCGTCATCCTCTCAACCCTACAGCGCACGACAATTGAAGCAAGCCATCGAATGGTTCGTGCGCCTGCAATCCGAGCATTGCGCAGAGCAAGACCGGCTTCTCTTCGAAACCTGGCTGGCAAAAAACGACAGCCACCGCGCCGCCTACGCAGAAGCCGAACGAGTCTGGGCCGGTATGGATTACCTCAAATCATTGCCGGTACCGGGCCTCGCTGAAGCACGTTCGGCCAAGCCGCGAAGATCGACAGCGGCGTCATTGGCTATTGTCCTGCTCACGACCGCCCTGCTCACCGGAACATGGCTGGAATACAGCGCCGAAACAATCCACTATGCGACACGCATGGGCGAACGCCGCCGTATTGAACTGGCCGATAATTCCCATATCGACCTGAATACCGATAGCCGCATCTCGGTCAAGATTTCCCTTTTACAACGCAAGGTGGTGCTAACACAAGGTGAAGCACTGTTTGATGTTAAGCACACTGTCCTGCGTCCGTTTACGGTACAAGTCGGAGACTTGAGCGTTCGTGATGTCGGCACCCGTTTCAATATCCGCAAGCAAAGCAAAGGCGCCACGATTTCAGTATTGGCGGGCGAAGTGGAACTGAGCAACGGACAGGGCGTGATCAATCGACACCTCATTGCAGGCAAGCAGCAAATTTACCAGGAAACTTCCGGTTTGGGGCAAGCGGAATCGATCGAAGCCGAGACACTGACCGCCTGGGTAAACGGGCAATTGGTCTTCAAACACACGCCGTTACACGAAGTTACCGCCGAACTGGAACGCTATCACCCGGTTCACTTTACATTTTCCGATCCCAAACTCGCCCAAAATACCTTGAGCGGCACCTTTAACGCCGATGATCTTGAGCCCTTCCTGCATGCCCTTGAAACCATCCTGCCTGTACAAGCAAAGCAAAACGGACGGCAAATTCAGTTGCGGCGAGTATCGAAAAAATAAAACCCGCTTATTCTTTTCCGCAGATGATATTTACCGAAGACGATATTTACCTGATTTTTTTAGACGCCCGCCCGCAAATTCAGCGCTTTGTCAGCCGGCGTATTCGCTGCCAAGACACCACGGCGGATTTACTGCAAGATTTGTACTTACGCTTGCGCTTATTGACCCCGCCGCCCCGCAGCGAAACGGAAATCCGCGCTTGGTTGTTCACCGTCGCGTCGAACCTATCGATTGATTATCTGCGCAGCCAAAAACGTCATGGCGAACTACTCGCCCAATACGGCGATGATAAAACCGAAGCCGACCATCGCGCCGAACCGGAGCGCATCACCCAAGCCCAGGACCAACTATTCCACATCCAAGCCGCCTTGGCGGAATTGCCCGATGCATGCGCGGACATTTTGTACTTAAGCCGCATCGAAGGCTTAAGCCATGCCGACATCGCCGCGCAACTGGGTATCTCCACCAGTTGGGTGGAAAAGCAACTCGCCCGCGCCTTAAACCATTGCCGCCAATCGCTTGATCAGTACTAATAGTGTGGCGACTGCCACGCTGATTCGTTATAGTGATAAGCCTTTCACACACGCCACGCCGCCAATGACCGAAACACCCCAACAATTCCGCGAACGCCTCAGCCAAGAGGCCGTCGCCTGGCAAGTGCGCTTGTCTTCCGGCGCAGTGTCCGATGCTACCCGCGCCGAATTTAATCACTGGCGGCAACAAAGCGCGGCGCATGAACAGGCCTATCAAGAAACCACCCAGCTTTGGCAACAATTGTCCGGCCCCTTGCAAGCCGACCGCCAACGCAGACTAGCCCTTGCCGCCGCCCAAAGACTTCGCCGTCAAAGCCGCCACCGAACCATTGGGTTTGCCGTTGCCGCGTCCTTCCTATTGTTGGTGCTGGCAGGACTATTTCCCGATTATCTCCGCCACCCGCTCGCCGATTACCGCACCCATATCGGCGAACAGACCTCTATCCAACTGGCTGACGGCAGCGTTATTCATCTGAACACCGACACCGCCCTCAACGTCAGTCTAAGTAACCAGGAACGGCGCATTGAACTCCTAGGCGGCGAAGCGGAATTTGAAGTCGCCCATGACCGCACCCGCCCGTTCCGCGTCAGCGCCGGACACACCACCACCGAAGCCTTAGGCACGCGCTTCATCGTCCGTTATGACGGCAACGGCGGCAACGTCACCTTGCTGCAAGGCAAAATCCGCACCGCCGCGTCCAACACCACGGCAACCTTAAGTGCAGGCCAGCAAATCGCTTTTCATGCCAATGATTTAGGAACTGTGCAAACCGCCGACATGGACAGCGCCGAAGCCTGGCGGCACGGGCGTTTGCTGATGAATTTCGTACCGCTAAAACAAGTCATCGCCGAAATCAACCGCTACCGGCGCGGACAAATCCGCTTGCTGGACGACAAACTAGGGGAAAAGGAAGTGAACATCGCTGTTGATATTCAGCATATCGACGCTTGGCTGGAGGCTTTGGAGACGACACTGGGGGTTAAGGCGGAAAGGTTGGGGGGATGGGTTTTGTTGCGGGTTTGACAGCTACAGGTGATTTCGTGAAACAAGATTTTCCAGTTGTGTTACCATTCAGGACGACCTCCAATCAGGTTTTTCGACCAAATATCACCCATCCCATAATCTTCAAGCCAATGTATAAGAGCTTCTTTATCCGGCCTTTTAAACGTAGATACGCCTTTCTGTTGATCAACGACAATAAAATCTTCCGGTTCAAACTGATTAGCAAAGGCTATGGATTGCGTTGAGCAAATAACTTGGTTTTTCTTTGATGCTGTTTTGACCATTTCAGCAAGTACATTCAAAGCAGCAGGATGCAGACCCAGTTCAGGTTCATCTAGGACAATCGTTTTTGGTCGATACCCTTCTGGCTGAAGAAATAAGACAGCCATGCAAATGAAACGGGCGGTTCCGTCCGAGAGTTGATTAGCTGAAAATGGTTCATCATAGTCGCGGTGTATCCAACGTAACAACAAGGATTCATCGCCTTTTTCGCCTCTTGGTTCAAGGGAGAAATCGTGGAAAAAGGGGGCAACCGTTTGGATAGCTGAAACGATTTCTTGAAAACTAACGGGGTGACGTTGTTTCAGATTTAGAAGGAATGGTGCCAAATTGCTTGCATCAGCATTAAGAAACGTATTTGAATCCAGCTTTTGAGCTTGCTTAAACCCTGCTGTGGGGGCAGTATCGTGAAAATGATAGACACGGCATTTTTCCATATAACCACGGGTATATTTTCGTACATAGTCGCTATCTGACTCTGATCCTGGTAATAGGCCGCTTTCCCCTAATCTACCTTTAATTTCCCATATCCCTCTTGACGTATTTACAGTGCAATATTCCCTATCAAACACCAATGTATCGTTGGTTTCACCATGAACAAATTCTACGTGATAACCATTCATACCTATTTCAATATCAATGGTAATTTTACGAGTGCGTTTTGAGCCAAAATGGAAAAACGTATTTGCAAAACCTTGCCGCTCAACATAAGTCTGCAATTTTCCTTCAGATAAGTTTCTTAAAAAAGTAAACAGGGAAATAAAATTTGATTTGCCTGCCCCATTGGCGCCAATAAGGATATTTATTGGATTCATTTTCAAGTCGAGGGATTTTATTGATTTGAATCCTTTAAGCTGAATTTTATGGAGATGAATATTCTGCATTTCTGACATGGTTTTTAAAAAACTTATTAAATCAATATTTTTTTGCTTTTGGCTTAAGTGCTTTTTTACACGATTATTTGACGTTTGAACGTGAACATCGGTAACGGCGGATATTGATCACAGTGTACCGTTTTCAATTTACATTTGAAATCAATTGCGTTTAAAGGATCAACGTTCAAATTAGCTAAACATCTTCCCGCGACAATTTGCCACATCCCAAACCAGTACGGTTTCACCCCATCCCAACCGTTCCCATTCTGATTATCTTCAACACTGGGAACACTTCATGCGTAAAACCAAAACAACGTTCAAAACAGGCAAACCCAAGAACAAGGCAGCGTCCGAGCTGATGGCCTTACCTTTATGTTTAGGCTTGATTGCGCTGGCAATGCCGCCCTCCGGGCGAGCCGAAAATCCTGCCGTCAGCAGCAGGCAGCGTTTCAATATCGCCCCGCAACCCTTGTATTCGGCGCTCAGCCGTTTAGCCGAGCAATCGGGGGTGCAGTTTGTTTATGACGCGGAGATGGTCAAGGACCTTGACTCGCCTGGGGTGTACGGTAATTACTCGACTGCGGCGGCGTTAGCCAGACTGTTGGCGGGATCGGGCATTGATTACCGGATTGGCAATGGCGGCGTGGTCACGTTAAAAAATTATTTAATCCCGGTCGCGGCAAAGACTGAATCGGCGCCGCCATCCGTCACGGCTTTGGCTACCGTCAAGGTTACCGAAAAAACCGAATACAGCGATGATGACCCGTACGTCCCGACTTATAACCATCAAAATTCGTTTACGGCAACCAAAACCGACACGCCGATTTTCGATACGCCGGTATCCATTCAAGTCGTCCCGAAGGCTGTCATGGAGGATCAGAAAAGCTTCCGTATTAAAGACGCCCTGGAAAACGTCAGCGGTGTTCGCGCCCAGCCCAGTTTGGGTTTTGGCACGGGTTTTATCGTGCGCGGTTTTCGTAGCGACCGCGTGTTCCGCAACGGTTTATTATCCACCCGCGAGTTTTTTCCCAGTGAATTTGATGTCGCGACACTGGAAAGCATCGAAGTCCTGAAAGGCCCCGCCGCCGTGTTGTTCGGACGCACCGAGCCTGGCGGCCTCATTAACGCCACCACCAAAAAACCGCTGGATGTACCCTTCCACTCGCTGGAGCAGCAGTTCGGCTCTTACGACCATTACCGCACCGAATGGGATGCGACCGGCCCGGTCAACAATGACCATTCGCTGTTATACCGTTTCGCGGGCTCTTACCAAAACAATAATTCGTTCCGCGATTTTATTTTCAATGATCGCGTGACGGTATCGCCGACCATCACTTGGCGGCCCAGCGACAAGACCGATCTCACTCTGAATGTCGAAGGGGTTGAACAGGAGTTTCAGGCGGACTTCGGTATCCCGGTACTCGGCAAACGTCCTGCGCCGATTCCCGTCAGCCGTTCGTTTAGCGACCCGAATGACCCGATTGACCATCTCTCCAAGGTGTATTTGGGCACGGAATTTAACCACCGTTTCAATGATGACTGGGCGATCCACAACCGTTTCCTTGCCAGCCGTTTGCATACCGATTCCACGTTCGTCAATCCCGCGCCTGCGTTTGACTCGGCATTGCAGGCCGACGGGCGGACTTTGGGTCGGAACATTTTTTCCCAGGAAGACGATGTGGAATCCTACTCGACCAATCTGGATTTAACGGGCAAGTTCCAATTGGCAGGCACCAAGCATGAAACCCTGGTGGGCTTTGATTTTTTACGCGCCTACACCAGTTATCATGTCCAGGGCGACTGGGTAAATCCTAACCCGGATTTGGCGATAGACATTTATAACCCCGGCCCCAGTTACGGCATAGACCCCGATTTGTTTAACACCACCCTGGCAAGCTACGTTTTTCCAGGACGGGAATATTCGATGTTTAAAGATGAATGGTATGGCGCCTATTTTCAAGACCATATCACCTTGTGGGACAAGCTGCACATCATGGGTGGAGGACGTTATGACTGGGCGGAAACCGGACGCGGACGGGCCTCGACTTTGGCGGAGGCAACCAACGCCGTGGACAACTCCTCGCCGTCCATCCTGAGAAAAGACGAAGGCTTTAGTCCACGGGTCGGCATCTTGTACCAGCATTGGGATTGGTTGGGCATTTACGGCAACTGGACAACTTCTTTTGGCGCGAACAACGGCGTGTCATCAACAGGCGCAACCTTTGAGCCGGAAAGGGGCGAGCAATTTGAGGCGGGTATCAAGACCCAATTGTTCGATAAAAAACTATCAGCGACCTTGGCTTATTATCACCTGATCAAGCAAAACATCCTGACCTCGGACCTGACCACCGCCGATCCTACCGACAGCGCCGCCATCGGCGAGGCGCGTAGCGAAGGCGTGGAATTTGACATCAGCGGCCAGCTCACTAAAGACCTGAGCATTATCGCCAGCTATGCCTACACCGATGCGCGCATCACCAAAAACAACGACGGTTATCAAGGCACGCGCTTGCCTAATGTCGCCGAACACGGCGGTAGTTTGTGGTTGAAATATGATTTTAACAACTATGAACCGTTGCGCGGCTTCAGCGTCGGTTTTGGCGGCGTCGCCGCCGGCGAGCGTGAAGGCAATTACGCCTATTACGGCCATCCATTCCAATTACCCGGTTATGTGCGGGTGGATGCGTTTGCCGCGTATAAGTTGTTGATCAAGAAAACGCCGGTCACCGCGCAGATTAATATCCGCAATTTGCTGGATAAAACCTATTACGAATCGACTGACCCGGATTCGAATGTCTCGCCGCAAAATGGCGTTTATCCGGGTGCGCCGTTGATGGCGGTGGGTTCGATCAAGGTAGAGTTTTAATATTTCAGACAATTGATACAAAGCCCAGAATCAGTGCAAGCCGGGGTTGTCCATAGTTACTCCCCGGCGCTGACCGGCTGCAACATTCCTATATGACATCTTCACCAACAACCGCCAGCCCCAAAAAACCTATGCACCCTCTCAAAGCCCGCCGTAAACAATGGCTGACCGTCCATCTCTGGCTGGGCCTGGCCCTGGGCTTGTTCCTGTCCGTTTTCGGCATTACGGGCAGCATCCTGGTGTTTTACGCCGAACTGGATGAATTGCTAAATCCAAGCCTGTTAACCGTCAGGGTCCCGCAAACGCCGACGCCGTTCCAGTCGCTGGATAAGATCATTGCAGCCGGACGCGCTGCGATGCCGGAAACCGCCAAACACACGTTTATGTACTACCCGCGCAACGATGCGGCGGCGGTAAAGCTGGCGTACACCCTGCCCCTGGCGGATGCAAGCAGCGAAAGCTGGGAAGTTTACGTCAACCCATACAGCGCCGAAGTAACCGGCAAACGCTTGATGACCGCTTCAGGCGACATCATCCCGCATACTTTTATCGGTTTTGTTTTCGAACTGCATTACGCGCTGCTGATGGGTGAGGAATTAGGTTATACCGTGGTGGGCATCATGGGCGCTTTGCTGATTATTTCAGTGCTGACGGGCTTGATCCTCTGGTGGCCGTTGACCGGAAAATGGTTACAGGCCCTGACCCTCAAGCGTAAAGCCAGCGCCGAACGACTGAATTTTGACCTGCATAAAACAGCAGGCTTTTACTCCACTGTGGTGTTGATCCCAGTGTTGTTTTCGGGCGTGTACATGGACATCCCGGAGCGCGTCGTTCCCGTGTTGGAATTGTTTTCGCCGGTCACTTACCGCTATTGGTTCCAATCAACCCCGCCCGTGAATCCCAAGTCCATCACCATGCCCGAAGCCGTAGCGATTGCCGAACAACGTTATCCCACAGGCCGCCCCGATTGGATTTACGGCGCAACCCAACCAACCGGTGCTTACACGGTCTGCAAAGACGGCGTGGCGGAACAGGGTAGTTTTTTACATCGCCGTTGCGTGGTGATCGACCAATACAGCGGCAAGGTTTTGGATGTCGATGACCCCGCGATTGGTACGGCTGGTGAAGTGTTCACGCATTGGCAATGGCCTCTGCATTCCGGGCAGGCGTTTGGTTGGACCGGGCGGATTTTGGTATTTTTATCGGGTTTGGCGTGTCCGCTGTTATTTGTGACCGGGCTGATCCGGTGGTTGCAAAAACGGCGGGCGGCCCGGTTTCGTCGGGTGAAGGCCGGTTAAGACGGTGGTTATGATCAAAGCAATAAATCGCCTTAGGCCTTTCAGTCTTTAACAACCTGAAAGGCCATCAAGCACCGTGTTGATTTTTTAGTAGTCCTTACTGGATGGGTATCTGTTTTACGGTGTTGGCAAGATCGTAAAAATCGTACATAAATTGCATCGCATCAAACACGGTGGGTTCTGTTTTTGCAATTGAACCACCCGGTACCGGAGGCTTTGGATCATACTGGAGATCCAGCATGACCGCTTGGGTGTAGTCCTTGCCATTGTTAAGATCATGCGAGAACACCTTTTTGACAATAGCCAGCGCCATATCAATACCCCCGGTGACGCCGTTGGCGTTAACCAACTTGCCATCGAACACGTAACGGGAGAGCGATTGCGGCGTTGCCCCGAAATGCGTCAGCAGCTCATCCGCCCGATACCAGTTGCTGGTGGCGTTTTTCCCTTGCAACAGACCCGCGGCTCCCAATATCCATGAACCGGTACAAACACTGGTCGTGTAGACGGTGTTTTTGTCAATCGCTTTAATCCAGTTAAGCACTTCCGTATTGTGGGCCATCTGAATGGTTTCAAACGCGCCACCCGGCACGACCAGCACTTCCAAATCTTTCGTGTTGGCAATGGTCCGATTGGCTCTAATGGTGAGGCCGTTATTGAATGTAATGTATTTTTTGTAATTCCCCTCTGCGTTTTTACTCGCGGAGATCAGCAAGGGTCTCAATCCCGCCGAACTGAACACTTGATGAGGCCCTAAAGCATCGGTGGCATTGCCGCCGTCATAAACAAGAATACCGATTCCACCGGATTTATAGGTTTTGTTATCGGGGCCGCCGTAGGTCGGCTTAATATTGGGTTCGGGGACTAAAGACATGAGCTGATGAACATCCAAATGCCCCGCAGCGGCAGTGAAGGATAATAAAAACGCGGTGGAAAAAAGTAAGGCGCGAACAAACATGGGATTACCTGAAGTTAGAATTGATGGGTTTTAGTTTTCAAGCGACTAAGAATCAGGTTTTCCAGGCTCTTTTTAGACCTGTCCCGCCCGAAGTTGCCGTGGAAAATTGAAATCTTAATCGCCCATATACCATCGCAATAATCGCACCATACTTATCAAGTCATTGTTTTAAAAGACTACTTAACGATTATCTTGAGCAATTCCCGTTACCCGCCGTTATCAATCCTCCCATCGTGTGTCATTTGCCCCAGCCAACTATGGCAAATGACCTATATCTTGAATCTACGTATCCCAAAGCGACTTTAGGCTCGTCAGGTTGAGTCCATTACGAACAATTAAGGTAACTCGCAAAAAATAACCTCCAATACACGGCATCGTTCCCACGCTCCGGCGTGGGAATGCCGTAATAGACGCTCCAGCGTCGCGAGACATAAAATTGAATAAGCCCTTGTTATTTATAATGTTACGCAACGCTGG
>SXIP01000029.1 GCA_005772825.1 Methylococcaceae bacterium | reverse complement strand
TACGAAGACCGTTTCGTCATCCCGACCGGCCACCGCGAATACGCAAGCGCTACCTTCGATGCCTATGGCGAGCAGGGCGGTTGTGGCTTTAGCTTCGGCAGCGGCTGTTCCAGCGGCGAGACCAAGGTCAATTTGTTCGGCGGCAATAGCAAGCCTCAGCGTAGCGGCGGCATTCCGATCAAGATTCCTGTTAAAGTCGAATCGGCAAAATAAGGAAGCGGCCATGTTTATTGAAAATTCATCGTTGTCAGGTTCTGGTGCTATGGCAATTAAGTTAGTACACAAACCCTCGCCCCCGACCCCTCTCCCTTTAAGGGAGAGGGGAGAAAAGCGTCGATTTGCTTTGGGCAAAGCTAATAATAGCCCTTTTCCCTTTGGACAAAAGGGGGAAAAGGCCCTATTTGTTTTAGGCAGAGGTAAAAAAAGCCCCACCGGGAGAGGGGTTGGGGAGAGGGCGTTCATAAACGATACCGGGAAAACACCATGCTAACCCTCAAAGTCCTATCATTACTATTAAGCTACCCCGAAGCCGAGATGCTTGAGGCATTAGACGAAATGGCCGGGATCATCGAACAGGAGAACCTGTTGCCGCAAGCCCCTGAAAAAGCCGTGCTGGCATTAATCAACAGCTATCGCGGTAAGGATTTGCTCGATCTGCAAGCCGATTATGTCGCGTTATTCGACCGTGGCCGATTTTTGTCGCTGCATATTTTTGAGCATGTCCACGGCGAATCGCGTGATCGCGGTCAGGCTATGGTGAATCTGTTACAGATGTACGAAACACAAGGCTTTGAAATGACGGCGCATGAACTGCCGGACTACATCCCGTTATTTCTGGAATTCCTGTCGCAACAAACACAGTCGGAAGCGGTGCGGTTATTACACGATGCGATGCCGGTATTAAGTCTCCTGGGCGCGCGGCTGACTGAGCGAGGCAGTGATTTTTGTGCGGTTTTTGACGCACTGTCGGCATTTGCCGGTGCGCCGGAAGCGCTTGCGGAAATCCGTCAGCAGGCCGCCAGCGAAGGCGATGATGAAACGCTGATAAACATGGACGCCATCTGGGAGGAAGAAGCCGTCAGTTTTATGGGGACGGGTGATGCTTGTAAAAGTCAGGCCGCTACCGTCAGTCCGGTCACAATGATGCCGCGCGATCAGAACATAAAATCGCAAAGCCGTTCTATTTGAAGGAGTCATATCGTGGATTATCTCAATACCCTGCTGTTCGGCTATTACCCTTACATTGCCGTCAGCGTATTTTTTATCGGTAGTCTGGCCCGTTATGACCGCGATCAATACACCTGGCGCACTGGTTCCAGCCAATTACTGCGCGCCAAGGAATTAAGGCAGGGCAGCAATCTATTTCATATCGGCATTTTGTTGCTGTTTGTCGGTCATTTCGTCGGCTTGTTGACGCCGCCGGCGGTTTACCACGGCCTGGGATTGTCGACGTCCGCCAAGCAATTACTTGCCGTCGTTGCGGGCGGCATCTTCGGCGGTATTTGCTTGCGGGGCATCACTCTGTTAATACGCCGACGCTTGACCGATGCGCGTATTCGCGCCACCAGCAGCCGCATGGATATTTTTATTCTGTTGTTGATCGGCGTGCAACTGGTGCTGGGTTTATTGACCTTACCCATATCGCTTTATCACAGTGACGGTTCCAATATGCTGTTGCTGTCGGAATGGGCGCAACGCATCGTCACGTTCCGAAGCGGCGCGGCGGAGCAAGTTCGGGACATCGGTATTATCTTCAAACTGCACCTGTTTTTAGGCCAGACCTTGTTCCTGGTTTTTCCCTTCAGTCGCTTGGTGCATGTGTGGAGCGTACCACTGGGCTATATTTCACGTCCTTATCAGGTGGTGCGGAGGCGCTAAATTATTATAACTACTTAACCTGATAGCTCGCGGGCATTAAGTTAAGGAAGAAAGCTCCCTCTCCTGCTGGAGAGGGTTGGGGAGAGGAGAATAAAATCAACTAATTAATCACCATCATCTCCGTCTTCTTCTTTATGCCGTGCGCGTTTTATGTACTCAAAAGGAAAACCCATGAACAAAACAGGCAGTCTGCTATTACTTTCAATAGCCCTGGGCGGCGCAACAAGCGGCTGTTCGGATGAAGCAAAATACAAGGCGATGGCCGAAAAATACAATGCCGTTCAAGCCGACAAAACCAGGCACAAGTCGATGACGGTTGAACAAATGGCCCAGCATATCGATGGAGATATGCAGCATACCCTATCGATGTCTGTCGACAGCGATGCTCATCAACTCGATACCGATGAAATCGGCCGCAATGCCGATGATTTGCCGCCCCCGATTAACAGATCGCAAGCACAACGGGTCACTGTCGATCTATACACCGATGAACTGGTTGCTGAAATGATGCCGGGCGTGACTTACCAATACTGGGCCTATAACGGCAAAGTGCCGGGGCCTTTTATTCGGGTGAGAACCGGCGACTCGGTGCAAATCAACTTGCGCCACGGCAATCCGGCGGGTGCTGAAAAACAGGCCCACAGTGAGCATAGCGCCGCGCAACATGCCGCCGCCGGACATTCGGCGCATTCCATCGACCTGCACGCCGTGGTCGGTCCCGGCGGCGGTGCGCCGTTAATGCAAGTGGCGCAGGGCGAAGCAAAAAGCTTCCGATTTAAAGCCATGCGTCCCGGTATCTATGTCTACCATTGCGCCAGCCCGCATGTACCTTCGCATATCGCCAACGGCATGTACGGCATGATACTGGTGGAGCCGCCCGAAGGCCTTTCCCAAGTTGACCGCGAGTTTTATGTGATGCAGGGCGATTTTTACACGAGCGGAAAATACGGCGAAAAAGGCTTTCAAGCCTTCAGCAAGGACAAGTTATTGGCCGAGCATCCCGAGTATTTTCTCTTCAATGGCCGCGTCGGCTCACTGAGCGGCGAACGGGCCTTGAAAGCCAAAGTGGGTGAAAAAATCCGCCTGTTCGTCGGCGTCGGTTCCCATATCACCTCTAATTTTCATATTATCGGCGCGGTCTTTGATAAGTTGTACAAAGACGGCGCCATCGCCAACCCGCCGCTGAACAATGTCCAGACGACGACCATTGCCGCCGGTTCAGCGGTCATGATCGAGTTTACTGCCGAAGTGCCGGGTAAATACCTGCTGGTCGATCACAACCTGACCCGCGCTATCGATAAGGGCGCGCTGGCGGAGTTGATTATCGAAGGCCCCGAGCAGCCCGAATTGTATGGGCCGGTCGCTAATTGACCATTGAACAATTTAATAAACATCTGGAGGAATCACTATGAAATTTAATCCCTGTATCGCCGGCAAATGCACCGAGGAAGGCACCCATTGCATGGGTTGCGGCCGCAGTCATGAAGAAATCGCCGAAACCAAGAAAATGGTCAAGGCGCTGGTCGGCTTTGCTCAAAAAATGAACTATGACAATATTGAGGACTTTTCAAACTTTATCGGCCAAAGCGTGCTGAAGAAATTGCAAAACCCGTCGTAATCCCTCGATAGCGGATTATCTGCCTGTTCCTTTTGCATGGGGTCATGGGCATAAGCATTATTTGTTTTCACTAAAATAAAACGCTCTGGTTCCCAAGCTCCGGCTTGGGAACGCCAATACGAGAAGCTCCAGCTTCGAGAGTTCTGGAAGCTGGAGCCCTTCGACAAGCTTAGGACAGGCTTCCAAGACCGCATTCCCAAGCCGGAGCTCGGGAACGAGTTGCAAATCATCAAATAAGTGCTCACCGCACAACCTCGTATACGTATTTATACGAATATTTTTTCTCTTATTTTTCTGCTCAAATAATATCGATTAGCATCGTTGTCTTGGCCTTATAAGCACTCAAGCAAGCGGAAAACCATACCATCGGTTTATTTCAATTGTGTTTGTGACTTGCAGGTAAAGCGTGTTGAAAATGAAGCAGGGCTTTAAGTAGCCCGTATGGAGCTTGCGTAATACGGGATTTCGTGGCTCCAATGTTTCGTATTTCGTTGTGCTTTATACGGGCTACTTGCTGAGGTGCGTGATGGCAGACAGGGGCGTTGCTTCAGGGGATGTATTTTTAACCGGTCCGCGCTGCTTGTCTTTCAATCCTCTTTAACGGTTAAAAAATTAAAAAGTATAGGAGAAGGTTATGATAACTCATCGCATTTTAACATTGATATTATTGGGTATTGGCCTTGGCAGCAGTCTGTCTTTAAAAGCAGCCCCCCAGGTCCACTTTGCACCACAAGTGACGTTCTCCGTTGGAGATTTCCCCGGTTCCACCGCCCCGGCGGATTTTAACGGCGACGGTCAGATCGACCTGGCTGTGGGCAATGCTGATAGTAACAATGTCTCGGTGTTGCTGGGAAATGGTCGCGGTGGCTTCGGTACTCAAACGACCTTTTCCGCCGGAAATCTCTCTGGTATCGTCATCACCGCCGATTTCAACCACGACGGCAACACCGACTTGGTGACGGCCAATAGTGGTAGTGACAACGTCTCGGTGCTGCTGGGGAACGGCAGCGGTGGCTTCAGCACTCAAACGACGTTTGCCGCCGGAGATCTTCCCAGGTACGTCGCCGCTGCGGATTTCAACAGTGACGGCAACACCGACTTGGTGACGGCCAATTTATATAGTGATAATGTCTCAGTGTTATTGGGGAATGGCAGCGGCGGCTTCGGTATTCAAACGACCTTTGCTACCGGAGGAGCCGGTCCCATAACCGTTGCCACCGCAGATTTCAATGGCGACGGCAAAGCCGACCTA
Source organism: Methylococcaceae bacterium (assembly GCA_005772825.1). Taxonomy (GTDB): domain Bacteria; phylum Pseudomonadota; class Gammaproteobacteria; order Methylococcales; family Methylomonadaceae; genus SXIP01. The sequence continues at coordinate 1,483 of SXIP01000029.1, read as the reverse complement.
GTGACGGTCAATGTTTGGGGTGATAACGTCTCGATATTGCTGGGGAATGGCAGCGGCGGCTTTGGTGCTCCAATGACTTTCGCTGTCGAAAATGAACCCTGGACCGTTGCCCCGGCTGATTTCAACGGCGATGGCAACACCGACCTGGCGGTGACCAATTCTTACAGTGCCAGCGTCTCGGTGTTGTTGGGAAATGGCAGCGGCGGCTTTGGCACGCAAACGAGTTTCGCCGTCGGAGATGGCCCAGAACCCGTTGCTACGGCAGATTTCAATGGTGACAGTAACATCGATCTGGTGACGGGTAATGCTTTCAGTAACAACGTCTCGGTGTTGCTGGGTAATGGCAATGGCGGCTTCGGCCCGCAAACGCTGTTCGCTGCCGGTGATGGCCCCGGTTCCGGCGCCATCGCGGATTTCAATGGCGACGGCCAGACCGACATAGTGATGGCCAATTACAATAGTAACACTGTCTCGGTGTTGCTGAATACCACGAACCCTCCCCCCTTGATGGTGTTACCCGTTGATGTCAACCACGATGGTAGCCCGGAACTTGCCGTCGTCAGCTACGACGTCACGTTGAAAAAATCCCGCGCCATCGTGCGCAACGCCAAAACCGGCGTATTCGTCGGCCAAATCAATTTCAACGGCCAATTTGTGCCGAATAAAGCCAATGTCCTGCCTGACCTGAATGGCAATGGTGCGCCTGAAATCGCCGTGCTCGGCGTGCGCAGCAGTGATCAGTCGGTGCAGGTGGAAGTACGCGACAGTCTAAGTGGCATTAAACTCAGCGCAGTGCCGTTTGATTCGACCTTAAAAGCCTTGGACTTGGGCGTGGTGCGGGACATCAGCGGTAAGGGTACCGCCGGTTTGGCGGTGCTGCAACAAAGCGCTACCGAACTGCGGGTACAGCTTAAAAATGCTTTGACCGCCGCGCAAATCCGCAATGTCAGATTCAGCGCCGGTTACAAAGGTATCGACCTGCTAGTGCTGGGCGACCTCAACGGCAACAAGGCAAAAGAAATCGCTGTGCTGGCCGACAATAAAACCGCCACCGCCGCCGACACCGTGGAAATCCGCGACAGCAAAACCGGCGCGTTAATCCGTACCATCAGCTACGGCACCGGCAAAGATCTCCAACAATTGATCAATCTACCGGACCTGAATAACAGCGGCGGTGCGGAGTTAGCCGTACTGCGAGCCAACACCGCACGGGTGTTAGTGAAAGACGCCAAAACCGGCTTGGCGGTGAACTCGCTGAATTATGCCTTGCCGCAACCGTTCCGGCTGGCGACCGTGGCCGACAGCAACAGCCAAACCAATCTGGCGATGCTGGGTGTACGTACCGCCAACGGACAGCCTCGCGCCGATGTCCATGACCCTCTGAGCGATACCTTCATCAACAAAGTCCTCTTCGACAACTACGGCACCACTGTCGGTTTTATTTCCATCCCCGACATCAACGGCAACGGCGTCGCCGAACTGG
>SXIP01000028.1 GCA_005772825.1 Methylococcaceae bacterium | reverse complement strand
GTAATCAAGATAGGACTGCTTCATCTCGTCTTCGAGATTGACAGGTATTATTTCTTTAGCGAAGTTTGACATTGATCCCTATATAAACATAAATACCGCGCACAACATCGGTACGGTTTCATTACTAAAATTTATGCGCGTATCTTTATCCCTGGTTAAATTGCGCATACATGGCCCTAAATAACTGCGGAATTATAACAAATTATCAATAGCGAGTCGAAGCTGTTGATCGATTAAACACGACACGGACGGTTCGGAGACAATCGAGCACAAAGCCGCTCTTCCGTCACTCTGTCAGGTTTCTTCAATTTAAAGACAGTAACCCGCAACGCGTGCATCGATTAAATGCGACGTCTGAAATCAGGACGCTGCTACAGCAGTTTATTCAGTAACCTGAGTTGTTTCAGGCGCTGCTTTCTTGGCCGGCTTTTTCTTCCACAAACCGTTACTGGAAAAACAGCCCCAACCCCATCTCAGCCAATCGAGTAAGGACACCGCCAGCCATAACGACCAGGCCAGCATCAACAAGCGATAAGCCATCAACGGCACTGAGACCACGGTTGCGGTCGGTAATATCGAAGAGCTCCTGTCCTGATACCAGTTCAGGTTGAAAGCCGAAGACTGGTTACCGGTAATACGCATATCGGGTGAGCTGAGCAAACCCTGTGCAACGGCATAAAACAGCAGGTTCAGCGCGATCAGCGTCAACAAGCCCAGCGCGAATTGCAAGGGATTAAAATAGCGTGATTTGTCCGCGGCCAGGTTCGCCCGCCAGCCTAAAGCCATCAGCCAGGCAATCACGATACCGGCAGAAGCCGGCGGTATCTGGCTGAGGCCTATCAATAACAAAAACCAGTGCCGACTTTTTAGCGGTGTCAGCGGAATTTTGCCCAAGCCCAGCGAGACGATAAAAATAACGATCAAAATACCCCAAAACAACACCGCAGGTCCCAATTTCGGCCCGAAGACGAACAAGACCCAGCGATCCTGCCCTAAACTGATATTCAGGTTGGTATTAACGCTGACCTGTGCCAGATCAATCGGTGGCGTCGTGATGATAGTGGCTATCGGTGTGGGTTCCTGCCAGCTGATCGAGACTTCCTGCTTGCCGGGATTAACGGGCAGCGTTAATTTTCGGCCTTGTTGCCGAATCGGTTGAGTCTGTCCGTCTATCGCCACCGACTGCAACTCGGCATTTTCCGGCAGCGTGATCGTGTGCTGATTTCCCTTGGAACTGCGCAAACTGAAAGTGAGATCGGCATCCCGCGTACGCTGTCCGGGTTTGATGCTCAGACTGCTGCTGTCGATGGTCAGCGTCTGACCCGCGACCGCCTCGGGCCGGGTGATTTGCAGCGTTATCTTTTCTCCGGGCCAGGGATGCCATTCGGGTAGCCACTGCGCCTGGTTATTGAGATGCATCATCGCAATACCGGCTGTTTCAATATGCCAGATCGGGCTGACATCGGCTTTCCAGACTTCTATCCACTGATCGGTTAGCGTGGCCGTCAATTCGATTTTTTCCGACTTTTCCAGCGTCGATTGCCATTGCATATCGTCTTGCCGGGCGGGGATGTTGACTTCAACCTTGCCTTCCTTAATATGGATTCCGGGACTGGTCACCGATTCACCGGGCAGCAGCGGCACGTTTAAAACCACCGCCGAATCATCAGGAGAAAGCCGGGTAATGTGCGTCGTTACCTGCCAGTCCAATCCCAAAGACAGCGTTCTTTCAACGCGGACAAATGCCGGTAACGCGCCCGGTTCCAGCGCCGGTTTGCTTTTGTCTGCATTGGCCGACCTTACCCGGATGAATTGTAACTGATCGTCGGGCACGCCGTTTTCCTGGATGCCGACTACATCCCAACCGGTTTTTTCAACGCCGACCCGTTTCGGTTTTAACGGTAAAGGCAGCGTGAACTTACTCAAATTGGGCGTGACACCGCGCAGTATGACTTTATGCTCACCCGCCTTGAGATTAATCCACAAGCTATTGTTATCACGATACAGCGCACGAGCCGCCTCATTGTTATCGAGCACCTGGTTGGGAAACCATTGACCGTATTCCGCCGGTAACGGCAGCATTACCGATTCCTGGGCGTGAATCTGCAAACTAATATCAACGACCTGGTCGCTAATCGCCATCGTCATTTGCTGGATTTCAGCACAGGCTGGCACGCAGTCGGGTATTTCCACTTCCGCCAGACGGCCTTTCAGTTCGTTTAATAACGCTTCACTGGGATATTCGGCATAGGTGTTTTGCGAGGGCAGCGACAGCACAGGCATTAATAAAAACCATAGCAAGACTGGTGTCGCCGATTTGAATCCCGGCAAGTTCGGCTTGAATTTTTCGGCAATGCCGAACATCAACAAGGCCAGCACGGCGATAAAGGCAACGCGGATAAAATTCAGCAACATGGTCATGGTCGGCGATAAATACCATAGATGCACAGTTTGCTGAGCGTCAACGGAGCCATTCCATGACAGCAGCACTTTATTCCACTGCCATTGCGGCAAGCCGGGGCCGGTTTGGACATTGGCTTTGGGGTCGATGCGATCGAAATTTACCGGTTTGTCTTTTTCAACAACCATGGATTTTTTAAACATATAGCCCGCACTTTCTGATTTCCTTGGACGGCTCGCCATTTCCTCCTGCATATCCATTGCACCCATCGGAGCAGGCGCCACCGCCGACGCCGGATAGCCGGGCCCATTGACGGACTGGAAGGGGAATTCCAGTTGCGGATAAAGCCCTAATCGTACCTGATCAACCATAAAAGGAACGGTAATCAGCACCAACGCCAGCCAAAACACATTGCGGTATGCGCTCATGAACTTCAGAAATTTGCCCTGAGGCAAGACCTTGATCAGCGCGCTTGCCGCCAATATGTTCAACCAGACGAAATGCGGCGATCCCGGCTCATGCCAGATGATCACCAAAGTGACCAGCGCGAATAGCCCCCAATAATAATTCCACAGCCGACCGGTCGCCAACGCGGCAATCAACACCAGGAACAAGTCCATCAGCGTCCAGCGCGAAATCCAGCTGTCCGGCACGTTATCGACACCACTCGCCGCCAGTAAACGCCAGCCCGGCGGCAGATTCAGCTCGGCGTTGACGCTATGAAAGCTTTGCTCCCAACCGACAGCACTCATCTTACTGACAGGGCCGATAATACGACTGTCGGCCTCCAACGTTATCATGCCTTTCCTGACCTCCACGCCTTGCTTGCCGGTTCCGGCTTGCTGCGTAATTAATTGGTTGTCGCCGTCCAGCGTCACCCTGCCTGTCTGCGTTTGCGGTAAGGCATTCAGCCGCCAGCCGCGAGTCATTTGACCGGTGATACTGTCATTAACGGTATAACCTGCGCCGTCAAAATCCAGCCACAGTTTCCGGTTGATCGACAGTTGATTGGGCTCGGGTTCAGGGTCGCCGCGACGAATCACTTTAAACGCCATCGCCTGGCCCTGGTTGATTCGGTAAGCAGGCAATTGTTTCCATTCATCGGGCAAATTGCTTTGGCTGGGGTCTATCGAGCTGAGCTGTTCAATCTCGACAACGCGCAGATCGGGGCGGGCGTCAAACACCCAGATTTCCGATGGCGGCCAGTCTTTGACATCGCTGCTAAAAGGTATGGCGGCCAAGTCTTTATCGCTTCTAGCCGCTATATCAATCTGCCAGCTACCGGGACGCGCCTGCACCAGTAATTGCCCGTCGGGTTCCAGTCTTGCAGGCAGCGAACTTTGTAAACTCAACGGAATAAATCCGCTCGGCATCGGTTGCGCCAGTTTTATTTCGCGTTGTTCACCGGACACATCCAGCTCCAGGCGGGTTAGAACCGTGATCGGCACGTCATCGGTCACCTTCCTGAACACCTGGATATCGAGATTGTTCTGTATATTTTCAGGTTTTTTTTGCCCTCTCTCGCTCTCTTTTAACCAGAGCTGACCTTCCCTGATAGCCGGGGCCGGTATGACCTGACCGTTGATAGTCAGGTTTATCAAGCCGGTATCTTCGGGTATCGCCAGATTGTCGGGAATCGTGTCCCATAAGAACCGCCCCTTGATTTGATAAAAACCCGCCATGAGCTTAACCGACGGAAAGCCGTCTCGATCCATCACCAGCGCGGCTTTTTGATTAGCGGTGACGTTAAGCGGCCAATGCCTGCTATCACCCGGTAACCTGATCCAGCTTTCCTTATACACTTGCCAGCTTATCGAAAATTCGCCTTTATCCGGTGTCAGCGCCAGACTGGATTCAGTCGGCCAACTACAACGTTTTTGTTCATAACTATTATATAGAAAGGGACAAGCCAGCTCCGAATTGTCCTGCACGACCCAAGTAATCCAGGGCTTGAGCGGTTCCGGCACCTGTTCCCTGGTGAGCGGCTTTGCCTGAGTAAGCGATGAAAAAAACGCGCAGAGCAATAGTAAGCAGACGAACCGAATCATGATAGCCTCCCGAAAAAGTTTATACCCAACAATAACACGAAGAAAAGAAAGACTGCAATTGGCTTGAAACAGGGCGCGTTCGCTTAATCTCATTACTGTCCGCTCTTTGATACAGAGGGGGCAGGGGGCGAATTTATTAAATCAACGCCCCCTCAATCCCCTATTTTTAAAGGGGGGACGTAAATTTGTCACAGGCAGGTTATTGATTGCGCGTTATCTTAATCATACCAAGCATCAATTAGCTTCATCCGCGCCTATATCGATCATTGGACCTTGTAATCTTGCTTGCCCGTCTATATCGAAAGCGCCTGCCGTATTCAGCCATTCTCCGTTGTCGATGGCCGGCGATAGCGGCTGAATATGTAAATCGAACGGCGTTACCGTATCGGCTAACAAGGGATCGGCAAAAAAAGAATGCAGGTCATTACCGGTCTTTGTCCGGTAAGTTTCAAAACCGCCATACCAAAGTTTCTTCCACTGCCACTCTGCGCTTGCCGCATTGCCCGCCGAAGTGAAATAAATATTGTAATCAAGCACATTGCCGGTATTTTCGGTGAATGGGTTGGTAATCAACAAATTTTGCGCATTAGCCTGAAAGATATTGTTCTTGATTACGTTATCCCTGGTATCAAATTGCAGCATCAGTTCGCCGTTTCCCCATTGCAGGCGATCATTACGGAACAGCGTATTGTTGAGCACCGAGCATAACCGGGTGCTGCCGCGCCGTCTGTCATAACCGCCCAGGGCGATGCCGACAATATCGTTGAGATAAACAAAATTATTACGCACGATGATACGGCTGGTGCTTCTGCCCTGATGCTCGCTGGCCAGTTCAATGCCTATATTGTTGTGATGCACACGATTACGCTCGATGACGATACTCCTGCCGCCATCGACATAAATACCGTCGGCGCTGCGATCGGTTCCGTAGGCCGGATTGCCGTAAGAGTTGATGTTATAAACGAGGTTTCGCGCAATCAGCCCGTTACGCGCCTGATCGGTGGCCGGATTGGAAGACACTTTCTCAAAGCCGATCGCGTCAATGCCGATATTATTATTGTCGTGTACCGTGTTATTGATGATCTTGAAGCCGTCGACATTGCCGTTGACGACCAACGATTCGCTGGAGCCGAGCGTCAACGCATACAACTCGTTTCCTTCGACAGTTAAATTGTTGACGGATTGAACCGCGTTGTCGCCATAAACGGCGATACCGTGCGCATCAACATCACTCGCCGCTTTGCCGGTGTGGGCGATGTGATGGATCTTGTTATTGCGGATGCGAATATGATGAGCAGCTCCGTGTACATAGATAGCTGCGGGAACACGGGTCAGCGTTGCGGTTTTATAGTTACGCAATTCAAAACCCTGGATAACCAGATAGCTTCGATCGGCAATCAGGAACAAACCGTTCGGTGCAGCCGGGACGCTGAGTCCGGTGCCGTCTATGACAGGATTTTCAGCGGCGTAATTTCGAAAGGTAATGGCGCCTTGCGCCGCGGAACCGGATACCTTGATGGTGACCCGCTCATGATAGACGCCGCCGCGTACATAAACCACGCTGCCCGGCACGGCGGTATTGGCCGCTTTTTGAATGGTGCGCCACGGTTGTTGTAGGGTGCCCGGATTGGCGTCATTGCCGGTGGTCGCAACATAAAAATTGACCGCCGCAAATGCCCGGACCGGAAGCGTCGCGACTATAACGGCTAATGCCAGAGAACGGCAGTTGCGCCATGATAGGGTTAACGGATGATTATCACGCATAAAGCCTCCGAGTTTTCGGTTATTGTTGCAGATTTGATTGTCCCATATTACCCGCTTTTTTCGCCAGTCGGTCTGTTTTCCGTTTCGGACAACGATAATCATCGAGCAAAGACTGGCATTATTTATGCTTGATACTTTTAAACCTAAAAACCACTAGTAAACGGCCATGAAATCGATCTGGGAAAATTATAAAACCGACACTGCGTACGACGAACTGATGCACTCAGAATTCCAGCCGCGTCCTGTCAGTCATCGCTTGTGCCAATACCTGAATTCCTTAAAAAAAGGGGACATAGACAAGCGAAAAATAGCCGCCGAACTGGCTATCATGGAAATGGGTATCAGCTTTACCGTCTACAGCGACGAAGGCAACATAGACCGTGCATGGCCTTTCGATATTATTCCGCGCATTATTGATGCGCGGGAATGGCGCATCATTGAACAGGGCCTGAAGCAACGGTTAACGGCGTTAAACGCTTTTATCAGTGATGTTTATGATGAACAGGCATTCATCAAGGAAGGAAAAATGCCGGGTGACATCATTAACAGTTCAAAAAACTTCCGCAAGGAATGTCTGGGCATGAAGCCTCGCCATAATGTCTGGGCCAACATTTGCGGCACTGATTTGGTGCGTGATAAAGACGGCGTCATGTATGTCCTTGAAGATAATTTGCGGGTGCCGTCCGGCGTTTCCTATATGCTGGAAAACCGGGTGATCACCAAGCGGGTCTTTCCCGAATTGTTGCAGGATATTGATATTTTTCCCATAGACGATTACCCGACCCACTTACAGGATATGTTGTCTTCCATCGCTCCGCACCCCAACGGCAAACCGCAAATCGTGGTATTAACGCCGGGTATTTATAATTCGGCCTATTTTGAACACGCCTATCTGGCTCAGCAAATGGGCGCAAAGCTGGTCGAAGGCGGCGATCTTGTTGTGACTGACGATGACTGCGTGTTCATGCGCACCATTGAGGGCCTGGAAAAAGTGGATGTCATTTATCGGCGCATTGATGATGATTTTCTCGATCCCGAAGTGTTTCGCAAGGATTCGACGCTGGGCGTACGGGGCTTGATGCGCGCCTGGAAAGCCGGCAATGTTGCGCTGGCCAATGCCCCCGGCGCCGGGGTTGCCGATGATAAGGTGGTTTACGCCTATGTGCCGGAAATGATCCGCTATTATCTGAACGAAGAGCCGATACTGCCCAATGTGCCGACCTATTTGTGCAGCAATAAAGAGCATCTTGATTATGTGATGGCCCATCTGGCCGAATTGGTCGTCAAGCCCGCTAATGAATCAGGCGGCTACGGCATGTTGGTCGGGCCTCATGCTTCACGGGAAGAAGTGGAGGCATTCCGTCAGGTGATCCTGGCTGACCCGCGTAATTACATCGCGCAACCCACGCTGTCGATCTCGACCGCACCAACTTTGTGCGATGACAGGTTGGAACCGCGCCATATTGACCTGCGTCCCTTTATTTTACAAGGCGCAAATACCTTTGTAACGGCCGGCGGATTAACGCGGGTTGCCCTGAAAAAAGGCTCGTTAGTCGTCAATTCGTCGCAGGGCGGCGGTAGCAAAGATACCTGGATTATTAATATGGAGGACAACTGATGTTATCTCGCTCAGCAGAACGCCTGTATTGGCTGGCACGTTATCTGGAACGTACTGAAAACATCGCCAGACTGGTCAGTGTACACATGAACTTGTTAATGGATTTGCCGAAAGGCGTTGAAATGGGCTGGCAGCAACTCATTCGTATCAATGGTTCCGAACAGGAATTCCATGAAAAGTACAATGCCGTTAATGAACGCAATGTCACCCGTTTTCTATTGACGGACGCAACCTATTTGGGGTCTTTATTTTCATCATTGAGTGCGGCCAGAGAAAATATACGCACCTCGCGTGAATTATTGCCCGACGAAGCGTGGGAACAGGTCAACGAAATGTATCTGTTCGCCAAAGATAATCTGGATACGATTGTCAACCGACGTAGCCGCGTGTTATTTCTTAATGAGATTCTGAAAGGCTGTCAGCGGTTTACCGGGTTATTATCGGGCTATATGAGCCACAATCATCCTTACCGCTTTATTCGTCTGGGCAGAAACCTTGAGCGCGCAGATATGACCAGTCGCATACTTGATTTGGCGTCCCTGTTGCTGTCGGAATCGCGCAGTTCTGAAATGCGCCAATACGAGACGATATTGTGGATCAATATTTTAAAATCCCTGAATGCGCTGTTGATGTATCGTCAAACCATGCGCAGCCGGGTTCAGGGCGATGATGTGCTTAATTTTCTGTTACTTGACACCAGCCTGCCCCGCTCGGTCAGTTGCTGTCTTCTTGAAATTTCCGATTGCATCAACGAATTGCCCAATCACGACGGCTTACCCGACAAGCTTGTCGAACTGGAGGCCTATGTGCAAGCCATTGACACCCGGCAAACGACGCAACTGCAACTACGCGGTATTCTCGACGATTTACAAAACAAGCTGGGCGGTTTGCATGGACAGATTGCTGAAAACTGGTTTTTAAATACGATGGCCGAATAGTATGCCGATACATTTCGTATCCTTACTATCCGGTCCGCCCTATATCTTTTGGAGATTAGGCTTTACCTGACAATCACAGGGCAATCGCGCTATAGCGAAGACTTCCCTCTCCCTGAGGGAGAGGGCCCGGGAGAGGGGATTTTAAAGGCATTTTTCCTTTGCGGATTGAAAATGCTGTATCGGTACCCGCGAAAACGGCAACGCCCGGCGGGCGAGTTTCCGGTACAGACCAGCGGCCGGGGATGAGAAAATCCCTCGGCTCTTGCCGTGTTTAGTAGTGAGGCTGGAGCTGCTAAACGGGCGTTGCCGGTTAGTACAAACCCAGTTGCAACTGAGCCACTTCAGACATCATGTCCCGCGACCAGGGCGGGTCAAGCACAACTTCAACATTGACACTGGCGACACCGGGCAAGGCGCGGATGCCTTTTTCCACATCGCCCTGGATAACCGGTCCCATACCGCAACCCGGCGCGGTCAGCGTCATCATGATATGCACGTCGTTCAGCTTGTCATCAGCCTCTGTGGGTCTTACATTGCAGTAATAAACCAGGCCGAGATCGACAATATTGACCGGAATTTCCGGGTCATAAACGGTCTTCATCACTTCCCAGCAATTTTTTTCAACCTCTTCGGCGCTGGTCTCTGAAACGACGGTATGCAGGTGATGCGGTTCCTTGCCCAGGGCGTCCGCATCGGCGCCGGCAATACGCACCATGTGCCCTTGCTCGGTAACAACCGTATAGTTATTGCCCAGCGATTGGTGGATGGTCACCTGTTCGCCTTTGCCCAAGGTGCCGGGTGTGCCGTCAGGAATGGTAATGATGTTGACATCCCTGGTTAAAACAAAGCTTTCTCGTTCTGCCATAATGATTTGTTATAAATGAAAGGTTCGGGCGTCAATCGCCTGGCCGCTTATGCCGATGCTTTGCGGGCCGAATAAATACAGATAAGCTGAGGCCAATGATTCCATCGGCGGCAATTTGCTTTTGTCTTCTGCCGGATAAACGCGCTTTCTTAACGGCGAATCAACCGGGCCGGGTATGAGGGTATTGACCCGGATTTTATTGGCTGATTCAAGTTCCTCGGCCAGTATTTTTGCAAAGCCCTCCAGCGCTATTTTGGATACGCCGTAAGCGCCGGAATAGGCCGGGGCCGTTCTTGCCGAAGAATCGGACGTAAATACAATGGATGCATGTTCGCTTTTTTGCAGCACCGGCAACAACACCCGGCACAGTAGGAAAGGCGCATTCAGGTTGACGTTCAGGGTATGCCCCCAGTCCTTAGTACCGAGCAATGCGATCGGTGTAAATGAGCTGAGTTCCACCGCCGAATGCAACACGCCTTGCAGTGAACCGTATTTTTCATCGATTCTGTCGGCTAATTCCTGGTATTCATTTTCATTGGCGCCGGCCAGATCAAACGGATAAATGATTGGCTCAGGGGCGTTTGCCGCGACAATGGCATCGTAAACCACTTCCAGTTTGGCGATGTTTTTATCCAGCAATATGATATGAGCGCCGTTTTTGGCTAAAGTCAATGCGGCGGCGCCACCAAGACCGCCGCCCGCGCCGGTAATTAAAATAACGTGATTTTTTAATGTCATAGTACTGAAGTTATCCAGGTTGTCAGATGGGCAGGCGACGCTATCAGCGCATCGGCACCCCACGTTTCCGGCCTGTCACCGGGTTTGATATAGCCATAAAGCGCAGCCAGTGTAAGCATTTGGGCGTTTTTTCCGGCGGTGATGTCATGGCTGGCGTCACCGATAAAAACACAGCTCTTGGGATTGACACCAGCCTGTTTGCAGGCCGCCAGCATCGGCTCAACGTGCGGTTTGGGATTGGCCGTGGTATCGCCGCTGATGATGCAGGCGGCGCGCTGCGTCAGTTGCAAGGCGTCCATCAGCGGTTTGGTAAAACGTTCCCGCTTATTGGTGACGACGCCCCACTTCAGTCCTTGGGCTTCAATGGCGTCAAGCGTCTCCGCCATACCGCTGAAAAACACAGTGTGTTCGGCAATATTATTCTGATAAAGATCAAGCATGGTTGCCAGTATATCGCCGCGGAGCCGATCAGAAACCGCCTGATCGATACTTTCGTTAATCATCGCGACGGCTCCGAAGGAAATAGCCGGCTTGATGCGTTCAGGCGCAGGAAGGGCAAAGCCATGGTGCGTCAACGCTTTGTTCAGGCATGCAATCAAGTCGGGCGCCGTGTCCACGAGGGTGCCGTCCAGATCGAATAACACGCAGGCTAATTGAAAATCCGGCAGCGCCATCGGCATTTACTCGGGGCGTTTAAAAGCGGCGATGTAATTGACGTCAATGTCTTTGCCGAGGCTGAAACGTTTGTTGAACGGGTTGTACTCAATCCCGACCATGCCTTGCAATTCAAGACCTGCGGCGCGCGCCGACTGGCTCAGTTCGGAGGGTTTGATAAAGGTTTTAAAATCATGCGTGCCTTTAGGCAGCATTTGCAACAGATGCTCGGCGGCAAGAATAGCCAGCAAATAGGCTTTCGGTTTGCGGTTGAGGGTTGAAAAAAACACCATGCCGCCCGGTTTGACCAGTTTTGCACAAGCAGAAATAATTGAACCGGGGTCGGGTACATGCTCAAGCATTTCCATACAGGTGACGTGGTCGAAACTTTCCGGATGTTGCTCGGCCAGGGCTTCGGCGCTGATTTTTTGATAATGCGCATTGACGCCGGATTCCAGCCCGTGCAGATCGGCAATATCAATCAGCTCTTCGCTTAAATCAATGCCCATCGCGTCGGCGCCGTGTTTAGCCAAACCTTCCGTTAAAATACCGCCGCCGCAACCGACGTCAACGATGCGTTTGCCGGCGATGTCCGCATAGCGCAGGATAAATTCAATACGTAAAGGGTTAATGTCGTGAAGGGTTTTGAATTCGCCTTCGCTATCCCACCAGCGTTCCGCCATTGAGCCAAATTTATTGATTTCGTGCAGATGCACGTTTTCTGTTGATGTCATCGTGATTAACCGTAAATTAGATAATTATAGTTTACTATACCACTGGGTTATTCGTCATTTGTTGTTCTGACTCCAGTATTGGGAACGAACGCAAAGTTGTGTATTAGGTGTACTTCATTGTTTATAAAATAAACATAAATGTTTATAATTGTCTTGGCAAAAGCGGGGACGCGAGTATGAAATACAGCGAATTTAAACGGTGGCTGGAAAAGCAAGGCGTTAAATTCAGCGCCGGTAAAGGCAGTCATTTACATGCTGAATTTAACGGTAAAACCACCGTTGTGCCTTTTCATGGTTCTAAAGAAATACCTGACCCACTTGTTAAGAAAATCAAAAAAGATTTGGATTTATAACGGAGGCATTATGTTTTACTACCCCGTCACTGTTGAGCAAGACATTGAAACAGATCAGTTTATTGTTGAGTTTATTGATGTGCCTGCCGTTTATTCAGTCGGCGACTCTTACGAGGAGGCTCTACTGAATGCCGTTGATGCACTGGAAACGGCGTTTTTTTATTTGATGCAAGCGCGCAAGCCTATCCCTGTGGCCTCCCCATTAAATGGCCGGCCCGGTGTGGCGCTGCCGGTGCTGATTGCCGGTAAGGTGGCGTTGCATAATGCCATGTTGGCTACCGGAACCCGCAAGGCCGACTTGGCCAGAAAGCTGAACATCGCGCCCACTCTGGTTGACCGCTTGTTGTCGCTTAAGCATAAAAGCCGCATTGAGCAGATTGAAGCGGCGCTGGCGCTATTGGATAAGCGTTTGTTAATCGATGTTAATTAACAGCAGCTGTCCAGGAAAAGCACGAAATACTATTTATAGTTCTGTATCTGGTTTTTTGTGCTTTTCCTTTTCGTGGACTAATTGCTGCTTTCGGGATAACAGCAGTTTATAAAATCAAGGTACGACACTTAACCCGGCAATTTCATCGCTTTGCAGTGCCGGCTGATCCAGCAGGCGGCTCAGCCATAATTCAGCGCTTAAGCGGTTGACTTTAAGCAGGTTGTTCGGAAAAAAGCCCAACGCCAGTATTAATACCGCAGGTATGCACAGCAAAGCCCATTCCCGCGGGCGTAAATCCTGCATCCGGTTAACACCTGACTGAGTCACCGGCCCCAGGAAGGCGCGACGGGTAAAAGTCAGCATATAGGCGGCGTTGAGCACGGCTCCTGCCAACGCGGTAATTCCCAGGCTGGGATGGGCCAGCAAGGCACCGATAATCAACAACAATTCAGCCGGAAAGCCGTTCGTGCCCGGTATGCCCATGCTCGCCAGCATAAATAAAAAATAAAAACCGGTCAGTCTGGGGCTGACCTGGGCCAGCCCGCCGAGATGTAATGCTTCGGTACTGCCCAGGCGTTGTTGAATAAAACCTGCGATCAGCATCAGGGAACCGGCAATCAAGGTAAAGTTGAGCAATTGAAAAATCGCGCCCTGAATACCTTGCATGTTCAATGATGCAATGCCGATGATAACTAGGCCGACATGGCTGACGCCGGCATAAGCCAACAAGCGCCGCAAATTGGTCTGTTGCAGTGCTATCAGGGCGCTATAAATCAGTGTGACGGCCCCAAGAATACCGAGCACCCAACTGTATTCAACGGCAGCCGAAGGCGCCAACGGCATGGTAAAGCGTATGATGCCGTAAACGCCCAGTTTTAAACCGGTTAACAAGGCCGTTGTATGCGCAGGACCTTCCATGGCCGCCGTCGGTAACCAGGTATGAAATGGCGCCAGTGGCGCTTTGACGGCAAACCCCAGCAGCAACAGCAAAAACACAATCTCTTGCAGATTGCCCGGCAACGGCGTTTTCAAAAGGACCGGTAAATTGAAAGACAAGCCTTCGGGAATACTGACGCCCGTTTCGGTGGCGTGATTAACCGCCAGCAGGATAATCGCAAATAATAACGGTACGCCGGCAAACAGCATGAACAGGATATATTTTGTCGCTGCGTTGCACCGTTCCGGCCCTATGCCCCATAAACCGATCAAAAAGAACAACGGCGGCAGCGTGAGTTCCCAGAAAAAAAAGAACAACATCATATCCAGCGCGGAAAATAGTCCCATCGTAACGCCTTCCAGCGCCAACAACAGGGCAAAATGAAAACGCCCCAGATGTTGTATCGAGTTCCACGAGGCAACAATCGCCATCAGTGTCAACAGCGCCGACATCGGCAAAAACAGCACAGAAATGCCGTCAATACCGACGAAAAATTCAATGTTCAGACTGGGTATCCAGGCGTAGTGTTCGACCAGTTGAAAGTCGCCGACATCGGCATTGAACATCGAGACGGCAAACATTGTCAGCACCAGTTCCAAACCGGCAACCGATACGGCAATCTGTTTGGTCAGTCTGGCATTGCCTGATAGTCCGGTTGCAATCGCGCCCAATAAAGGTAATAAAATAATCAGGCTCAGCATAGGCATTGTTGAATCAGTCATGGGGTTTACTTTCGGCAGGTCCCGGCGCCGTATCGGATTTCTGCGAGCCGTGTATAGGGAACAGTTCTCCCATCGCCGTCACTTCCTGGTCGATAAAATTCAACCACGGTGTTGTGTAAAAACCGGTGCCGATTAGTAACAGGCAAATCACGATGGTAATGATGCGTTCTTTTCTGACCGGATGATGAGTGCTGCTGTAGGGTTGGTGGAATCGTTTCGGACTGGCGATAAAGACCTGTTGAAACGCCCGCAACAGGAAAGCGGCGGCTAACACGTTGCCGATCAATATGGCAATGGCGATCAGCCAGCCGTCTTCTTCGATAATGCCTTCGATCAGCAAATGCGCGGCGTCAAATCCGGGTGTCCCCGGCATGACCATCGTGCTCAGCGCGGAAATCAGGAACAATAATGCGATCGTGGAATTGCTGTCAAACAGTCCGCCCAGACGCGGGATAAAAGCGGTTCGCGTGCGTTCATAAATCAGGCCGACGCTGAACAACATGCCGGCTGTCGCAAGGCCGTAAGCGATACAAAGCAAAATGCTGCCTTCCAGTCCGTACTCGTTAAAACTGAACACGCCGATCACCAACATCCCGGTGTGGCTGATCACGGCAAAGGCGAGCAAACGGCGAATATTGATTTGCATCAGCGCCAGCAAGGCTCCGTAAAAAATACTGATCAATCCCAGCGTCAGCACAAACCCGGCCCATTCTTCGGCAACGCCCGGCACCATCGGCAAAATAAAACGGATCAGCGCATAAATACCCAATTTCAGGCCGACCAGGAAAATGGCGGCGCTGGCGACAGTGCCGTGTTCTGCGAGCAAGGGCAGCCAGCCGTGAAACGGGAATAACGGCATCCGAATGGCGAAACCGAAGAACAGAAGGATAAAAATCAAGGTTTCGTCGTGTAAATAGGCATTGTTCAGTTTTAATGTCAGCCAGTCGAAAGTCAGGTCATGGTCAGAACCGACCAGCCCGAAGGCGAGCAACAGAAAACCGGCCAGCGTCATCAGCAGGCCGCTACCCCAATATTGCAACAGCAATGCAACGACCCAGCGTCTTGCTTGTCCGGTTCCGGCATGAATCGTTAACAGGATCACCGGCGCCAGTTCCAGCAATGACCACAGCCAGAATTGCATGATATTCATTGCCGAAAAAGCCCCGATGAGGACGGTTTCGTAGCCTAACAAACAGGCAATAAACAAGCGATCGCTGACATGCCGAGTGATCAGCATATAAACCAGGGCCAGGAAGGTTAAAACAGCCGTTAATGGAATAAATAAGATATTGCTGCCGTCCACCCCGACGCTGTAGCTTAAACCGGCGAAGTGCAGCTCTTCCGCCAAACGGATACCGGGCGCGCCGGCATCAAAAACAACGAGCAGGTAAATGCTAAGCGCTAAATTAATCAGCGTACCGGCAAAGCCGAAGCGTATTGCCGCCGTCTGGGTGCGTGACCACAAGATGGCTGTCATCGCCACGAGCGGAACCAGCGTCAGCACGGATAGCAAAGGAAAGGCAGCAGACTCCGACCATATGGAAACAGGGGTATTCATTAACGCCTCAAAATGCAACCAATAAGGTAATGCAAACAAATAGAACCAGGTAACGCGGCCTTAAAATCAGGCTTTCGAATTTATTAGCGGCGTATCCCAATCGCCTGCCGAAATCGATAGAATCCTTGCCGATACCGCGCAGCACAAAACGGTCTTCAAACCAGTGCGTGACGGCAGCCGCCCATTCAGTGAGCTTACCGGCAACGCCGCTGCCGTGAGCAAATTCATCGATGTCATTATCCAGCCGGGCGCCGATCCTTTTTTCTTCCCGTTGCGCCAGTGCTGACAGGGTACTGAGTGCGGGCGCGGGGATACCGATGAGTCGATCAACAATATTATCGTCAAAGTAGCTCAAGTCGTGCGCCACACAATTAACCGGTTTTACCAGCCCCCAGTCGGTAATTTCATCGAGCCAGAAGCGCTGTAAAGAGGCGATATAAGCCCAACGCAGACCGGCAATTGACGGACTAACCGGTTTTACCGGAATGGCCTGGACATTGTGCATCAACGAGGGCGCCGTTAATAACTGGAAGCCGCGCACAACGGCATGGGCACAAAGATGCCAGGCGGCCAGCTGCCAAAATCCCAGTCCGCAGGCCAGGAACATCAGGCCCAATTGACCCGAAGTGGCAAAAGTCAGCGAACTTTTAACATCGGATTGCGTCAGGCCGACGATCACGCTGTATATCGCTGTTGACAAACCCGCGACGGCAAGCACAATCCGGGCAAGCAGCGATTGTTCAAAAATCGGCTGCAACAGGCAGACCAGATAGACGCCAGCATGCACCATGACCGCGCCGTAAAAAACGGCGCTGGACGGCGTCGGTCCTTCCATCGCTCTGGCCAGCCATGGTGTAAAAGGCAATTGGGCTGATTTTGCAAAAGCGGCCACGGTAAAGCACAGCGCAATTCCGGTCGCCTCGCCGGAAGTCAGCTCTGTCGCCGCTACATTCAATTGACTCCAGTTGACGGTATCGACCCAGGCGTAACTGAGGCCTATGCCGACAATAAAGCCGGCGTCGCCGATGCGATTGGTGATAAATACACGCGTTGCATTATGCCCGGCAACGGGACGATGGTATGAATAACCTATTAACAAGTATGAACAAAGGCCGGCAATTTCCCAGCCGACGAAGGTCCCGACGGCATTGCCGGACAATACCAGGAACAACATGGCCGAGGAAAACAGGCTCAGGATAAAAAAGAACCGATGATACCCGGCTTCCCTGTGCATGTAATTAATGGAAAACCGGCTGACGATAAGCAGCAGCACTGTAAATAAAGCAGCCAGCCGGACACTGAATCCTGTCGTGATGAAATTCACGCGGATGTTCAGCGTATCACTGCCGAGCCACTGCCCGACACTGAATGTTCCGGTATTAAAGCCCAGTAAATCCGCGCCCACCAGTGTTAAAGCCATCATACAGGAGAGAATAATCGCACCGCCGGCGATATCCGCCGTCGTGTTTTCGTAGGCTTCACCGGTGAGGAAAGCAGAGAAATGACCAATGCCGATCAACGCGGCGGCGACAAAAGGCAATAACGGGATGAGAACGACTAAGGCATCCATAATTCTAAAGCTCCAATAACTCAGGTTGCTTAATCAGTGCCGGCGGGACAGGCAAGGTCTGATCGCGGTAACAGTCCGGGGAATTTGCGTAAATCGTCAGCTCTTGGACTTCGGCATGCCAGGGCACAAAACCAATACCGCGTTCGAAGACAAAAATATCGCCGCTGTCCGGGTCTTTTGTGCTCAAGTGGACCCAGCCGCCGGCTATCAATTCACGCAAGCTTTCCTGTTCGGTATAGATGCGTTCCAATACGGCTGTTTTTGCCTCAACCAGGATTTGTAAACGCATCGCTTCGTGAATTTCCACCATTTGCTGCGGCAAACCGGTACGTAAATCGCTGGCGGTCCCTTCCATAATCCCGAAAAAACCGGTGATATTATGCGGCACTTTGGTACCGCAACCGAAGCGGTCATTATTAACCGTCGAAAAATAGTATTCCAGGTTAATACCCGCACCGACGGGGCCGACCGCAAGCAGGATGCCTTCCAGTATCTTGCCTTCCGGGTCTTGAGTCGGATCATAAGAAATCAAAAATACGCGGCGGTCGAAAAATGCGCCCTGAGTCAGCGATCGCCGTCCGATTACAGCGGCAGCGTTAGTCGCATGACCGAGTTCAGGTCTGGCCTGGGAGAAATCAGCGGCGCGTTCTTCGATATGCGCCAAAGCCTGCTGTGGCGTCGGCTTGCGTGGCGCAGACGCAAGTCTGCGACAGCGCTCGTGTGCGGACATTAACTGGGCGTGCCGTAATTCCTGTTGTAATTTGGTTAAGCCCGCCAAACGCCGGGTCGGAATGTCACAGTCATCATACCAACTGATGGCTTCATTACAGGTGTTGTGTTCGGCACCGATAAACCAGGTATCATCCGGGATAATAATACCGCGTTCCGCCAACAGCTTACGTATTTCCGGTCGATTGACCATCGCTGCAAATACTCTGGCATTCGGCCCGCCGTGGCGTCCGCTGCAAGCGCCGCAATCGTAAGCCGCCATGTGTGGGTTGTTCTGGCTAATGGAACCATGTCCCATCAATACGACCAGCGGTGCAAAACCGTAGGTCAGGCCGGTATTGCGCAACAAGCCCGCCACCCGATCGGCCTGTTCGCTATCGGTAAAACCCAGCCGTGGCTGTTCCGGTGTAGCTGCCTTCGTGTCGTCTTTGGCAGCAAACAGCAATTGCGAGTTAACCGTAGGTGAGACCAGTTGACGGACACCTGCCGCCAAACGTTGTTGCGACAAAGGCAACAGCGACTTCCCGAGCAGGCCCATAAACGTCAATGGCGCAAACGCATCGATAACAGGATGCGATAACAACAGATTGCGGCGCAGCAGATGATTGAACAGATAACTCACGCTTTTATTCAGCTTGCGCCCGACACTATGTCGGGACACACTGTGTTCGCTGCCGGTTCGCGGTATTTCCCGGACTTCATGAGCCGGCGTCACCACGACCGGACACAGCGGCGTGACATGACTGTCATCCAGGCCTTTATAATTCATCGCAACGCCGAAAAAACCCGCAGCTCCCAATGTTTCGATGGCGGGATTGAGTTCTTCCAGGTGACGGCGAAAACCTTCTTCGCGGTCATCCATGCAGAATATGATTTGCGCTTCGGGACGTTTATCGCGTTTGGCCCAGCGGCCTCGCTGATGGTTGGCGCGCAACGCTTGAAACAAATCGTCCCGGTAATGCCGTTCATAAGCATAAAGCCAGATTTTACTGCGTTCGGTGACGGTAAATTCATCCAGCACCGCCAGCAGCGCCTGTAAATCGGTTTTGTTCAGCATTTGCACGCATGCGGCATTGAGTCCCAGATGTTGGCATAAGCGGAACAAACGCCAGCCGCTGTTTTCCGGCGCGTGCTGTTGATGGTTTTCGGTGGTCGGATTGAGCTGCCAGATTCGTATCAGGTCGGCGAGGGATTGCCAGTCGGGGCGGTTATAACGCTCCGACCCGGCGCGAATAATCAGGGATTCTGCTTTGTGGGTCAGGTATTCCGGCAGCTTGCCCTGGTACAGTTCGCTACGCACCATGAATTCGGACAGGTTTTTACGGAAATAGCTTTGCAATGCGCCCAGTTTCGCTTCAATTTTCCAGAGGTCGCGGCATACCTGATTCAGCCACAGCCGGTCCAGGGTCAGTCGAACGGCCAGATAATCAGCCAGTTTCGGCGCAGCGTCATTGTCGGCGCGGTAGTTCGGGTGCTGTTGTCGCCAGTTGATCAATCCCGACCAGCCCGGTAGTTCCAATGCCAGTCGTTGCAAATAAGCATCCCATTGCGCTTCCGGTATATCCAGGTGGATGAGTTGTAGGATAATGGCGTCAACGGCATTTTCCGGCAGTTCCGAAATAATCTGTTGCCAGTCGGGCAACTCATGCAGAAACGGGTTGGCGTCATAAACGGCCGTTGCCCGCCAGGCGGCATACAGGCCGGAACGGCTGCGTTCAGGCAGTTGCCAGGGCGCAATGCCTTCATCCAGCGCCGATGCGCAAGTGCGTATCAACTGAGGACGCACCGAATCCAGAATGTCGATTCCGCTCAAGGCCAGCACAAAACCGCGCAGGCTGATGTGTTCCCCTACCTGCCTCAATAGCTCATCAAGCGCCGCCCCGGCCTGGTGCTGGGTATACTTATGTGTCGATATACTGGCGTCAGGCCGGTTGAGATCCAACTCGTTTTCGTGCGGCTCCGGTGGACGCCCGCCCAGTAAAGCCTCAGGATGCAGGTAGCTTTGCTCTAATTCGAGTCCGGTTAAAATGCTTTCCCAAAGCTGTTTGATTGCACCGCCCTGATCGTTTGCGTCTGCTGATAATAACGGGCGCACGGATTCGGGTACATCGGCCTGGACAAGATCCAGCGCCTTCAATTCTTCTATTTGCCAATTCAATTGATCCGCGCTAACGGCTTGCAGGTCATATAACAGCGCAATCCGGTAAATATCGCGGCGCATGATGTCTTTATCTTTTACGCTTAAAACGATCTGCTCCGCCTGCAAGGCCGGATTATGTGCAAAGGCGGCATTAAGGTCGCTGTCGTTAATACGGCCCTGCCGATAAAATTCGCGGTTCCGGGTTTCAGGGTAATACGCACAAATGCCGGTTAATGCTTCAAAGGCAGCCAGCGCTTCTTCAAACGGTAAGTGCTGAAACCCGTGCAAGGTATTATGATGGACGAAATCCAGCAGCGGCGCCTGTCCCGGCAGAACATGATCGAGGTGATGCAGCGCTGTTATGACCTGTTCGCGGTGACGGTTTTCGACTTTTGCGTGAGTTTCCGGCAAGCGCTGACGCCTGGGTTTTAACAATGATTTTTGCATCATGAATCCTATAAAACCCGTAGCCTGATTAAATTATGCATGTCCTTGACGGTTGCCGTGGATAAGTCAATCAGCGGCGCAGGCAGCAAGCCGAACAGCACAATGCCTCCGACCAGCAGGCTGACCGCCAATAATTCAGGCGTTCTCAAGTCTTCAATATCACGCATTTTTGCTTGCACCTGACCGGTAAATAACAGCCCGATAGTGCGTGTTGCATAGACGGCGCTAATCAACATGCTCAGACTGAAAAACAGCCATAGCCAGCCCCATTGCTGGAAACAACCAATCAGCGCATGCAGTTCGGCAATAAAGCCGATCGAACCGGGCAGGCTCATCGCCGCCAGCAGCGTGATGGTCATAAACAGGGCAAAACGCGGCATGACCTGGATCAGCGAACTGTAATCCTGGATATTACGGGTATGGGTGCGTTCATAAAGCAGGCCGACCAACAGGAACAGCGCACCGGCAATCAGGCCGTGTGCGGTCATTTGCAAGACAGCGCCATTAATTCCGACCTCATTCAGCGTGGCAATGCCCAGTAACACCACCCCCATGTGACTGAGCGAAGAATAAGCTACCATCGACTTAAGATCGCTTTGCCGCCAGGCCAGCAAGCCGCCGTACAGCATGCCGAACAAAGCCAGAAAAACTAGTAACGGTTGCAACAATTGCGCCGCTTCAGGCAGCATCACGACGGCTCTTAACAATCCGTAGGCGCCCATTTTCAGTAAAATGCCGGACAGCAGGATACTGACCGGGCTGGGCGCTTCGACATGGGCCAGCGGTAACCAACCGTGCAAGGGGAAAATCGGCATTTTCACGCCGAAGCCCAGCAAAAAACCCAACAGCACCAACACCTGCTCATACAAGGGCATGTCTTTTGCCGCCTGGTGCATCGAGCTCATTAACGAACCGCCGTGTTGAAAGTCATACTGGCTGACAGCCAGCAAACTCATCAGCATAAAAACCGAGCCGCCCATTGTATAAAGCACAAAATTAAGGCTTGCCGCATGCCGACGCTTGCCGCCCCAACGGCCGATCAGGAAAAACAGCGGGATTAAGGTCACTTCCCAGAAAATATAGAACAGCGCCCAATCCTGAGCCAGGAAGACGCCCAACATGCCGAACTCAAGCAGCAGGATGCAGATATGATAGCCCTTGACGCTATGGGCAATGGTAAAAGAAGCCAGCAAGGCAATCGATGTCAGCAGCGTCGCCAATACCAGCATCGGCATCGACAAACCGTCCACACCCAACGCATAGGCGCTGCCAAGTACGGGATTAAGGGGAAAATATTCGCCAAATTGCAAGGCGGCGTCATGTTGGTCATAAAGTCCGACCAAGCCGCAGCTAAGTAAAAAGGCAAGCGTGGTAAACAGGTTGGCGATGTAACGGATTATCTTGATATTCCGGCCCGGTGTAAAAGCCAGGAGCAAGGCCCCGGCAGCCGGCGTCCAGAGTAACAGACTCAATATTCCCATGATTTAAAGTGGTTGGTTTTGCGATTTAGATGGGAAATTGTACGTTAAGGTCAGGATTTGGCAAAAAGAAGTCTTTACTTTCAGCGTTTAAATCTCCGTTACGTATACTCGGCAGAATAGGTAAAGCGCCATTCCGCCCCTCTCCAGAGGGCGAGGGGCGTACAAATGCAGTTTTATTTACCGCTGTCTTTATATCGGTCAACTGAAGATCAAAAAGTACAGTAATTTAACAGACAACAGCCCGGCTGCTATCAGTTTGAGCTTACCTATGGGCGCCTGGTCTTGCCAATAAAGCCAGGCTGATGCTTTGTAGCGCAGGCAAACCGTCATCAAGCGGCTTTTATAATGTCGGTAAAGATCGGGCACCCCACGACACAGGCAATACAACAGGTATGAACCGATAGAGAGCAACAAATAGAAAACAATAACCTGGCTTTGTTTGCGGCTGGTATGAAAAAGATGTTCTATTAATTTTTCAAGTCCCAACTCAATCCATTCGAAGGCCATATGAACGAGTGTCAGCAACGAATGAAGCAGTACATCCAGGTTTAGAATACTGAACAGAATCAACAGTATCCAGATAAAAGAGCTAAGATTATCTTGTAACTTATCAATAAAGTTTAACTTTTTCAGTTTCAATATCATATATTCCGCCATTGATACATACCACCTGCATTGATTCCACGTTCCGGCGCCCCTGTTTTCAGTTAAGGAAAAAAGCCCTCCCTAACCGAGCCTGCATAAATGCAGGCCGGTCGGTAAAGCGCCGACAGCCGGCGCTTCTGGCAACACAGGGGTGGTTGCCCAGAGGGGTGGACTAAAGAGAAAAATCTTGTTTATCTCATCATCCCAGTGTTCTCCCTGTATACCTTGAGGGTACTCAAGGAGAAGGGGCGATCTATGCGTGACCTAAAGGAAGTAGCTGCTTCGGTGTACACTCAGGGGCATAAATGAAAATGAAGCGATCAACAAAATTGTCAGACTCTCTAATTAAGAGAATCGCTGTATTACGCAACGTCGGCGCATTGCTCAACGAGGTCCCATTTATGTCCATGAGGCTGCACCGATGTACGTGAACGATGAAAATCAACATAGCCCGTCTCGACATCATACATGCCGCTAATCAGTGCAATTTCGCCTTTTTCCAGCATTTCATACAGAACCGGACTGTGTTCCGCAATTTGCCTCATCACCAGCTTGACATTGAGCGTGGCGACATTTTCGACAAATACCGAATTAGCGGCATTGCGGTTGCTGAGCGTAGTGCGTTCTGCATCGATGGCAGGCTTGATTTTATCAAGCAGTGCGGTCAGATTGCCCAGCTTGACATTGTCGCAGGCGCCCTTGATAGCGCCGCATTTGGTGTGACCCAAAACAACGATGACTTTAGCGCCTGCGACTTTGCAGGCGAATTCCATACTGCCCAGTATGTCTTCATTCAAAATGTTACCGGCGATACGGCAACTGAAAATGTCACCCAAACCTTGGTCGAATATCAATTCCGCAGACGTCCTGGAATCGATGCAACTCAAAATGAATGCGAAAGGATGCTGACCATCAGAGGTTTCATTGACTTGCTCGAGTAAATTGCGATTGGCTTTCAGGTTATTGATAAAGCGGTCATTACCTTTCTTGAGGATTTCTATCGCTTGTTCAGGCGTCAAGTTATTTTGCATTTCTTTAGTTTGTGTTTTCATGGCATTAAATTTAAGGGTTAATTAAATGGAAGCGCGTATCCGGTTCAATTGGAAACGGCTGTCTGTGTTTATTTCAATACCACGATGGCATCGTGTTTCTTCATTTTTTCTTTACCGTACAGATCGATAACGTCGACTGTAATATTGTCGTCCGGTGCGCCGGACAAAAAATCTTCAATGGTCTCCAGAATATCGTGATCGATGAACTGGGCTTTGCTGGCATCAATGGTTACGCTGCTGTTCTCCTTGATGTGCAAAATAAATTTTCTTAACAGGGCTTTATTCAAAAACGAAACATCCTTATTAAAAGACAGCAGGTAATGAGAGCCATTTTGGGTCAGCGTAATAGCGGCGTTGTAATTGGCCTTGATCACGAAAAACAAACCGAAAACCAAGCCGATAGCCATGCCTTTCAATAAATCCGTCGCCAGTATCGCCGCTATCGTAATGATAAACGGCAGAAATTGACTCATGCCTTTCCGGTAGTATTCTTTAAACAGGGTCGGCTTGGCGAGTTTATAGCCGGTATGCAAAAGAATGGCCGATAGACAGGCGAGCGGAATATAGTTTAATAAGTGCGCAAAAAACATCACACTGACCAGTAAGCACAAACCATGAATAAAGCAGGACAGACTGGTTTTACCGCCCGCATTGATGTTGGCGGCGCTACGCACAATTACGGCGGTAATCGGCAAGCCGCCCAACATGCCGCTGAGAATATTGCCTATACCCTGCGCTTTCAGCTCCCGATTGGTTGGCGCGATGCGCTTTAAAGGATCCAGCTTGTCGACGGCTTCCAGGCTTAACAGGGTTTCCAGGCTGGCGATAATGGCAATCGTGACAGCGATCATATAAACCTGAGGATTACCCAGGTAATTAAAGTCAGGAAACATAAAGTTATTGAAAAAACTGTCGACATTTTCCGGTACCGGTAACTTGACCAGGTGTTTTTCGCTGACAGCCCAGGCAGGTATAAACCGTGCGGCGGCTAAATTGTAGCCGACACCCCAAACCACTGCGATTAAGGGACCGGGGATCAATTTCAATAGCCGCTGTTTTTTAATCCAGGATGTTTCCCAAATAATTAAAATCAACAAGGCCGCGCTGCTGATCACAACCGCACCCGCGGAAACGCCGTTAAGCGCATCGAATAATTCAAAGAAACTGGATTGCGCCGTTTCCTGCATATAACTTTCATCGCCTTCATAGCTGGTATCGTAGCCGGTGGCGTGAGGAATTTGTTTGATAATCAAAATCAAACCGATAGCCGCCAACATGCCTTTAATCACAGCGGCTGGGAAAAATGCACCGATAATACCCGCCCTTAAATAACCAAACGCGAGCTGCATGATTCCTGCCAAAATACAGGCAACCAGCAAGCCCTGAAAGCTGCCGAGCGTTTCAATGGCGTTTAAAACAATCACGGTAAGACCGGCGGCGGGGCCTGAAACACTCAGTTGCGAACCGCTTAACCAGGACACGATCAGTCCGCCGACCAACCCTGCTATCAACCCGGAAAACAAAGGCGCGCCTGAAGCCAGCGCAATACCCAGACAAAGCGGCAAGGCGACCAGAAACACCACAATGCCGGCTGGCGCATCGTGTTTAAAATGACTAAGATAATACTGAGCCTGTTTGTGTATCATGGCACTACTCCTTTTGTTAAAACGTCGATATTCAGTTCTCCTGCCGGTAACTGAGGGATGAAATACCTAAAAGCACTGTTGATTGTCGCCCTTTCTCCCCAGTTGTCGGTTTCCATCTTAATCCGTCAACCTTTCAAGAACCTTTACAACGCCAATTTAAGTTTATGAATATTTTATTGATAGAAGATGATGCCGTATTGGCCGATGGATTAAACCATACCTTGGGCGGTAGCGGTTACTCTGTCGCCGCAGCCACGAGCGGACGTTACGCCTTGCAGTTACTCGACGCGCAGGATTTCGACCTGATTGTGCTGGATTTGGGCTTGCCTGATATGGACGGCCTGGAGTTATTACGAAAATTACGACACCGTAAATTGCCCGTGCCGATTATCATTTTGACCGCCCGGGACGGCGTCAACGACAGGATTCAGGGTATCGAACAAGGCGCCGATGATTACCTGACCAAACCGTTTGAACTTAGGGAGCTGGAAGCACGGATTAACGCGTTGATTCGTCGTTGTTACGGCGGATTCAATAACAACATCGTGATTGGACGCTTGATATTGGACACCTATCAGCATCAGGTCATAGCCGAGGATCAGCCGCTTATTCTGTCGGCGCGTGAATATGGCCTTTTGGAGATGCTGTTGATGCAGGCGGGAAAAGTCGTTTGCAAGGATCGTATTGCCCAGCGCCTGGCCGGTGACGGCGATGCTTTGACCGATAATGCCGTTGAGATTTATATCCACCGGCTGAGAAAACGCATAGAACCTTATGGCGCCGTCATTCGAACGGTACGCGGATTAGGTTATTTGCTGGAGAGTGAAGGCAAAGAAGCCACTATTACCAGCCTGCAAGAGCCGGTTGCCCGAGAGTATCCATGAAAAAAAACAGAAGCCTTAAAACCGAACTGCTTTTCCGGCTGGTCATTCCGCTGATCTTTTTTGTATTGATTGATGCGGCGATGTCCTATTTCCTGACACTGCATTATGTCGACGAGGCTTACGACAGATGGCTGCTCGATTCCGCAGAATCATTGATGCAGGAAATCAAGGTGCAAAACGGTCGGACCGTCGTGGAATTGCCGCCGGCCGCGCTGGAGATTTTTAAATGGGACGATTTCGATAAAACCTATTTTAAAATTATCTCGTCAGACCAGGGATTGCTCGCAGGGGATGCTCTGGTTCCCGAGCCGGTTAATGTAAATCCTGATACGTCACAACCTGTTTATTTCAACGATAAAATGCGCGGTGAAGCGGTCAGGGTCGTATCGATGTTTGTTGTTCGCGGTCAAAATTCCGACAAGATAGCGGTGCATGTAGCGGAAACCATGAATAAACGCCGGGGCATGATGAGGGATATTTTTCTTGCCGATCTTGTCCCCCAGTTGGCATTGGTGCTGTTTAGCAGTATCTATTTATTGACCGGCATAAAACGGGGCCTGCAACCGCTGCAAGTGTTGGCTGACGAGGTTGCCAAGCGATCCCCGCGCGATCTGAGCGCCATATCTGAGGAGCATGTTTTTCTTGAAGCGCGTATGCTCACCGATACGATTAACGGTTTGTTGGAACAATTAGCTTCCGCCATCGCTACCCAACAACGATTTATCAGCAATGCCGCGCATCAGTTACGTACGCCTTTGGCCGGATTGAAATTGCAAGTGGAACGCGCTTTGCGTGAGCAGGATTTATCGGCCATGAAACCCGCCCTGATGCACATTCAGAGCAGTGCTGACCGAATGTCGCATTTGACCACGCAGTTATTGGTTTTAGCCAGATCGGAACCGGTAGGCGGAGGCTATACATTAAAACCCGTGGATATTTGTGAGCTGGCTAGAAAAACCTGTATAGATTTTGTACCGAAAGCATTACAACGCAACATGGAATTAAGTTTTGAAGGGCCTAAAAAACCGCTGCTTATCCAGGGTGACGAGATTCTGCTAAGTGAATTATTGAACAATCTTTTGGATAACGCCGTGGCTTATGGTTACGATCACGGCAATATAAGCGTTAAACTCCAGCCGGAGCCGACGCCCTGTTTGACTGTTATGGATGACGGTCCGGGTATTGCCGATGGAGAAATAGACAAGGTGTGCGAACGCTTTTACCGCATCCCCGGCAGCCCCGGTGACGGCTGCGGCTTGGGTCTAGCGATTGTCAAGGAGATCGCCGACTTGCATAAGGCGCGGTTTGAACTGCGTCGCATCAGTGCGAAAGGCGGAACCCGATTTGATTTGATCTTTAAAGAACGGCTTTAATCACGGGAAAGCGACGGCAAGAAATTCGCTTTCACTGAAGACCAGTAGATTGGGTCTTAATAAAATGATAAAGTTCTGCCCTTGATAAATGACGGGTTAAAGGCGTTAAAGCAAGCCTTTAGCCTCTTAACCCTTATATGTAAACTTTATGAAAACACGCATTATTAAAAAATCTATTATTACAAAGAATGCCCTGTTTGCCGCCTTGACCGGCATTGTTATTGCGCTGGCTGTTATCGGCTGTTCGGATGATAAAGCGGAGAAAACGGCACCGGCTAAAGTCGTGCATAATCCATTTGATCATTCTCACGAAGTTGAAGTGACCGATGTTCAAAAACACAAATTCGAACATGATTTTTCAGCTCAATGTGTTGACAGGGAGCTGAAGAATTCCGTCAATAAAGAAAATGATGAAAAACGCATTTCCGAATCCTGCATGTGTATCGCCAAATATATGATGAAGGATTTAACGGCCCAGGAAGCTGAAAAATTCATGACCGAGCATGAAAATCCGCAGTCCTTAAGAATTAAGTATGAAAGCGCGGGTTACCATTGTTTGCAAGAAAAGGTACCGCCCAGAGAACCTGATTTTTCGCGTCAGCAGTAATTTTCGATTTTCCCCGCTTTCTTGAATTCAAGAAAGCGGGAGCAACTCAGTCAGCCACCGAAATAATATTTTTTTCGGCAAGTTCCTTCAAAATCTGCAAACCACCCGAGATAATCAATTCAGGATTGGGGTGCTTTGATTCATCAGCGATCTGCTGCAAGCAAGTTTCAGTCAACAGGCTTTCATGTTCCTGGAGTATTTCCAGCAAGCGGTAAGTAATCGGCGTAATTTCAATAAAATTAACCACGTCATCGCTGTTGCGATAAACGATCAGACAAGTAGGTTGCCCGGGGGGCTCGGCAGGCAGATAATCCGGCGATATTTTCTGGACCGGGTATTGATAAGCCAGCGGCCAGGCTAACGGGGATAAGCGGATATTTTTTGTCAGCAGATCGTCGATAGCCTTATCGATAACCCGATCGTTGATGACCAATTCTTCTTTGGCAATGGATAAAGCCATTTCCACCCATTCATAATGGGCGAGTTCGAGCATAAAAGGGAAATCCCCCGAATGATCATGCTCGTTTTGCAGGTAGTCGAGGAACTCTTCAGGAATCGCGGAAAAATGCGGGGAAACGCTGCGGTGTCGTGCAAAAAAATCCTGGGCGAGCTCAAACCACTGAGCATCATTCAATATCGCCCTTAATACCGGGAAATTACTCGATAAAAAACTGTTGATATTATTGAAAAACAGCTCTCTATACATCGCCATGCGTTGTTCATTGACATCATCCGGGGCCGGGTTGTTTTCAGGATCTCTGATGTACGCGGCAAACTCATGTTGTTTGGCGCTAAAATCTACTTTCCCTCCGGTTTCAAGCAGATTTTTTTGCATAATGCGTTGTCCAGGTATTTTGTATTGCTTTGATGGTATTCACTTCCCGCAATAATTCAGCCATATCGGGGATATTAAAATCACGTTCCAACAGGGTCGGAAACACGCCATAAAGCTCGTAAGCCTTATCGAGCAATTGCCAGACCGGATCAATAATTTCGGCGCCATGCGTATCAACCAGGAAATCGTCGGCTTCAACGTAATGACCGGCAATATGCGCATAAGCAATGCGATGTGCGGGAATGGTTTTTAAAAAAGCCTCGGCATCGTAACCGTGATTAACGCTGTTGACGTAAATATTATTAATGTCGATGAGTACATCGCAATCGGCTTCGGCTACAACGGCATTAAAAAAATCGATCTCGGACATTTCCTGGCCCGGCGCGGCGTAATAGGAGACGTTTTCAAGCGCTATTTTTTGTTCCAGGATGTCTTGTACGCGCCTGATGCGTGCCGCCACATGAAGCACCGCTTCCGAGGTAAACGGGATCGGCATCAGATCGTACAAATGCCCGTCTTTGCTGCAATAACTGAGGTGTTCGCTGTAAAACCGCATGTCATGATCGCGCATGAACTGTTTGACGCCCTGCACGAATTCTTCATCCAGCGGGTCGGTGCTGCCCAGTGATAGCGATAAACCGTGACAGACAAAATCAAAGCGCTCTGTCATCGCGCGGAATTGCTTGCCGAGCTTGCCGCCGATGGTCATCCAGTTTTCTGGCGCGACCTCGTAAAAGCCGACATCTTTAGGTGGTGATTCGGTAATCTCGGATAAAAAGGAGCGACGCAGGCCCAAGCCCGCGCCATGAACCAGGTGTTGGGTTGTTTTCATGGCGTGTGGTGTTCATGATGTGTGTTTTGCCGCAATGTGCTCCCAACCGCTAAGCTCACTTGCCATTAAATTAAGCGATTGAGTCCCCTCTCCCCAACCCTCTCCCGGAGGGAGAGGGAGCTTTCTTTCTTAACTTAATGGCAGTGAGCCGTTAAGCCGGGAGATTAGCCTGAATGGGCTCAGTCTATTTTTTAGCCGGGGCAGCGGTAGTCGGTGCTGCAGTGCCTTTATTTGCCGCACAAGCGCCTTCTTTACCTTTCATCATTTCGCCGCAACCTTGCATGCCTTCACCACAACCTTTCATCGATGCACCGCAAGATCCTTCTTTATTTTTCAGGTCAGGACAAGCTTTCATGCCTTCGCCGCATTGGTCGCCGCATTTGCCTTCAGGCATTTTCATGCCGGCGCCGCACGCGCCTTCCTTGCCCTTCATGCTTTCGCCCTTCATCATTTCGCCGCACGCGCCTTCTTTGCCTTTCATCATTGCGCCGCAAGCCGCTTCCATGCCTTTTTTCATTTTGTCGCCATCCATCATATCGCCGCATTTGCCTTCAGCCGCTTTTGATGTTGTCGCCGTAGTGGCGGCTTTTGTTGCTGTCGATGGCTTGTTGCCTGCGCAAGCGCCTTCAGCCGCTTTAGGTTTGGCCATACCCATGGATGCGCCGCAAGCCATTTCGCCGGCTTGTTTGGCTTCGGCGACTTGCATATAACCGGTAGTTAGTTCGGTCATGCCGAATGGATTCGCTTCAGCATTAACGCCGGTTGCTGCGAAAGTTGAAATAACAGCCACGCCCATTGCCGCGGCTAAAGGTGATTTAGTGATTTTTTTCATAATAATTCTCTTAAGTGTGATGGAAAAATTGTGTGATGTAAAAATTCGAATTTTAATCCGCTTCAGGCGGTTGAGCCGGGTGGTACTTCGACACATGAAATGCACCGAATGGGGCATATAATAACAAACCCCTCTGAATAAAGAATGAATATTGTTGGTTA
Source organism: Methylococcaceae bacterium (assembly GCA_005772825.1). Lineage (GTDB taxonomy): Bacteria > Pseudomonadota > Gammaproteobacteria > Methylococcales > Methylomonadaceae > SXIP01. The sequence goes on along the minus strand of SXIP01000028.1, from coordinate 3,994 downwards.
AACCAAGTGCCAAGGATTCAGCTTTGAACATTAATACCGGGATTTTATTAAACGGTTTTTCTTTAGTTGGTTTCCTCCTTGCCGGCTTTATTTTTATAGTCGCATAAATCTTCAATAAGACAATGCTGACAGCGTGGTTTCCTGGCGATGCAGGTGTAACGCCCGTGTAAAATCAGCAAATGATGGGCGTCTTTTTTATGCTTTTTCGGCACCCGTTTTTCCAGATTTCGCTCCACTTCAAGAACATTCTTGCCGGGCGCAATGCCGGTGCGGTTGGCAACCCGGAAGATATGGGTATCGACGGCAATGGTAGGCTGGCCGAAAGCGGTGTTCAGAATGACATTCGCTGTTTTTCTGCCGACTCCGGCCAGCGCTTCCAGTTCCTCACGGGTCTCGGGAACCCGCCCTTCATGCCTGTCCAGCAACTGACGGCAAAGGGTCATGATATTGGCCGCCTTGCTGTTATATAAGCCGATAGTCTTGATGTATTGTTTTAACCCTTCTATGCCTAAAGTCAAGATCTTCTGGGGTGTATCGGCGATGGGGAACAATAAGGCGGTGGCTTTGTTGACACTCTTGTCGGTGGCTTGTGCCGATAAGACAACGGCAATTAACAGTTCAAAGGGCGTACTGTAAACCAGCTCGGTGGTTGGTTCGGGATTGGCTGCCGCCAGCCGGTCAAAGATCGCCAGGCGTTTTTGTGGGTTCATGGTAAGGACGATTTAATTTAAAACGCCGGTTTATGTTCCAAGGCATCATAACGCGCAATACTGGTAAGGATTTCTTCTTTCGCTTCTTCGATGCCGAACCAGCCTTCCACTTTTACCCATTTGCCGGGTTCCAGGTCTTTGTAATGCTCAAAAAAATGGGCAATTTTTGTCAGTTTATTTTCGGAAATATCTTCGTAAGTCTTGATGCGATTGTAATCGGAGGTCAATTTTTGCACCGGTACGGCCAATACTTTCGAATCTTCGCCGGCTTCATCAATCATTTTCAATATGCCGATAGGCCGGCAGCGTACCACGCAACCGCCTAATACCGGATCGGGCGTAATAACCAGGACGTCCACCGGATCACCATCGCCCGAGAGACTTTGCGGAATATAACCGTAATTGGTCGGATACTGCATGGCGGTTCCCATAAAGCGGTCAACGGTCAGTGCGCCGGTGTCTTTATCCATTTCATATTTAACCGGGCAACTGTAGGCGGGTATTTCAATAACAACATTAATATCCATAGGAACGTCTTTCCCGGACGAAACTTTCATTAGTGACATGCTTGTTCTCTTTAAAGTGAATGGTAATGTGAAGTAAATTGTATTATGTGACATTATAACAGTTGTTATCGGCATCCTGAGAGGAATACCCATAATGCAAGGGCACATAGAAAAAATGCACACTCGGCTGGATAATCCGGTTCAGTACGATTTACCGGTGGGTGATCATAAAATTGCCTTGAATCCGCTGATCGGCCAGTCCATCAAGCTAAAATTCACCGGTCAGATTCGCTGTGTTCATTGCAGCAGGACTATGAAAAAAAGTTTCAATCAGGGTTATTGTTATCCCTGCTTTACTGCATTGGCGCAATGCGACCTATGTATTATGAAACCGGAGACTTGTCACTACGATAAAGGCACCTGTAGAGAGCCGGAATGGGGATTAAAATTTTGCTTTCAGCCGCATATTGTTTATCTCGCCAATTCCAGCGGAATCAAGGTTGGCATTACCCGGCAAACACAACTGCCGACACGCTGGATAGATCAGGGCGCGGTTCAAGCCTTGCCGATTTTTAAAGTACAATCGCGCCATATCTCAGGCTTACTGGAGGTTGCCATTGCCAAGCATGTCAGCGATAAAACCAGTTGGCAGCAAATGCTTAAAAAGCATGCGGAACCGGTAGCGCTTGCAGAAAAACGCGATCAACTCATAGCGTTATGCAAGGCCGAGTTGACGGAAATAACGCAACGTTTTGGCGAACAGGCTATGGAAATCTTGATCAATGAACAGCCCGTCGATATATGTTTTCCGGTAGATAACTACCCGGTCAAGGTTAAATCGTTTAATCTCGATAAAGACCCTGAGGTATCCGGTGTTCTGCACGGCATAAAAGGCCAATATTTATTATTGGATACCGGGGTTATCAATATCCGCAAGTTTTCCGGCTATGAGTTGGAGTTTTCAACATAGGCGACTCGTACAAATAGCATCTTTTCACCATCGCCATTGATTTACAGCTTTTAAGTCGTTTGTTTATTGCTGCCCACCCCTCTTCCGTCGTTATTATTATCCGCAGGCGATGCAGATGTCCCCAGATTATTATTTGGTGTCCATCTGCGTTATCTGCGGATAAATCCATCTCAGATAGTGTCTGATTCAAGGCAATGTTGTTCTGTGCATAAGCACTGCATGTCCCAAAGTCTGATCCATCCAATATTAAGCAGGACTTGTTTTGACTGGAACCGGTTATATGCTATATTCATTTTTAATGAGAACGATTATTGATTACTGCTTAATCTAAGGGTTCTTCAATATATTTTAATTCCAAGGTTGAATGCTATGGGCATAAGTTTAAAAAATCTTACGACGGGTGACTTGGGGAAAATAGTCGGCTTTGAAAAATCCGGTAAAGCTTATCGCAAACGCTTGCTGGCTATGGGCTTAACCCCAGGGACCGAATTCAGCGTGACTCGTTTTGCGCCGCTGGGCGATCCGGTCGAAATCAAATTGCGCGGCTTTTCATTGACCCTGCGTAAAGATGAAGCCGCTATCTTGCTGATAGAGAAGCTGTCATGAACACGGATTTTACGGTCGGTGTTGTCGGCAATCCCAATTGCGGTAAAACAACACTTTTTAATGTCTTGACCGGGGCTAAGCAGCATGTCGGCAATTGGCCGGGTGTGACCGTCGAAAAAAAAACCGGTGAGTACGCCTTTGCCGATAAACTGATTGAATTGGTTGATTTACCTGGCACTTATTCTTTAGAAGCCGCCGATGACCAGGTTTCCTTGGATGAAAAAGTCGCCAGGGATTATGTGGCATCCAGGGAAGCCGGCCTGATTATCAATATTGTTGATGCGTCCAATATAGAGCGCAATCTTTATCTGACCTCGCAGCTGATAGAAATGCGCGTGCCGATGATCTTGGTGCTCAACATGATGGATGCGGTCAAACAGCGCGGCATTAAAATCGATACTGATTTTCTGAGTACGCATCTGGGTTGTCCGGTTATCCCTATCAGCGCATCCACCAAGGAAGGCATTAACGCATTAAAAGCAACCATCAACCGAGCCGCTGTCACCAAACCGGTACCCTCGGTAAAAATCAGCTACTCGCCTGCCTTGGAACACGCCATAGCCGATCTTTCACCGTTATTGGCAGAGACGGCTCAACAACGCCGTTGCGACCTGCGCTGGCTTGCCGTGCGCCTGCTGGAAGACGATACGCTGGCTAAAGAGATTGCCGGACCATCGTTGTTGCCGATAGCTCTGGAATTGCAACGCCGGGTGGAGACTGAAACCGATGATGAAATCGATATTCTGGCCGCCGACGCCCGCTATGGCTTCGTCAATGAACTGACCCAAAGTGCGGTATGCAAACTCAATGAAGTAAGCCGCCATACTACCGAAAAAATCGATCGTGTCGTCTTAAACCGTTTTTTAGGCATTCCGGTTTTTTTGCTGGTCATGTATGCGATGTTCATGTTTACCATCAATATCGGCAGCGCTTTTGTCGATTTTTTCGATCAAGCGGTCGGGGCGTTATTGGTCGATGGCTTGGCTGTGGTGCTGGCAGGCTTGCAATTCCCGGAATGGTTAATCGTTTTAATTACCAAAGGCGTTGGCGGCGGTATTCAGGTCGTAGCCACCTTTATCCCGATTGTCGGTTTTTTATTCATGTTCCTGTCGGCGCTGGAAGACTCCGGTTATATGGCGAGGGCCGCGTTTGTCATGGACCGGTTCATGAGGATGATCGGTTTGCCGGGCAAATCCTTTGTG
>SXIP01000004.1 GCA_005772825.1 Methylococcaceae bacterium | reverse complement strand
TCATCAAGCGGCGTTGCTACGGCATCTATGACTTAGGCCGGTTATTCCAACATATCTGGCTTGATGTCGAAGGTCGGCGTTTATTCGGTTATGCCTAATACTATAGGTAGTGGTTACCCCACGAAATCGGGAAGAGCCAATTTATCTTTACTAATCAATTCTATTTCCTCCCAAACCTTCCGCTCAAATGCCGTAATAAACATCCCATACTTTTGTAAATTCTCACGAAGGATGTCGTCGCACTCAGAAGTCCAATGCAATGAGCATTTATCTCGTTCTTTTGCATATTTTTCGTCTGTGGTCGTCCAATACCATTCAGAATCTAAACTTGCAAAATTTGGTTCGTAATAACCCATAAGTATCCCCTTTTCCGTTTTTAATGGCATTCTAGCCACGTTTTGAAAAAACACCATAACCACGCACTACGAACCGCATTGGCGAATATCTCAGGATTTCATTAGGCAAAAATCTTGCTGTTCAAATATGTGAGGATGTCCATCCACCAAAAACAGCTAAATCCAGTTGTTCATCAGTCATTGTTGCTAAAAGCTTAGCCATTGCCGGGTCTCTCGGGTACGAAAAACATTCCTCAACAACGGCTTGAAATTCGCTATAAGTCCAAGCCGCCGATTTAGGCGGTAACACTGCATCGGGTGCAACCGTTGCCCAAAACAATAAACCTTCACCGCCAGGATGCTGTAAAGTCTCTTCACAACGTTTTTGTAATTCTGCGATAGATTCGCCGGGCTCCCGCGTTATCGTTACATCGCCGCAAGTGTAGCCAGAAGGCTCAACATCCGGCGCATTGAAAAAATAACAACGGGTTCACGCAACTGGACAGGGAGCGCCGCTTCAAGTTTTAAAAGACGGGTTTTTATATTCATCAAACGGCCTCTTGGCTGTTGGCGTGGCTTTCGTAAAACTTATTCAATATGAGTACCCGCTCATTATTAATCGGCGTGGCATCACCGCCATAAAAATACGATAGCGGCAAAGGTTCAATTTTAGTCTTTGCTTTCGTGGCTTCCAGCTTTTCCAGTCTCATTTTAATGCTCATTTTTTACCTCTTCTAATGCTTCAATTCTTTTCTCAAGGTCGCTGCCTTCGATGACCTTACCTATTGTTCCAAGCATATAGGTCAACTTGCTTGCGTCCGTAACCTCTAAAACGCCTGACCGTGCTTCGCGGTATACCTTCGCCATTTCGCGCTTTACATCCTGCATGGTGTCCAGGCTACAACGATACCGCCCTCTTTGCGGGGGTAGGGTCTCCACTTCGCCAGTTATGCCGTCTATTTCTACGGGGTGGTTATTGCTCATTTTTTCACCATAAGTAATCTGTTTCTGTGTTTTTCCCGCGATTCCCGAAACATCCCGAAACGGGAAACTTCGGACTTTCCCGCGATTCCCGCGCCCCCTATAAGGGGGCGGGAACGAAACGGGAAAAAAACGGGAAAATAATTTGTATTATTTGCACCATAAAAAACCGGAATCAAAGCATAATAAACCGCGATTTACTAAACCACTGATTGCCGCTTGTGCCCTTTCAGTCTGTCGTTTCGGTTCACAAACTAAACGGGTTCTGGTTTTTTCTATGGCTGATTCAATTGATATACAGGGTTTCCCTTGAGGCAGACTGTCTGGCGCGGGTTCAGGTCGAACAGTGTCGGCATTGCGGAATATTTCCTCCAATGCGTCCCACACTGCCCGCTGATTCCCGCTTTTCGGTGGCATCGCTTTTTTAAAACTGTTGGCAACCTCTTCCAGCGGATGCACCACACATGATGTAACTGCTTCGCCGTCTTCATCTGTTCCAAGCTCCACAACATCCAATTTAAACGGATGTAATGCGCCGTCCTCTCCATCCTTGGACTTGGCAATAAGCCATTCGCGGCGGTCACCGTCACGGCGGACTTCAATAGCGGCATCCAGTGCAGCATGTAGGCTTGAATGCCCGCGTAAGCCTTTGGTTGCGTCTTTTCCTGTATGATGCACCAGCACTACCAGCCCACCGATTAAGCCTTGCAATTGCTTTGCAGCGGCGATAATTTGCCCCATATCTTTGCTGTCGTTTTCATCGGCTCCCGGCGCGGCTCGGTTCAATGTGTCTAATACCACGACATCCGCGCTTTGCCCGTTTGCCTTGATTGCCTTTGCCAGGGCAATCAAATCCTTGTCATCCAATAAGCTGAACGGCTCCACTAAATAGCGAATATTCGCGGCGGTCGTGCCGTGTTTTTCGCGATATGCAGCAACACGCCCGGCAATACCGCCTTCGCCTTCCAGTGCGCAATAAAGTACATTGCAATGCTTTGTTCGGTAACCAAACCAGTTTTTCCCAATAGCCAAAGCTCGCAGCATATCCAACACTACAAACGTTTTGCCGGAACCGGATGCACCGAACACCGCGACTAGACCTGTTTTTGGTAACACCTTTTTGATACGCCATTCAATAGGGGGCAGTGCTTCCAGGTCTGCATCAGATAACAGATTAAAACGCATCGGCGGGGCCTTCAGACGTTCCAGCAAAGCAGTTAAGGCAATGATACCGGCATCCTGTAAGTAATCGTTTACATCGTAGTTTTGTGGCTTATCGTGAGGTAACTCTATCCATTGCCCGGCAACAGCGGCGGCAATATCAGCGGCTTGTTTTTCCTTGCCTTTGTCTGGAACAAGCACTAAATCAGCGGCGGTATGTTTAGCCTTCAACACCTTTGCTACTGTCATCATACGACCAGCACCAAAACAAACCACGGCGGCGGTTCCAGTTACCTGATTAACTGCCCACGCTTGCCCGATCCCTTCACATATATAAACTCGGTTGGTTATTTTACCTACAGTGAAAAATCCATCACCAAACGATGCACCCGGCAAGTTCAGTTTGTCACCTTTTGCTGGTACAAACTGCAATGTTTGCACTTGTTCACCGCTCCAGCATGGAAGCACTAACCAACCCGCCACATTTTGCCCACGGATAACCAACGGCGATGCATTGGCCGGATAAACTCGCAAGCCATCTGGCTTGCCTTGCTTACGCTTAATGTAAGGCTCGGCAGGTGTCGCCGTTATGCAGTGCTTCCAAACATCAACAGGTTTTTTGCTTGTGGTTTTAGTGTATGTTTTGCTTGGGTCTTGCCAGCCTTGAGCATGTGCTATTCCAAACAATGTTGCAGCGGTAATGCTTCCAGATTCTTTAAACGATTTCCAGACGGTGCGGCATTCCTGTTCACTGCCATAATTGCCGCCGGATGAACTCCAGTTATTAAAGTCTTCAAACGATAGACCGGCTGCTTTTGCCGCCATGCCGATTTTTACCCAGTCATCACGCGAACAACCAGCATCAATAAAATGTAAGGCATCGAGAGCGCGGTCGATTTCTAACATATCGCCCCCAAAACTATTGAAAGCCATGCAGCACGCCGGATAAAATCCGCCTTTAGTTTCTGGAATCGGGTAAAATGGTTTTGCATTATTTGATTTTCGGCCTGTTCGGTGTTGGCGCATCGAATAGGCTTTTTTTTGTTATCTTTCATTTAAGCCGCCTTCACTTCGTGGTGCTTAGCTGCTTCCTTGAATTTTTGAAGACGTTCGCCGAAAAGCAACATCAATTGATTGATATTTTCATCATTTATAAAGTATTTTTTATATTTTGTTTGCCGTCCAGAAAATCGGCTAATGCTTCCGGCCTGCCAGTAATCATCAATTGGCCAGCCAGATTGCCTTAAATTGAAAACGGGCGCACGCAGGCAATACGAATTTGAATCACCCAAAAATGATAAATGGCTGATACGATGACCAGTTAAAAGATAGAAAAGCGCGAAGCCTTCAAGGGAATTAATTGATGGAAATTTGGGGATGTTCATTCCGCGCCTCCACTAACTAAGGTTTTGAGGCTAGGAACGGGCCACGCAAGCCGTCCATTTATACGTACCGGACGAAGCGGGCCATTCTCCAAACACGCCCAAGCGCGCAAAGTTTGGGGTTTGCGGTTTAAATAATACGCGGCGGCATCGGTCGGCACCGTTGGAAGGGTAACCTCCTCCAGTGGGATGAAGCGTTGATTTTGTGTGTATTCCATTCTGAAACCTGTATCAATGTTGAACAAGTTCCCCATGATACGCACACAAAAATTATTGAAAATTGGGTATTTTCGGGATTGTCGCTTTAATTAATCAGAATCTTTCAAAATACGTTGAACCGTGCGGATGTTTACACCCAGCCTTTTAGCAATGAACGCGGACAGGTTGCGTCCTTTGTTTGCGTATTTCGCTGCCAAGGTAAGCACATCATACCGTTGTTGTTCGGTTTTAGGGGATTTACTGAATTTACCCGCTCGATTCCTGATAATCAAGTTAATGGTGCGTTCGGCTTTGTTCCTCTCTATTTTATAGCGTTGCTCCATCCTTGCGATTTTTACAGCCATCGGTGGGCGGTCAAGGTCTGCGCCACCTTTGCCGGGAATGCGCCACACCGTCTTTCCTCTTCGGATTGTGACTATCGCGCCTTGACCTTGCAACTCTTCATTATAAGAAGTGCAACGCCGCCGTTCCGCTCTGAATGCTTCGGCTTCATCTTCGGTGCAAGATATGAATGTTCCGCCCGATGCAAACATCTTAATGAGTTCGGTTATTACCTCGCCTTCAGGTGTACCATCACCGGCTTGTGCTGGAGGGGGGAGCTTGGGAAGCTTGGTCATAAATAGGAACTGTTCAAATGCGCCTAATGGACTTCTGCTTGCCGATGCACTGATAATTTCAAGCCAGCCGCACCGATTACCGCCAGTAATGTTTTAATAGTGGGGTTTCCTTTGGGGGATAGGGCGCGATAGAGGCTTTCGCTTTTAATGCCCGCGCGTTCTGCTATAACCGCCATGCCTTGCGCTTCGACAATGTGGCGTAAAGCGGATAGCAGGGCTTCACGGCCTCCCGGCTCGTCTGCTTCATCGAGTGCGGCTGTTAAATACTCGTCTGCAAAACTGGGGTCTTCCCGCAATAATTCGATAACGGTTTGGTCATGTGGTCTTGATACGCTATTAGGCTGCATGAGGTATTTCAGCCGGTTTAACATTGGGGCGCGGTTTTTGTCTGGCTTGCCAGAGGTCGTATTCTGCCTGCATACGCACCCAACTTTCGGCGGTGAGGCCGTTCATCCATACCTCAAGTCGAATTGCCATATCCGCACTGATGGCCGCACGGCCATTGATAACGCGAGACAACGCAACACGCGATACGCCAAGTTGTGCGGCGGCTTCTGTCACACCGATACCCAGCGCTGGTAAAACATCTTCCTTCAAAATACTGCCCGGATGGGGTGGGTTAAACATAGTCATATCGAACACCTGTTAGTGATAGTCTTGATAATCGACCAAGATTGCATCTTCGCCTTCAATCGTGAAAGTAAGCAGCCAATTGCCGTTTACTTTTACTGCCCAATGTTCGGCCAGTTCGCCTTTTAGTTGATGCAGTTTCCAGCCTGCAACATCCATTTCAAGCGGGCTTTTGACGGCATTAAGCAGCATCAATTGCCTAGCCAGCTTAGCCCCGTGTTCTGCCGCAATACCCGCTTTCGAACCGGTTTCAAAAAATTGCTGAATGCCTTTGTGCCGGAAACTCTTAATCATAATAAAGTGTATCTCGACGCTTTACGGTTTACGGTTTACGGTTTACGGTTTACGGTTTACGGTTTACGGTTTACGGTTTACGGTTTACGGTTTACGGTTTACGGTTTACGGTTTACGGTTTACGGTTTACAAATATTTTATTTAACAACACGCAAACCCTGTACAAACTGAGACTGGTTAAACTCGATTCCGGCTTGCTCAAGCATCCAGGCTTCAATCTTGATGTGCCACATCCGCAACAGGTCAAGCGGGCGGCGGATATAATTTTGCTCCCGCACACCTTGCGCCTTGTGTCCCTGTATTTGGGCGTCGATTCCGGCGGGGGTTTCTGTCCATTCGCTTAATGTTGCAAAACTTCGGCGTAAACCGTGCAAGGTCATATCAAGCCCGGCAACAGCACAGGCTTGATTATGGGCAATACGCGGTTCAGTCAGGCGGCCAGGGCTACTGAATACATACTCGTTGCGGCGCGGCAACGCCGCCAGTAAGTGCGCCACATAAGGCGTTAGTGGAATGATGCGAAAGTCCTCAAACTTGTCATGTATGGTTAATTTATTCCAATGAAAATCTACATCCACCCAGCGAAGGGCTGCCAATTCTTCACGGCGGGAACCGGTCAGTAATAAGCATTGCAGGTATGCGCTGATAACAGGGTTGCCGATTTGCTTAACGGCGTCAAACCATGCGGGTAATTGCTCATGCTGTAACACGTCATCTTTGACCTTGGCTTTACCCAAGCTTTCGCGGGCGTCTTCGCTTTTCGCGGCGTTGGTCGTCACGATTGCTTTATAAGCGGGGTGTCTGGCGCACCAAAAAAGGAACGCTTTTAATAACCGTAGCGAAAGGCGGGCGCGTGTCGGTCTCGTGTGAGCTTCCAGCTTTACCCACTCCTCCACCCGCTCCGGTGTCAGGTCTATAAGCCGAACTGTTCATACTCTGCCCACTTTCGCCGCCGCTGCTTTTTTATACACTGACGAGTAATAACCGCCGCCTTGAAAAATGCGCAAGCGGGTTACCACAAAACTGATGACTTTCGGGTTTATGCGTTCCAGTAACTGCACGGCGCGCTTGATCTCACCCGGTTGGGTTTCCTGGGCCGCAATCAGCAGTAAGGTAATATCGCTGATACCGGTAAAAAACTCCACATCGGCGGAAAATAAAATCGGCGCTGCATCGAGAATGACCATTGAGTAGGATTCGGCAATTTTTTCCAGTGCGGCTTGCAGGCGTTGGTAGCCGAATAACAAGCCATCGTCCGGTAAGCCGATAGAGATACGGTCGGGATAATGGGCGTCCGCCGGGCTGACGACTTGTTGCACGGTGACGGACGGATCAATGATCATATTGAATAGCCCGGCATGGGTAGTGTCCGTCACATAACGGGCATCGGATTTTAACGAATTGACTTCTACCACAACCGCGCGCACATCAATTTTCTGGTAATCGATTGCCAAATCCAGAGCCAGCGACGTGACGGCGCTGTTATGCGCCACCGAAGTCAACAAAATCAGGTTGCTGGGCTTGCCGGAGCGCAGCCGTTCCCGATTCAGGGCCAACGCCAAACGCCGCTTCTGGTCGGCGATAATGCCCGGCTCTACGTTTGCTTGTCCGCTTTCCAACAAGGCCGCCAGCGGTTTATAACCAAGCAGCTTTTCTACCTGACCGGCGGTTTTAATGCGCTTATCCAGCAGGTCTATCAAAATAGGCACGATGAGTCCGGCAATTAAACCCAGCATAGTCATCATGATCAATAGTTTTTTGCGTCCGCCGCGAATGGGCATCTCGGGTGGTCTGGCCGCGCTTTCCATGCGTACATAGCCGGGAGCGTTCGATTCCAGTTCAATGAAATTGATGCGGTTTTCCACCGTTTCCAGTTGGCTGTAAAAACGTTTTATTTCCTGTGTTAACGTCAGTGCCTGATTGTAGTTGCTGGAAAACCAGGAGGCCTTTTTCTTTTGTTCGGCAATTTGTTCCGCCAGCCCTTTTTCAATCTGCCGCGTTAATGTAACTTTAGAGCGTCGTTCTTCGAGCAGCATGTGTTTCACATCATTGCTTAATTTTGTAGTGGCCTCGACCACTTCGGCTTCAATCACAGCCAGCTGTTTTTTAATCTGTTCATAACCCGGATGTCGGGGATCCAGTCCACTGATTTGTTCCACCAGTTTACTGCGCTTCAGATACATATTGGCTTTTAAACTGTACAAACCCTGGTCTTTGTAAACAAGGTCGGAAACCATTGACTCCAGTGCGGTTGACGCCTTACTCGGATCTTTTGGATTTTCAAACAATTGCAACCCGGCTTCCGCCGCCATACGCTCACGTTGTGCGACCGAGTAGGCTTTCTGGCTGTCCGCCAACAGGTCATCATAGGGGTTCGGGGCGGTGTCTACAAAAGTCGTCACACTGATTTCCTGGGCAATGGCTACCAGACGTTTTTTCTTATCGGTAATAGTGTTCTGGAATTTGTCACGCTGCTGATACAACAGCGTCAAACGTTGTTTGGAGGCATACAGCAAGAGATCGCTGCGCGCCTGTTCAAAATATACGGCTACTACGGTGTTGACGATTTCATCCAGATGTTCCTTTTTTTCGGATTCCAGCGTTACCGTAAACAAATATGTGTCTTTTACCGGTTTGACGACCAAAGCGGCTTGCAGACGTTCGGCGGCGCGACGATCGGATTCGCTTTTGTCCTGCCAGACAAAGCGTTTATCACCCATTTTTTTCAAAGCCGCCAGTACAATGTCGTAACGCGCAACAGTACTGGCCTGCTGGGCCAAAAATTGCTGATATTGTTGGAACGATGGAATTTCCTGCTCCTTGCTTTCCTGCAGGACGTTGGCAACACGTGGCGATACTTGCACGACGGCGGTGACCGAATAAAAGGATTTACCTTTAAACCAGGCGAAAGGAATACCTAATAAAGCAATGGTAATAAAAATGCCCAGGCCGATTTTATAATGTTTTTTCAGGCTGACCAGGGGCATGATCGCCCCGGTCGAAACCGATTCGCCAACTGCAGGTGATAGAGTCGATTCAGGCATAAACTAGGGAGCTACAGCGCCTAATTGAGTAATGGTAAAGAGTGTGCTGAATGGATTAATCTGTTGCAGGATATAACCAATTTTACTGACACCGTGTTTCGGCACAAAAATAATGTCGCCTTCGTTCATGGCTACATTCAATTTTCCTTGCGGCTTTAATAGCTCGCTCATATCTATTTTCATATTGACGTTGGCGTCGGGTCGAATCAGGTGTACGTCGTTAAAATTGCCGTCTTTGGTTAAACCGCCGGCCTGCCCCAAGGCATCCATAAATGACATTTGCGGCGTTAGTCGAAACACGCCCGGCGTATTAACGGCGCCCAACACAAAGACAGAGGTATCGGTCGCATCGGGAATATACACCACATCATTGCGTTGCAAGGGGACGTTTAAAGTCGTATCGCCGGTCAGCAAACGGGTCAGGTCCACCCACAGGATTTTTTCATTACGAATAATCGCACAGCGCGTCAACACCTGTTCTTTTCTTAACAGCGGCATGCCGCCGGCTTGCGCAAGAATGTCGAGCAAGTTGGGCGGCGTGTTGAACAACAGTTCACCCGGATGTTCAACCCGGCCGATAATAATGATGCGGTTTGAGTTGTAATGCTCGACGCGCACGGTGGTAAAAATATTCAAATAATAGGGCGACAGCGCATTATTAATTTTCTCTGCGGCTTGTTCGCGGTTCAGGTTACGTACCGATACCGAACCGACTATCGATAACGAAATACGGCCATCCGGGCCGATACGTTGCACACCGGACAATTCGGGCCTGCCGATCACTTCAATATGAATATCATCACCGTCATATAACAGATAATCGGTGATTTTTTTAGTTTCGGATTTAAATGCTTCCAGCGCGCCGGGTTCGGAAATTCGTGTAGAGCGGTCGGGAACAGTGAATGCTTTTTCCGCATCCGGTGTTGCTTCAGGAACGGTTTCCCAGGCGCCGCAGGCGGACAATAACAAGAGACAGCATAAAACAATTGACGGTCGATAAATGGCTTGATTCATGGCGTAGTTAATCTGCTCACCCGGTAACAAAAAATGCCTGTTTAGTATTGATTCTTAGCCTATTTGTTCTTTTCCCTGAAAATGGGGGTTGCGGAACTGCTTAAGAGTCGCTGTACATGAAGTATAGGCAATACCCTGAAAGAATATACCAGAATTGCGCGGGATTCTTGTTCATTTCAATGATTGCAGGAATTCGGGGGACGGGGAAACCGCAGCAGGCGCTTTAAGTGACATAGGAACGTACATGAAATAACGTGGACGACTTGTTCTCTCCCTCAGGAAGCGGGTTAAGAAAATCAAATACTCAAGTTATTTCATGCACATTAAAAAAACCGGTCTTTATCGAGCAATGGAAATCGCCATGATGGATTGAAACGTTATTTCCGGGTTTGGGTTCGCCAGAAATGGACTATTTCCTCGACATCCAGATCATCCGTGCCTTTCCACCAGCCGGTAAAATAATCCACGTCATTACTTTTCGGCTCGGGGTTGGGTCTGTAAACCTGTACGCGCGTCGGTATCGGCGCCGCCTCGCCTAATACCAATGCTTCGCCTCGGCCCAGAGAGCTCAATATATCGGTTAAATCGCCTTCGGCTTCCGGCACCAACTTTTTGATATATTCCTGGTCATCCGGGTTGGTTGTACGCAGACAGATAAAAGAACTGCATTGAGCCAGCATGGTTTCGGACAATTCAGTCGGACGCTGACTGACCACGCCGATGGATACGCCGTATTTACGACCTTCTTTGGCAATCCGCTCCATCATTTTTTTGGTGCCGTCAAACTGTCCGCCTTTTTCCCTGGGAATATAAGCATGCGCTTCCTCGCATATCAGCGTGATGGGAAATTCAGCGCGTTTGGGATTCCAGTAATTAAACTCGTAAACCAGGCGTCCTACCTGCGCCGAAACAGCAGGCCTTACGTCGGTGGGTACGGAGCTTAAATCAACGACCATGATATTGGCTCTTTTCGTACCCAAGCCTACAAACTGACGCAATAACGCGGCCATACTTTCCGAGGTGTTGCGTATTTTCGGCTTCAGCAGAAAATCATAACGAATATCATTGAAGCGGCTTTGCATTCTGATCAGAAATTCATCAAACTGCCCAAACAAGGCGCCCTGGGTTTTGCCGAAGTCCTTTTTTTCTTCATTGGCCACTTTGAACTGCATATACAATTCGGCTAATGGAAAATAAATTGGGGTATCGACAGTGACCGAAGCTAAACCGATCTGCTTGGCTTCCTTGCGTTTGAGCTGCTGTATGACTTCGCGCATATAAGCCATTTGCATGGATGCGCCTTTATCTTCCCGGTCTATGAACAAATCAACCAGTTCGGAATAGGTCATCATCCAGTAGGGCATTTCCATTTCCATGGCGTCAATGTAATTGACCTGATGGCTTGGAAATGCCGATTTAATGGCGCCGTTATCATCTTTCCAGCAATATTCACCATGCAAATCGAGCATAATCAGATGGCAATTGGGCATGGCTTTCAGGGTGCTCTGGATCAGGCTGGTGACTGTCCAGGATTTACCGGAACCGGATTGCCCGAGAATAGCAAAATGACGGCCAAAAAGAGCCCGCGGATCAAGGCTTAATTGATAATCCTTATGTGAAGCCAAGTTACCGATATAAAACTCATATTCCCGGAATTTTGAGAAGATGGCGTTGATTTCCTTGAGACCGACGGCATACACATTGGCGCCGGGGGTCGGATAATGGCGCACCCCTCGTATAAAGGTGCCGTTCTTGTCTATTTCCCCGACAGGAACCAGCGAGATAAAACGGTCCGACAGACGAATACCGGTCGCATTAAAGCGGAAGTTTTCCCACATTTTCAAGACCAGCGCCAGAACGCTGATGCCTGTTTGACGAATGACGACATACGAGCCGATCTGACCGGCCAGTATGTCTTCGTCGCCCAGGTTGATAATGGGAGCATTATTGGAATGTTCATCGGTTATCCTGGCCTCCATACCGTTACCGCGGACTTCAGTCAAAGAACCAATGAGGATGCTGGGTTGTTGAGTGGTCATTGTTATTCTCGTGCTTGCTTAAGTGGCGCAATCATAACCCAATTTGTGATAACTATGCTTTAATCTATCCACTCATGCTTTATCTACCCACTCATACAATTCAGTCAACGCAGGATCGCATTTACAGCAACTCGTGCCGCAGGACGACTCCAGCGGCAGTTTGCGCACATTGCCTTTGCTGATCCACTTACCCAGCATGCCGCGAAGCGCATCGGCATCCATATTGAAATGATTGATCAAATCCTTTAATGCAACCCTGCGCTGTTGTTTTAAATAGCTACGCAAGTCCGATAAAATCATAAAGCCTCCTGAAGCGGTTTTTCACTGGGGTTTTTTCCAGAGTGCCTGCCCAGAAACCATAAGCCGCCAAGCACCGATGAAAAGGCGATGCTTAATCCGCTTATCCATACCAGCGAATACTCGGGATGAAGGTTATAAGTCATTGCCTGGTAAAAAATGGTGGCTGTCATATAGGCAAGGCCGGTGGTCCACAGCACGACAAATACCGTCCAGTTGAAGTTGGTTTCCCTGTAAATGGCCGCGGTTGCCGCGACACAGGGCGCATATAACAGGATAAACAGCAGATAGGCAAAGGCACCGGCTTTGCCGTCAAAACTATGTTGCATGGCGGCGAAGGTATCGGTATTGACTTCCTGTTCACTGGCCGCAGACGTCAGATCATCGACTGTGCCGATATTTAACCCCAAGGGATCGAGAAGGTTATCGGCGATTGCGCGCAAATTGTCAGGCACCGTCAAACAGGCATTAATCAGGGCTTCTTGAAGATTGAAAGGCGGGGGCTCAATTGATGCGGGATCAGTGCTTGCAAGTCCGCTATACAAGGCATCCAAAGTCCCGACAACCGCCTCTTTGGCTAGCACACCGGTAAAGATACCGACGGTTGCCGGCCAGTTGTCTTTTTCAATACCCATCGGCTTGAACGCCGGCGTCAAGCCGCGCCCGATTTCGCTCAATACCGATTTATTACTGTTTTCCTGGCCGAATGTGCCGTCTGTACCCAGTGCATTAAGGAAGTTCAATACCAACACCATAGGCACAATGACTTTGCCTGCATTAAATAAAAACGATTTGAGCCGGTCCCAGGTTCTGATAAAAACGCCGCGCAGTGTCGGCATGTGGTACGCGGGCAATTCCATAATGAACGGCGCCGACTCGCCTTTAAATAGGGTATGGCGCATGATCAAACCGGTCATGACCGCCACGGCTATGCCCAAAAGATACAAGCCGAACACTAGGTTTTGACCACCGACCGGAAAAAAAGCAGCGGCAAATAAGGCATAAACCGGTAACCGGGCGCCGCAGGACATGAACGGGTTCATCAGGTTGGTGAGAATCCGGTCGCGCTGGTTTTCCAGCGTGCGTGTCGCCATAATCGCCGGCACGTTGCAACCGAAACCGACAAT
>SXIP01000027.1 GCA_005772825.1 Methylococcaceae bacterium | reverse complement strand
CATGGTGGCGGAATCGACGGAGATTTTCCTGCCCATATCCCAGTTAGGGTGAGCCACGGCCTGATCCGGCGTGACATCAACCATCCTCTCTATCGGCATTTCCCGAAAGGGTCCGCCCGAAGCGGTTAATAAAATACGTCTTGCTTGCTTGGCCGTCATACCTGCCTTGTAGTCGGCAGGCATGCATTGAAATATCGCATTATGCTCGCTGTCGATCGGCAACAATTGGGCGCCGGATTCAGCCACAGCCTGCATAAAGATGGCGCCGGACATCACCAGCGCTTCCTTGTTGGCCAGCAAAATCGTTTTACCCGCCTTGGCAGCTGCCAGACTCGGTAACAATCCCGCAGCACCGACGATAGCCGCCATGACGGAATCAACGTTATCTAATGTTGCAACCTGTTCCAGAGCTTTTGCACCTGATAGGACGGCAATATCGCCTATGGCGGAATTTAAAATTTTTTCCCTGAATGCTTGCGCCTTGCTTTCATCGACCACGACCACAACTTCAGGGTGGTGCTGCAAACATTGCTCATACAACAGATCGATATTGTTATTAGCCGTTAATGCGATGACTTTATAAAGATCAGCATGCCTTGCTACAACATCTAATGTGCTGACACCTATAGAGCCGGTCGCTCCGAGTATGCAAATGCCTTTCATGTAACCAGCCTGCCAATTAAGAATGTACCTGCGTAGAAAAACGGAATAGCGGCAATCAGGCTGTCAATTCTATCCAGAATGCCACCATGACCCGGTAACAGCGAACCACTGTCTTTCACGCCACGCTGACGCTTGACCACACTGAAAAACAAATCACCGTAAATGGAAACCAGCACCGTTAAAGTCGATAATAAAACAAAGTCGGATGCGATGATAAATTGAAAGCCGTAAATCAGGCTTAATGCTACGCCGCACAAAAAGCCGGCTATTAATGCGCCGTACATGCCTTCAACTGTCTTGCCGGGGCTGATTTCAGGAGCCAGCTTGGTTTTGCCGAATTTTTTACCTATAAAATAAGCCGAAATATCCGCCGCCCATATTAAAATCAGGAAATACATCGTCATTTCAGAATCATAAAAAGTTCTTAATCGTGACAGAAACATCCAGGTCGCTAATAAAATAAACCAGCCGATCAAGGCTTTATAGCCGATTTTCATCTCAAGTTTTAAAATACCGGCAGAGCTGTTCCTGATTAAGATCATGACCAATATCCAGAATAATACCGGCGGAACAACCAACCACTCCAGTATTCCTGAATAATCCCTGACATCGGGCCAATCGAAAATTGTGGCAACCAGCTCAAGAATCTGAGTCCAAAAATGAATGCCCAACATCGGCACAATCAATGCCAACATAAATAATCCGCGGGCAAGCAGCCATTTAATGCCGACCAGATTACACCACTCCCAAGCTGCCAAGAGAGTGATAATCCCCAATAACAATGAAAAAAACTCAGAGTGCAATTTGAACACTGCCAGTGCAATCAGAGATGCCAGAATGGATGCCGTTATAATTCGCTGTAGTAACATTGTTAAGTTAAGATTTTATAAGGTTAAGTTCGGATTTTTATAATTATTGGGTAATTGATTTGGCAAGCACCTGTTCACCAGTGTGACCAAAGCGCCTTTGCCGACCTTTAAAGCTATTAATAGCCTCTTCAAGTGAATTCTGGTCGAAATCAGGCCAGAGCGTTGGCGTAAAGTACATTTCCGTATAAGCCAATTGCCATAACATAAAGTTACTGACGCGTTGTTCGCCGCCTGTTCTGATAAACAAGTCAGGATCTGGCAAATCAGCCGTTGATAAATGCCGGCTAATCAGCTGTTCGTCTATAGCCTGATCTTTCAATTCCCCGATCGCTATTTTATCCATCACTTGCCGGAATGCCTGACACATGTCCCAATGACCGCCATAATTGGCGGCAATAACCAGGGTCAAGGCATTATTATCTTGAGTCTGAGCCTCGCCTTCGGCCATTTTGATTTGTAATTTATCGGAGAATGCACTTCTATCGCCAATGAACCGCAAGCGGATATTATTGCGATCGAGCTTATCGACTTCTCTTTGCAGGGTTGACAGAAACAAGCTCATTAATAATGAAACTTCTTCTTCCGGACGCCGCCAGTTTTCACTACTGAAAGCGAATAAGGTTAACACTTCTATCTTTTGTATAGCGCAGTACTCAACAATTTTCCTGACCGCTTTAACGCCGGCTTGATGACCAACGGCTCTGGGCATAAATCTCTTCTGAGCCCAGCGGCCATTGCCATCCATTATAATAGCAATATGACGGGGATTACCCGCCTGTAAACCCTGAAGGTCCTTATCAATAGCCATGGTTAAATCTCACCCGGATGACAGAAAATACTAAAGCGACAATAAGTCTCCCTCTTTTGCTTCCAGTAATTTTTCCACTTCTTTCACGTACTGATCGGTCAGCTTTTGAATTTTTTCCTCCGCAGCGCGTGCTTCATCTTCAGAAATCAGCTTTTCCTTCAGCGCATCTTTTATTTCAGAATTGGCATCGCGGCGAATATTCCTGATGGCGACACGGCCGTTCTCGGCTTCATGCTTGACGACTTTAACCAGGCTACGACGACGTTCTTCAGTCAATGCAGGTAGCGGAATACGAATGACCATGCCGTTTGTGGACGGATTCAGACCAAGATCGGATTTCATAATAGCCTTTTCAATTGCCTGAACCATGTTTTTTTCCCATGGCGTGATCGTTAAAGTACGCGAATCTTCAACGGCAATATTGGCTACCTGCGATAACGACGAGTCCGTACCGTAATACGAAACGCTAATTTGATCCAGTAAACTCGGGTGAGCCCTGCCCGTTCTTATTTTTGAAAACTCATGTTTTAGAGCATCTATGCTCTTGCTCATTCGAGTTGCTGCATCTTGTTGAATATCACTAATCATTTATCTGTTCCTCGTTGAATAAGAGAGCCGATTTCTTCACCCATTATCAGCCTCATTACCGCGCCTTGCTCAAAAATATTCATTACCCGCATAGGTACATTATTATCCCTGCAAAGTACCAGTGCAGTTGTATCCATGACATTAAGCCGCTGATCCAGCGCCTCGTCATAAGTCAATCGTGGATAAAATACGGCATCTTTGACTTTTTCAGGATCAGCGGAATAAACGCCTTTAACCTTGGTGGCTTTAATCATTAACTCTGCATTG
This sequence comes from Methylococcaceae bacterium, assembly GCA_005772825.1. Taxonomy (GTDB): domain Bacteria; phylum Pseudomonadota; class Gammaproteobacteria; order Methylococcales; family Methylomonadaceae; genus SXIP01. The sequence continues at coordinate 1,935 of SXIP01000027.1, read as the reverse complement.
ATTTCAATCGCTCTTAAACTCGCCGCTGAGTCGGTCGTAAAAAAAGGATTGCCGGTACCCGCTGCAAAAATAACCACACGACCTTTTTCCAAATGCCTGACCGCCCTGCGGCGAATATAATCTTCACAGACCTGATTGATTTTTAGTGCGGACATGACCCGAACCTGCTGTCCCATATGTTCGAGAGCATCCTGCATGGCCAGAGCATTGATAACGGTCGCCAGCATGCCCATCTGGTCACTGGTTACTCTATCCAGGCCTTCCGCCGCTTTTTCAGCACCGCGTAAAATATTGCCGCCGCCGATAACTAAACCAACCTGAATGCCGCAATCGCACAATTCCTTAATTTCAGTGGCAAGACGTTTAACAATATCGGCATCGATACTGCCGCCCGCCTCGCTCATTAACGCTTCGCCGCTGAGCTTCAGTAATATTCTCTGATAAATTAATTGAGTCATGGAGTTTTATTTATGTTCTGTCTTTTGATGCTATCAAATCAATAACGCTATCAAATCAACTTGTCTAGGTTCACATTAAAACGGCTGGCATCCTGCTGCCCTCCGGCATCAAAAAAACGAATGCCGCCTTGTTCATTGACCAACCAAACTTCAACAGCCCCCGCTTTTAAATATAAATTAATCTTTGCTTTCATTTCCCGTTCGCTATTGGAGGGCGAAATTATTTCAATGCAAATTTCCGGAGCGGAAGTGGCGGCAATATCATGTTTATGACGTTGAAAATAATCGCCTGCCCCCATGCCACATCAGGCACTTTAACGCCTTTGCCGGTTTCGATGACTAACTCCGTAAAAACTTCACCGCCTAATTGTGCGCGCAATAAAAATGCCAGTGTACCTTGCAAATAACTGTGCGTAAAAGACGAAGGAGACATTTCGATATTGCCGTATTCATTCAACTCTATTTTGTAAGGTAAATCGCGTAATGATTTATCGGCTAACACATCTTGCCATTGCATATTAACGCTCCAACGTTGGGATATGGGCGCGAGTGCCGGTCATACACTCACGCCTCAATAGTTAATCAATCAAGACTCAGTTCGCGCCATTGACTTGCGCCATAACCTCTTCGGCAAAGTTTTCTTCTTTTTTCTCGATACCTTCACCCACTTCAAAACGGATAAAGCGAACAACCGTATTGCCTTTTGAAGCCACCAACTTACCGACAGTGGTTTTATCATCCTTGATGAAAGGCTGACCCAGCAAAGTGACTTCCGCCAAAAACTTCCTGATCTGTCCAGCTATCATTTTCTCAATAATTTCCGCGGGTTTTCCACTCTCCGCTGATTGAGCCATGAAAATTTCCTTTTCTTTCTCAATTGTATCAGCAGGCACTTGATCTTCCGAAACATAAGCCGGTTTACTCGCCGCAACATGCATGGCGATATCCTTACCCAACTCATTGTCGGCTACAGCCAATTCGACAATAACGCCGATTTTGCTGCCATGCAAATAACATGCTGTACCGCCTTCAGGTGTTTTAAATTTTTCAAAACGTCTGACGGTAATGTTTTCGCCTAGTTTTGAAATCAAGCCACGACGCATTTCATCAACGGTAACGCCGCCTTCCAAAGGCATTGCCAGCAATTGTTCTTCCGTTTCAATGTTCTCTGCATTCAACAAAGCAAGCGATACGCTATTGACGAAATTGACAAAATCATCGGCTTTGGCAACAAAATCCGTTTCACAATTGATATCGACGATTGCAACCGATTTACCGTCATCACTGACCTTAACACCGATAATACCTTCCGCGGCAATACGGCCTGATTTTTTATCAGCTTTCGCCAAGCCGGCTTTACGCATGTTCTCAATAGCCAATTCCATATCGCCATTGGCTTCGACCAAGGCTTTCTTGCATTCCATCATGCCGGAACTCGTGCGCTCACGCAGTTCCTTGACCATTGCCGCGCTAATTG